>NZ_CAJMYZ010000033.1:0-68829 GCF_905220155.1 Paraburkholderia sp. J7 | reverse complement strand
CTACCCGGAAGCGTTCAAGCAGTCGTGGCTCCACACCGAGCTGTACAAGGCGCGCAACTTCAAGCAGTGGATGAGCAAGGGCCTGTATCTCGGCACGCTGATGGTCGGCATCGAGCAGAAGCTGCTGGGCGGCAACGTGCCGTGGACGCTGCATCACCAGCACCGCGATCACGAGATGCTCAAGCCCGCTTCGCAATGCAAACCGATCGAGTATCCGAAGCCCGACGGCAAGCTCACGTTCGACCGGCTCTCCTCGGTGTTCATCTCGAACACGAACCACGAAGAGAATCAGCCCGCGCACCTGACGCTCAAGGACGCAAGCGTGCCCGTGAACGTGAACCTGCGCACCTACGCGGGCCCCGAAGCGCGCTTCTGCCCGGCCGCGGTGTACGAGTTCATGAAGAACGACGACGGCAGCGACCGTCTGCAGATCAACGCGCAGAACTGCGTGCACTGCAAGACCTGCGACATCAAGGACCCGACGCAGAACATCGTGTGGGTCACGCCGGAAGGTGGCGGCGGTCCGAACTATCCGAACATGTAAGTTCGGCAAGCGAAAAAAAGCCGCTTCAGGTGTGAGCCTGAAGCGGCTTTTTTGTTGCTCGCGCAACGAGTGCGGCTCGCGCCGCACGGGCAAACATCACTCGTCGCTTGCCGCGATCTTCGGCGTCGTCACGACGACGTCGGCATTCTGCGCGCGGTGGCGCAGCGCGTGATCGATCAGCACCAGCGCGAGCATGGCCTCGGCGATCGGCGTCGCGCGAATGCCCACGCACGGGTCGTGGCGGCCAAAGGTCTCGACCGTCGCGGGGTCGCCCGCCTTGTCGATCGAGCGGCGCGGCGTGCGGATGCTCGAGGTCGGCTTGATGGCGATCGACACGGTGATGTCCTGCCCCGTCGAAATGCCGCCGAGCACGCCGCCAGCGTGGTTGCCGTGAAAGCCGTTCGGCGTGAGCTCGTCGCCGTGCACCGAGCCGCGCTGCGCGACGCTCGCGAAACCCGCGCCGATCTCCACGCCCTTCACCGCGTTGATACCCATCATGGCGTGCGCGATGTCGGCGTCGAGCCGGTCGAACAGCGGTTCGCCCCAACCCACCGGCACGCCGCTCGCCACCACGTTCACGCGCGCACCGATCGAGTCGCCGTCCTTGCGCAACGCGTCCATGTAGTCCTCGAGCTGCGGCACGACGTCGGCGTTCGGCACGAAGAACGGATTCTCGTGCACGTGCTCCCAGCTCACGAACGGCACGTCGATCTCGCCGAGCGCGCGCATGTAGCCGCGCACTTCCACGCCAAAGCGCTCGCGCAGCCACTTCTTCGCCACCGCGCCCGCCGCGACGGTGGGCGCGGTGAGGCGCGCCGACGAACGGCCGCCGCCGCGATAGTCGCGAATGCCGTACTTCTGCCAGTAGGTGTAGTCGGCGTGACCGGGACGGAAGGTCTCGACGATGTTGCCGTAGTCCTTGCTGCGCTGATCGGTGTTGCGGATCAGGAGCGCGATAGGCGTGCCCGTTGTGCGCCCTTCGAACACGCCCGAGAGAATCTCGACCTTGTCCTCTTCCTGGCGCTGCGTCACGTGACGCGACGTGCCAGGGCGGCGGCGGTCCAGGTCGATCTGGATATCGGCTTCGGTGAGCGCCAGGCCGGGCGGGCAGCCGTCGATGACGCAGCCAATGGCCGGACCGTGGGATTCGCCGAAAGTGGTGACGGTGAAAAGCGTACCGAGCGTGTTGCCGGACATGGCGGTCGTCCAAAGTGAATCGGGGAATCCAGCATTATGCCAGCCCGCGCGCGGCGACGCCCGACCGCGCGGTTGGGCGAAAAGGCGGCGCGACGCCGGTTTGGGCGGCACAGCCTGCCGCCCCGCGTGCCCCGCATGCCCCTTGCGTCAGCGCCGCGCGCCGCGCAGCTCCGCCACCGTCTCCTGCAAGCGCTCGAGCGTGGCGTCCGCCGCCGCGATCGGCTCGCCCACCGCGAGCGTCAAACGGCTCGTCAAACCCCGTCGTAGCGGCCGGTCCTGCCCGGATGCCGGAAAGCGCGAGAACGCGCTGCCCCACAGCCCGCGCAACGCCAACGGCACGACGGGCACCGGCGTGCGCCGCAAGATCTCGGTCACGCCGTGGCGGAACGGGTTCATGTCGCCCGTGCGCGTGAGCTTGCCTTCCGGAAAAATGCAGACAAGATCGCCCTCGGCCAGCGCAGCCGCGCACGCGTCATAGGCAGCGGCAAGCGCAGCCGGATCTTCGTGAGCGGGCGCAATCGGAATGGCCTTGGCGTGACGGAACACCCAGCCGAAGAACGGCGAACGGAAGATCTGCTGATCCATCACGAAGCGGATCGGCCGCGGGCTCTCGGCCATGATCACGATCGCATCGACATAACTCACGTGGTTGCAGACGAGCACCGCCGCGCCCTCGGCCGGTATACGTTCGGTGTGCACGAGCCGCACGCGGTAGACCGTGTGCACGAGCACCCACGCCACGAAACGCAGCAGGAATTCGGGCACGAGCGTGTAGATGTACGCCGCCACGACGATATTGAGCAGCGCCGTGGTGAGGAAAATGCCCGGAATGCCGACGCCTGCGGACGTGAGCGCCATCGCCATGAGCGCCGAGACGATCATGAAGAGCGAATTGAGGATGTTGTTCGCGGCGATGATGCGGGCGCGGTGGCTGGGCGCGCTGCGGCTCTGGATCAGCGCGTAGAGCGGCACGCTGTAGAAGCCGCCGAACATGGCGAGCAGGAACAGGTCGGCGAGCACGCGCCAGTGCGCGGCAGTGCGCAGGAATTCGCCCACCGAAAGCAGATGCGAAGCGGCCGGCAACGCATGGCTCGCAAAGAAGAGATCGATGCCGAACACGCTGATCCCGATCGAGCCAAGCGGCACGAGGCCCACCTCGATGCGCCGCCGCGAGAGCCGCTCGCACAGCAGCGACCCCGAGCCGATGCCAAGCGAGAACATCGCGAGCAGCACGGTCACGACGTCGGGATCGGCCGACATCACATCTTTGGCGAAATTGAAGAACGACGCCAGAAACGTCGCGCCGACAAACCAGAGCCACGAGATGCCGAGCAGGCTCAGAAACACGGTGCGGTTTCCGTGGGCGAGGCGCAGGTTGCGCCAGGTTTCGGAAAACGGGTTCCAGTTGATGCGCAGATCCGGCTGCGACGGCTCGCACGGCGGCACGAAAGCCGAGGCCACCCGCCCCACGAGCGCGATGACGATGCACATGCCGCCGAGCCACCATGCGCCAAGCGGCGGCCCAGCGTCGGCATGCGCGGACGCGGGATCCATCGCCCCGATACCCGCCGCCACGCCGCCCACGATCGTGCCAAGCAGAATCGCGACGAACGTGCCCATCTCGACGAGCCCGTTGCCGCCAACCAGTTCTTCGGGCGTGAGCCGCTGCGGGAGGTACGCGTACTTGACCGGCCCGAACACCGTGGAATGCACGCCCATCAGGAACGTGCACGCATACAGCAGCGGCGCGCTGTGCATCCAGAAACCGGCCGCGCCGATCAGCATGACCGCGATCTCGAAGGTCTTGACCCAGCGCGTGAGCATCGCCTTGTCGTACTTGTCGGCGACCTGGCCCGAGGTCGCGGAAAACAGCACGAACGGCAAAATGAAAATGGCCGAGATCAGAAACGCGACCGTCTTCGGATCGACGCCGGAAAACCGCGCAGCCTGATACGTGACGAGCGACGTAAAGCCGATCTTGAACACGTTGTCGTTCATCGCCCCAAGGAACTGTGTCCAGAAAAACGGCGCGAAACGGCGCTGGCGCAGCAGCGTGAATTGCGATGCGTGATCACCCTCATGGTGCGCTTTGCGCTTGTCGCGCTGCGCCGCTGGCATCGGTCTATCGTTCATCGAGTAGGAGTCGCACTGACGGAATTCGTGAGGCCCAGACGCGAAAAAGCGCGCCTGACGCGCGCTTTTTCATGCTGACCAACCCAGGCGTTGGACGGAAGGACGGCTGCGCTCAGCGCGCCGGCTGGCGTTCCTCTTCCGGCCAGTCGCGAATATAGGCCTTGAGCAGCTTGTTTTCGAAGCCCTGCGCTTCCACCACGGCCTTCGCCACGTCGTAGAACGAGATCACGCCCATGAGCGAGCGGCTTTCCATGACCGGCAGATAGCGCACGTGATGCTCGAGCATCATGCGGCGCACTTCGTCGACCTCGGTTTCCGGCGTGCAGGTGATCGGATGATCGTCCATGACCTTGCGGATCGTCGTGGTGCCGACGCTGCCGCCGTTCGCGCGCAGCGTAAGGATGATCTCGCGGAACGTGAGCATGCCGACCAGATCGCCGTACTCCATGACGACGAGCGAGCCGATATCGTGCTCGGCCATGGTGTTGACTGCCTCGTGCAGCGCAGTATCGGGCGTGACGGTGAAGAGCGTATTGCCCTTCACCTTGAGGATGTCGCTGACACGCATGATGTGTCTCCAGGAATGCCGCTAGTAATGGGGGAAATGCTGAAAAGATGCCTACCTCATTCGATCCTAGCGGAAAGATTGTTAAAAGGAAAGCCGCGCGGCGGGCGGTCCACGGCGCTCCGAAACGTCTGCCGAAACCCGTGGCGAAAGGTTTTCCGGCGCAAGACTGGCCGCCCGCGCGGCCTCGCGGGCAGACACGCGGGCGGCCCTCCATCGGGCCCGAAAAACGCCTGGCCGGGCGTCCCCGCGCCCCGCCGCCGGTGTTACGATGCCCTTCACCCTCGACACCAGGTCGGTTCGCGCCGGCCGCGCCGCCACGATGTCATCGAATCCCGATAGCCGTTTCGACACGCTCGCGCTGCATGCCGGCGCAGCGCCCGACCCCGCCACCGGCGCCCGCGCGACGCCGATCTACCTCACCACCTCGTTCTCGTTTCGCGACACCGACCACGCCGCCGCGCTCTTCAACATGGAGCGGGCGGGCCACGTGTATTCGCGCATCTCGAACCCGACCGTCGCTGTGTTCGAAGAGCGCGTGGCCGCGCTCGAAGGCGGCGCGGGCGCGATCGGCACCGCGAGCGGCCAGGCGGCGCTGCATCTCGCGATCGCCACGCTGATGGGCGCGGGCTCGCACATCGTCGCCTCGGCGGCGCTTTACGGCGGCTCGCACAACCTGCTGCACTACACGCTCAAGCGCTTCGGCATCGAGACGACCTTCGTGAAGCCCGGCGACCTCGACGCCTGGCGCGCGGCGCTGCGGCCCAACACGCGCCTGCTGTTCGGCGAAACGCTCGGCAATCCGGGCCTGGACGTACTCGACATCGAAGCCGTCGCGCACATCGCGCACGAGCACGGCGTGCCGCTCCTCGTCGATTCGACGTTCACCACGCCTTACCTGCTGCGCCCCTTCGAGCATGGCGCGGATTTCGTCTATCACTCGGCCACCAAGTTCCTCGGGGGCCATGGCACGACGATCGGCGGCGTGCTCGTGGATGGCGGCACGTTCGACTTTGAAGCGTCGGGCCGCTTTCCCGAACTCACCGAGCCCTACGCGGGCTTTCACGACATGGTGTTCAGCGAGGAAAGCACGGTCGCGCCGTTCCTGCTGCGCGCGCGCCGCGAGGGCCTGCGCGACTTCGGCGCGTGCCTGCATCCGCAGGCCGCCTGGCAGTTGCTGCAAGGCATCGAAACGCTGCCGCTGCGCATGGAACGGCATGTGGCGAACGCGCGGCGCATCGTCGAATTTCTCGCTGCGCACGAGGCGGTCGAATCGGTTGCGTGGCCCGAACTGCCGAGCCATCCCGATTACACGCTGGCCAAACGTCTGCTGCCGCGCGGCGCGGGCGCCGTGTTCAGCTTCAACTTGCGCGGGGCACGCGAGGCAGGCAAGCGCTTCATCGAATCGCTCACGCTGTTCTCGCACCTGGCCAACGTCGGCGACGCGCGCTCGCTCGTGATCCACCCTGCCTCGACCACGCATTTCCGCATGGACGCCGCGGCGCTGGCCGCCGCCGGCATCGCAGAAGGCACGATCCGGCTCTCGATCGGGCTCGAAGACCCCGCCGACCTGGTCGACGACCTCAAGCGCGCGCTGAAGGCGTCGCAGAAAGCGCAAGCGTCGAAGGCCAAGGCCGCCGGCAAGGAGGCGTCATGATCGTCGATGTCGCCGGCAAGCCGGTCTATGCCTACACGGCCTCACGCGCGATCGACCCCGCGCTGCCGTTCGCGGTGTTCGTCCACGGCGCGCAGCACGACCATAGCGTCTGGGGGCTGCAATCACGCTATTTCGCGAACCACGGCTTCAATGCGCTGGCCGTCGATCTGCCCGGCCACCTGCGCAGCGCGGGCCCGGCGCTCACGAGCATCGGCGCGCTCGCCGACTGGGTGGCTGCGCTGCTCGACGCGGTGAACGCGCCGCAGGCCTTCGTCGCCGGCCACAGCATGGGCTCGCTCATCGCGCTCGAATTCGCGGCCCGCCATCCTGAGCGCGCGCAGCGCATCGCCCTGCTCGCCACCGCGTTTCCGATGACGGTCGCGCCCACCTTGCTCGAAGCCGCGCGAGAGCGCGAGCCGGAGGCGATCGCGCTCGTCAACGCGTGGTCGCACTCGACGCTTGCCGCCAAGCCGTCGAGCCCCGGGCCCGGTTTCTGGCTGCGCGGCATGAACCAGCGGCTGATGGAGCGTGTCGCCGCGCGCGGCGAAACGCAGCTTTTCCACACCGATTTCGCGGCGTGCAACGCTTACGCGGATGGCCTCGCTAGTGCAGCGAAGGTGCGCTGCCCGGTGCGCCTGATCGTCGGCAAACGCGACGCGATGACGCCCCCACGCGCGGCGCGCGCCCTCGCCGACGCCTTCGCGCAAGCCGGCTCGCCGGTGGACACCGTCACGCTGGACGCGGGCCACGCGCTGATGACCGAGCAGCCCGATGCAACGCTCGACGCGCTCTACGCTTTTGCAACGCAGCAGGTGCCGCGCGTGGGCAACGGCTGAGATTTAGACGCCTGCCCTGGTTGCACGGTCGTTCGGAACGCCGGAAAATGGCCGAATCAACCATCCCCTGCGGCCCACGCAGAAAGGAGGAGACAATGCAACCCACCACGCATACCGAGCATTTTTCGAGCTTCGCGGAGTTCTATCCGTTCTACCTGAGCGAGCATAGCCATCCCGTTTCGCGGCGGCTGCATTTCATCGGGTCGCTCGGCGTGATCGGCTTCGTCTGCATGGCGATCGCCACGGGCAACTGGCTCTGGCTGCCGCTTGCCATCGTGTGCGGCTACGGCTTCGCGTGGGTCGGACATTTCAAGTTCGAGAAGAACCGCCCGGCCACCTTCCGTCACCCCATCTACAGCCTGATGGGCGACTGGGTCATGTTCGCGGATATCTGCCGCGGCAAGATCTCTCTCTGATCGCGATCGGATGCGGTGGCGCGCCTCTCGCAGGCGCGCCGTACCGTCACGCCGCCGGGTGCGGGAGCACCGGCGCGTGCTCTTCCGTTAGCGCCGGGAAACGCCGCGTCGCAATCAGCGACGCGAGTGAAATTGACAGCCTGTCGTTGTCGAGCGCGCCTAGCAGCATGGGCGCGTCGATGCTGCTCGACTTGAGCTGATACGCCAGTTCCTCGCGATCGATCGCGAAGCGGTCGAAGATGCGCGCCACCGTGATGCGCGCGGGATTGCCGATCAGCAGGAACAGCGTTTTCGCGCGGTCGTCCTGTTCGAGACGCCCCACGAGTTCATCTTCTTCGAGACCGTTGATCAGGCGTGTGACCGTGGCCAGGTCGCGCCGCAGCAGTTGCGCGAGTTGCTCGGTCGTGCGGCCCGGCTCGCCCGCTTCCCGCGCTTCGGCGAGGCCCGCCAGCAGTTCGAGCGCATCGAGCAGATCGCTGCCCGGAAAGCGCGGCCGGTCGAAGCGCCCGGTGCGGATTTCGGGCAACGCCGAGGTGATCATCGCGCCCACGAGCGTGATGAACCAGCTCAGGTACATCCAAAGCAGGAACATCGGCGCGGCCGCGAACGCGCCATAAACGGCCGTATAGGTCGGAATGCGCCGCACGTAGTAGCCGAAGCCGCGCTTGGCCGCCTCGAACGCAATCGCCGCGGCGATGCCGCCCACCAGCGCGTCGCGCCACTGCACGCGGCAGTTCGGCAGGTACACATAGAGCATCGCGAACGCGAGCGCCGTGAGCGGCAGCGAAGCGCCGAAGAGCATCCAGTCGAGAATGACCGAAACGTGCTGCTCGGTCGCGATCACAGCGGAACGCGTGAACACGTAGGAAGAGATCGACAGGCTCACGCCGATCAGGATCGGCCCGAGCGTGAGGATGGCCCAATAAACGAGCACGCGCTGCGCGAACGGCCGCGCCTTGCGCACGCGCCAGATCAGGTTGAAGGCCGACTCCACGGTCATCATGGTCATGACCGACGTGACGAAGAGCACGATCATGCCCATTGTCGTGAGGCCCTTGGCCTTCGAGGCGAACTGGTTCAGGTACTTGAAGATCTGGCTGTTGATCTGCGCCGGCATGAGGTGGTCGGCGAGAAAAGCCTGCAGCGAATTCTGGAACGACGCGAAGATCGGGAACGCGGTGAAGAGCGCGAATGCGACCGTGGCGAGCGGCACGAGCGAGAGCAGCGTGGTGAACGTGAGGCTGCCCGCGACCTGCGGAATGCGATCTTCGCGGCTGCGCCGCGCCGCGAAGCGAGCGAGCCGCTTCACGATGTCCAGATCGATCTTCACTGTCGACAGCACATCCATTGGCCCGTCTTCCTCGCCACCGTGAACACTTTGACTGCCGCGCGGCGGCGGCAAACCCAACCCCTATAATATCCCGTCCACCGACGAGGCCCGATGAAACCGATTCTTGTGCTCTACTACAGTCGACATGGCGCAACCCGCGAGCTCGCGCGCGCAATTGCCCAGGGTATCGACAGTGTTCCCGGCGCCGAGGCGCGCGTGCGCACGGTGCCACCCGTCTCGACGGTCTGCGAGGCCACCGCGCCCGATATCCCCTCCGACGGGCCGCCCTACGTCGAACTGCGCGACCTCGAGGAATGCGCGGGTCTCGCACTCGGCTCGCCCACGCGCTTTGGCAATATGGCCGCGCCGCTCAAGTACTTTCTCGACGGCACGACGCCCCAGTGGCTTTCGGGCGCGCTCGCGGGCAAGCCCGCGTGCGTGTTCACGTCGACGGGCAGCCTGCACGGCGGCCAGGAAAGCACGCTGCTCTCGATGATGTTGCCGCTGCTCCATCACGGCATGCTGCTCGTGGGCATCCCTTACACCGAAAGCGCGCTCACGACTACGCAGGGCGGCGGCACGCCCTACGGCGCCTCGCATCACGCGCGCCACGACGCGCGCGGCCACGGCTTGAGCGCCGACGAGAAGACGCTCGCGAGCGCGCTGGGCGTACGGCTTGCGCGCGCGGCGCTCGCGCTCGCCGCCACTGAGCCGGGCCAGCGGCCGTGAATGCCAGCGCGGAGAGCGTCACCGAGCCCATCGCCCAGCGTCGCGGCGTCGCGCTCGGCGCCTTTGCGATGCTCGCCGCGCTCACGCTGCTGTGCATCGCGTGGGAATGGCGGCTCGCGCCACTGCGCCCGGGCGGCAGCGCGCTCGTGCTCAAGGCGGTGCCGCTCGCCATTGCGCTGCCCGGCGTGCTGCGACGCAGGCTCTACACGCTGCAATGGGCGGCGATGCTCGTGCTGCTCTACTTCGCGGAGGGCATCGTGCGCGGCATGACCGATCCCGCGCCCGGCAACCGGCTCGGCTGGGTGGAAGTCGCACTTTCGCTCGGCTTCTTCGCGTGCGCGCTTGCCTATGTCGCGCCGTACAAGCGTGCCGCGAAACGTGCTGCAAAACCTGCCGCAAAGTCCGCGAAGCGCGAGTCGGCCTGAGCGGCTCTCGCCACCGCGCACGCTGCGTGAAGGCTATCGCCGTGTCACACTAGGCGTTTGAGCTTCACGACAATCGTGCCGCGCGCCAGCCCAGCGCAGGCGCGACACTCCGAGACACCATGACCGACTCCACCCCGACCGCCAGCCCAGCCTTTCTCGACGCCTGCGCCGCCGCCATCGGCGCGCAAAACGTACTGACCGACGCGCACGACACCGCGCCCTACCTCGCCGACTGGCGCCGCCGCTACCAGGGCGCGGCCTTCGCCGTGCTGTGCCCGGCCAACGCGCAGGAAGTGGCCGCTGTCGTGAAGCTCGCGCACGCGCATCGTGTCGCGCTCGTACCGCAGGGCGGCAACACGGGTCTCGCGGGCGGCGCAACGCCCGACGCGAGCGGCAGCCAGGCCGTGCTGAGCCTGCGCCGACTGAACCGCGTGCGCGAAATCGACGCGCACAACAACACGATCACCGTCGAAGCCGGCGTGATCCTCGCTGAAGTCCAGGCGCGCGCGAAGGATGCGGGCCGCCTCTTCCCGCTGTCGCTTGCTGCCGAAGGCAGCTGCACGATCGGCGGCAATCTGTCGACCAACGCCGGCGGCACCGGCGTGCTGCGCTACGGCAACACGCGCGAGCTGTGCCTCGGCCTCGAAGTCGTCACGCCACAAGGCGAGATCTGGGACGGCCTGCGCGGGCTGCGCAAGGACAACACCGGCTACGATCTGCGCGATCTCTTCATTGGTGCGGAGGGCACGCTCGGCATCATCACCGCCGCCGTGATGAAGCTGCATCCGCTGCCGGCCGCGCGCGTCACCGCGCTCGCCGCGCTCGGCTCGGCGCACGCGGCGCTCGACTTCCTCGCGCTCGCGCAGCGCTACGCCGGACCGCTGCTCACGGGCTTCGAGCTGATGTCGGACTTCTGCATGCAGCTCGTCGGCCGTCATTTCCCGCAAATGCGTTATCCGTTCGCGGAGCATCACGAACAGGTCGTGCTGCTCGAACTCTCGGATAACGAAAGCGAGGAACACGCACGCGCACTCTTCGAGCGGCTCATGGAAGACGCGCTCGAACAAGGTCTCGTGGAAGACGCCGTGGTCGCCGAAAGCCTCGCGCAGTCGCAGGCGTTCTGGAATATCCGCGAGCACATTCCGCTCGCGCAGGCGCAGGAAGGGTTGAACATCAAGCACGATATCGGCGTGCCGATCTCGCGCATCGGCCATTTCATCGAGGAAACCGACGCCGAGATTGCCCGCACGGTGCCCGGCGCGCGCATGGTCACGTTCGGCCATCTCGGCGACGGCAATCTGCATTACAACGTGCAGGCGCCCGAAGGCGGCGACCCGAAGCGCTTCCTCGCCGAAAACGAGAAAACGCTCAACCGTATCGTCTACGACAGCGTGGACCGCCATCGCGGCACGATCAGCGCCGAACACGGGCTCGGGCAGTTGAAGATCGACGAGAACATGCACTACAAGAGCGAGGTCGAAATTGCGCTCATGCGTGCGATCAAGACCGCGCTCGATCCGTTGAACCTGATGAATCCGGGGAAAGTGCTGCCCTGATCGAAGGAGCGAGAATCGTGGAAGACCCGGTGAAAGACTCGGTGAAAGACCCGGTGAAAACCCCGCTGAAGATCCGCGTGCTGTCCGACCTGCATCTCGAGCAGGACGAGCCCGTCACGATCCCGCATGCGCAGGCCGATCTCGTCGTGCTTGCGGGCGACATCCACAATCACGGACTCGGTTTGCGTTGGGCGGCGGAGACGTTCGATCCGCAGGTGCCGGTGGTGTACGTGCCCGGCAATCACGAGTACTACGACGGCGATCTCGGCGCGCTGGAAACGGCGATGCGCGACGCCGCCGCCACGCTCGACAACGTGCATTTCCTCAACGACGGCGTGTATGTCGATCCGGCGGGCCGCTTCCGCGTGCTCGGCACGACGCTGTGGGCGGACTTCGCGCTCTTTGGCGCCGACGACGCCGCGCGCGAAGCCGCCATTGCGGCCGCGATGCGCGTGATGCTCGACTTTCGCGGCTTGATCCAGGTGTCCTGGCCCGATAGCCCGCAAGCGCTGGCGCGCGACTTCACGCCAGCCGACTCGCTTGCGCTCCATGCGCGTTCGCGCGCGTGGCTCGAAGCGGAACTCGCGAAGCCCTTCGCGGGCGAGACGATCGTGGTGACGCACCACGCGCCGCACAGGCAAAGCCTTGCGCCGCGCTATGCGGAAGATCGGGTGTCGGCGGGATTCGTGAGCGATCTCGACGCGCTCGTGCGCGCGCCTGTCGCGCTATGGATACATGGCCATACGCATACGTGCTTCGACTACACGGTCAACGGCACGCGCGTGGTGTGCAATCCGCGCGGCTATCGCGACCGCCGCACGGGGCAGCCGGAGAATCCGGCCTTTGCATGGGACAAGGTGGTGGACATCTAGCGAGGCGAATGCGCCTGCGGGTTTAGTGCATGCGCGCGTCGTCGCGGCGCACGCGCAGCGTCACGGGCTGCAGCTGCGCGCGGCGCATGCGCAGCAGATCGCGCGATGCCGCGATGCCGATCAGGCCCATCATCACGGCGATGCCGATCATCAGATGCGTATCCATGTCAATTCCCGGTGTTGGCAGAAAGAAGGTTGCGTGAAACAGTCCCGCTACCTTACCAAGCCGCCGCGCCGCCGGGCGTAAGCAAGTGTTGCCATCTGCGCAAGCTGTAACAGGCTGTCACAGCCCGCGCGCGCCTCTTGATCAAGCGCAGGCGCAGCCGCCTCAGGTGCGTGCGAACTGGCGCAATTCGTTCTGATCGCGTGCGAGCGTCGACGGCATGCTCTCGCGCAGCAGTTCGACCCATGTGCGGATCTTCGCGTCGAGATACTGGCGCGACGGGTACACCGCAAAGACGTTCATCTCCTGCGACTTGTACTCCGGCAGGATCCACTGCAGCTCGCCGCTGCGCAGACCGCTGATCGCCGAATAGATCGGCAGCAGGCCCACGCCCATGCCCTCGCGCACGGCCACCGCCATCGCCTCCGCCACGTTCACCTGGAAAGTCGCCGCGCCGAGATCGACCGTGGCCTCGCCTTCGGGGCCCGTGAAATGCCACTGGGCGGTCGGGAACACGGGCGTCACCATCTGCAGGCAGGTGTGCTGCGCGAGATCGGCGGGCTTTTGCGGCACGCCGCGCTTCTCCAGATACGCAGGTGAAGCCACCGCGATGCTGAACGCGCTCGCGAGCCGCTGCGACACGAAACCCGAATCCGGCAGATCGGTTGCGACCACGAGGGCCACGTCATACCCCTCGTCGAGCAGATCCGGCATGCGCTGCGCGAGCGTCAGTTCCACGTGCACGTCAGGATAGCGCTGCTGATACTGCCCCACCGCCGGCACCACATAGTGCTGGCCGAAGCTCGTCATGGCATGGACCTTGAGCTTGCCCGAGGGGCGCGCATGCGCGTCGCCGGCTTCCGCTTCCGCCTGATCGACGTAGGCGAGGATCTGCTCGCAGCGCTGCAGGTAGCGCTCGCCCGCCTCGGTGAGCGCGATGCGGCGCGTCGTGCGGTTCAAGAGGCGCGTGCGCAGATGCGCCTCCAGATCGGACACCGCGCGCGAGGCGTAAGCCGTGGTCGTGTTCAGGTATTGCGCCGCGCCCGTGAAGCTGCCCGCCTCCACCACCCGGACGAATACACGCATGTTTTGAAGCGTATCCATACCAATCCTCTATCTGACTCACGAATTGTTTCATATTTCGTAAGATCGATTGTCTCATGTTTCGTAAAAATGCCTTGCATCCTTACCGGTTATTCACCAATCGCGCAAAAAATATAATGACGCACAGTGATTCATAGTCAAGATAAGGAGTAAATCGTGCAGTCTCCGGTACCGAAAGGACTAGCCGCACTCACGGTTCTTACGTTCTCGTTGATAATCGCGGGCTGCGCCAGTACCGGGGGCATCGCACCGCAAGCGAAGCAGGCCGAAGCCGCGCAACTCGACGCCGGATCGGCGATCCGCGCGGCCAACACCGAAGCGAGCTGGCCCGCCAGCGACTGGTGGCGCGGCTACAACGACCCTCAACTGAACGCCTGGATCGAGGCCTCCGTGGCCGGCAACCCCTCGCTTGCCGCCGCCCAGGCGCGCGTGCGCGAAGCCCGCTCGATGGTGGGCGTGGCCCAGGCCGGGCTCCTGCCGCAAATCAACGGCAGCATGTCCATCCAGCGCCAGCAATGGTCCGACAACATCTACTACGGACCGGGGTCGCTCGCGGGCTCGAACACGTGGAACAACACGGCCACGCTCGGCCTCTCGTATCACCTCGACCTCTGGGGCCAGGACAAGAACAACGCCGAGCGCGCGCTCGACGTGGCGCACGCCACGGCTGCGGACGCGCGCGCGGCGCAGCTCGAACTCGAAGTCAATGTCACGCGCACCTACATCGAGATGTCGATGAACTACGCGCTGCTCGACATTGCGAAGCAAACGCTCGGCCAGCAGCAGCGTATTCTCGCGCTCGCGCAAAAGCGTCTCGCGGGCGGCATCGGCACCCAGCTCGAAGTGAGCCAGGCGCAAACGCCGCTGCCCGAGTACGAGCGCCAGATCGACGCGCTCGAAGAATCCATCGCGCTCGGCAAGAACCAGCTCGCGGCGCTCGCGGGCAAGGGCCCGGGCGCCGGCGAATTGATTGAGCGTCCCGCGCTCTCGCTCGCCGCACCCGCGGGCCTGCCTTCGGCGCTGCCCGCGCAGTTGATCGGCTATCGCCCCGACGTGGTCGCGGCGCGCTGGCTCGTCGCCGCGCAAGCGCGCGGCATCGACGTCGCGAAGGCCGACTTCTATCCGAACGTGAACCTGCTCGTTTCGATGGGCGGCTACGCGGC
Organism: Paraburkholderia sp. J7; assembly: GCF_905220155.1. Lineage (NCBI taxonomy): Bacteria > Pseudomonadati > Pseudomonadota > Betaproteobacteria > Burkholderiales > Burkholderiaceae > Paraburkholderia > Paraburkholderia sp. J7. Next base: position 54,139 of record NZ_CAJMYZ010000033.1, on the reverse strand, counting down.
GGCCGGCCCGCTGTTCCAGTTCCTCAAGTCGATGAGCGGCAGTTACGCGGCCGGCCCCGCGTTCTCGCTGCCGATCTTCGACGGCGGACGCCTGCGCGCGCAGCTCGGCGCGCAGTCCGCCGCGTACGACATCGCCGTCGATCAGTACAACCAGACGATCGTCACCGCGCTCAAGGAAATCGCCGATCAGGTCGTGCGCATGCGCTCGCTCGCGACCCAGGAAGACGATGCGCACCGCTCGGTCTCAGCCGCGCAGCGCAACTACGATCTCGCGCAGGAAGGCTTCCGCCGTGGCCTGACCGACTATGTGAACGTGCTGATTGCGCAAACCCAGCTGCTGCGCGCGCAGGAAGGCGTGGCGCACATCCAGGCCGAGCGCCTCGCCGCACACGCCACGCTCGTCGCGGCGCTGGGCGGCGGCATGATCGACGCCTCGAGCGATGCCGCAGCGAAAGGCCCGACCGACGCCGAGCAACTGCCCGCGCATGGCAAGAAGACACGCGACGTGCCGCTGATGCCCGCGGCGCTGCTCGCGCCGCACGGCTCGCATGCCTCGTCCGGTCCCGACGCCGCCGATGCCAGCGCATCGGGCGCGCCGCACTAAGGCAGCCGAAGATGCAGGCGTCCACCTCCTCACCTTCGCAGCCGGGCGGCCAAAGCCTCTACGCCGCGCTCGCCGACTGGGCGCGCACCGACGGCCTCGTCTGGATCTATCTCTTCAAGGCGATCGCCGCCGCCCTGCTCGCGCTCGGCATCGCCATGAAGCTCGACCTGCCGCAGCCGCGCACGGCCATGACGACCGTGTTCATCGTGATGCAGCCGCAAAGCGGCCCGGTGTTCGCAAAGAGCTTCTACCGGCTGTGCGGCACGCTCGTGGGCCTCGTCGTGATGCTCGCGCTGATCGGCCTCTTCGCGCAACAGCCGGAACTCTTCATCGTCTCGACGGCGCTGTGGGTCGGGCTGTGCACCGCGGGCGCGGCGCGCAACCGCAACTTCCGCTCGTACGGCTTCGTGCTCGCGGGCTATACGGCGGCGCTCATCGGCATTCCGGCCTCGCAGCATCCCGACGGCGCGTTCATGTCGGCCATGACGCGCGTGGGCGAGATCTCGATCGGCATTCTCTGTTCGGGCTTCGTCAGCGCCGTGGTGTTTCCGCAGTTTACGGGCGAGCTGCTGCGCTCGAACGTGCGGCGCCGTTTCTCGTCGTTCGTCGATTACGTGTCCGCAGCGCTCGCCGGTCGTATCGATCGTTCGCACATCGAAGCGAGCAATGCGCGCTTCGTCGCCGACGTCGTGGGCCTCGAAGCGAACCGCAGCATGGCCGTGTTCGAGTCGCCCGACGCGCGCATGCGCTCGGGGCGCCTCGCGCGTCTGAACACCGAGTTCATGACGGCCTCCACGCGCTTTCACGCGCTGCATCAGTTGATGAACCGTCTGCGCGCGGACGGCTCCGTGGTCACCGTCGATGCGCTCGAACCGTACTTCCGCGAGATCGCGCCGCTGTTCGCGAAAGCGGGCGAGCCGGTGCTCACAGCCGCGGATGCAACGCACGTCTCGAAGCAACTCGAAGACTACCGCTCGGCGCTGCCGAAGCGCGTGCGCGCGACGCGCGCCGAACTCGAAGCGCAAGGCAATGCTCGCCTGCTCGACTTCGACACCGCGACGGAGCTGTTCTACCGCTTCGTGCACGAAATGACCGAGTACACGGCCACCTACGCCTCGCTTGCCGTCGACACGCACTCGCGCGAAAAATGGATTGCGCGCTACGTGCCGAAGACGAACCTGATCGCAGCAGGCGTGTCGGGCGTGCGCGCCGCGATCGTGATGACGCTGCTCGGCGCGTTCTGGATCGCCACCGCATGGCCGAGCGGCTCGACCCTCGTGCTCAATGCCGCCGCGACCTGCGCGCTTGCCTCGGCGGCACCGCAGCCCTCGCGCATGGCGACGCAGATGGCGCTCGGCACCGTGCTCGCGTCGCTCGTCGGCATGGTTCTCACGTTCGGCGTGTTTCCGCATATCGACGGCTTCGCCATGCTGTGCGTCGCGCTCACGCCCGCGCTCGCGCTCGGCGTGTTCCTCACGACGCGCCCGAAGTACGCGGGCTACGGCGTGGGCTACTGCATCTTCCTGTGCTTTCTCGCGGGCCCGGACAACGTCGTGCAGTACAACCCGAGCAGCTATATGAACGATGCGCTCGCGCTGATCGCGTCGATGGCGGTCTCGGCGCTCGCGTTCGCCGTGCTGCTGCCGCCTTCCACGCCGTGGCTGCGTCGGCGACTGCTCGCCGACCTGCGCGGCGGCGCCGTGCAGGCCTGTCGCGCGCGCCTGAAGGGACTGCGCAACCGCTTCGAGAGCGGCGCGCGCGACCTGATGTTCCAGCTCTCGGCGATTGCCGGCAACGACGACGCTCAACGCCGCGACACGCTGCGCTGGCTCTTCTCGACGCTCGAAGTGGGCAACGCCGCGCTCGATCTGCGCAACGAACTGGCCACGCTGCCCGCGCATCCGCAGTACGCACGGGGAACGGCATGGCGCGTGGCGATCGACGCGACGCTCAAGGCCGTGGGCGCGCTCTTCGAGCGCCCAAGCGAGGCACGTTACCGCGCCGCGCTCGCGGCAACCGTCCACGCCATCGACGCAAGTCAGAGCGTGCTGCAAGGCATGTGGAAGCCCAACGCAGCGAGCGCGCCCGAGCGTGGCGACACGCCGCCTCGCGAAGAGCGCCACCAGCTGCAGCGCATCCAGAGCCATCTGCATTTCATCCGCACCGCGCTCATCGACCCGCAATCGCCGCTCGCGGCCTATGCGGGCAGCGAGGGCGCGAGTGCCCGTCAACCTCATGAAGACAATCGGGGAGCCAATCATGCCTCGTGACGTCGCGTTTCTCGACGCCTATATCCCGGCGATCGTGCTGCTCTTCATTCTGGGCGCGGCGATCACCTGGGTGCTCGATTCCGTGCTGGCCAGAACCGGCCTGTATCGGGTCGTGTGGCACCCGTCCCTCTTTCGCGTGAGCCTGCTCGTGGTCGTGTGCTGCGTGCTCGGCCTCGCGGTTTATCACTAAATGCGCCGCTCAACGCATCGCTGAACGAATCAACCGAATCATGACAATCCGCAACCTCATTGGCTTTATCGCGACGGCCATCATCTTCGTCGTCGCCATTCTGGTCGGGCGCGTCCTGTGGGTTCACTACATGGACGAGCCGTGGACCCGCGACGGCCGCGTGCGCGCCGAAGTGGTGAACATCGCCCCCGACGTCTCGGGCGCCGTGGTCGAGCTGCCCGTGAAGGACAACCAGTTCGTGCACAAGGGCGACCTGCTCATGCAGATCGACCCGTCGCACTATCAGATCGCCGTCGAGCAGGCCGAAGCCGCCGTGGCCGCGCGCAAGGCCGAGCTGACCATGCGCCAGGACGACGCGCGCCGCCGCGCCGATATGGACAGCGAAGTGGTCTCGGCGGAGAACCGCGAGAACGCTTCGCACACGGCAAACTCGGCACAGGCGCAATATCAGCAGGCCATCGCCGCGCTCGACGCCGCCAAGCTGAACCTCGAACGCACGCGTGTGGTCTCGCCGGTGGACGGCTACATCACGAACCTGCAGGTATTCCAGGGCGACTACGCGATCTCGGGCCAGGCCAAGCTCGCCGTGGTGGACAGCCATTCGTTCTGGGTCTACGGCTACTTCGAAGAAACCAAGCTGCCGCACGTGAAGGTCGGCAACAAGGCCGATATCAAGCTGATGAGCGGCGGCACGCTCGAAGGTCACGTGGAAAGCATCTCGCGCGGCATCTACGACCGCGACAATCCGCAAAGCCGCGAACTGCTCGCCGACGTAAACCCCACGTTCAACTGGGTGAGGCTCGCGCAGCGCGTGCCGGTACGCATTCATATCGACAAGGTGCCGGACGACATGGTGCTCGCGGCCGGCACGACCTGCACGGTGGTGGTGAAGCCGGGGACGTGATCGCACGGTAACGGAGACCGCTGGCCGCGCACGCGCCGCCAGCCGGACGACGCAAAAGCGCACGCAAAAGGGGAACGCCAGTTTGGCGTTCCCCTTTTTTGTTGCTGCGCGCAGACGGAGTGTTAGCGGCTGCCGCACGTTGTTCTGACGGCCAATCGATGAGTATTGCAAAACATTGTCCTTATCACGATAAAACCTATCTCGATTGATACGCATCAACAGAGATTTCCCGAATTACTCGGATTATTCCTATTCGCAAACGCTCCTTACCCGCCCTCAACGTGATCCCTCGCCTACATCGCCCCCCCGAAATCGGCAACATCCCGCAGGCAACGCGCGAGCCCGGCGCCGTGCGCGCCTTCGCGCACCGTGCGCTGGCCGGGCTCGCGAACCGCCGGGCCCTCGCGCCGCAGCGCGTGGTCGTGCTCGGCCTCGGCAACGTTCAATGGGGCGATGCTGGCGTGGGCGTTCTGGCGCTAGAGCGGTTGAAGACGCATTGGCAATGCCCCGCCCAGGTCGAACTCGTGGAAGGCGGCACGCGCGGCCGTGCGCTCTTGCCTGTCGTCGAATCCACCCAGCGCTTGATCGTGCTCACGGCAATCGATTTCGGGCTCGCGCCGGGCGCGCTTCGCGTGCTCACCGGCGACGCGGCGGCTGAACGTCTCTACATGTGCCGTCCGAGCCGCCCAGGCATGGGTTTCGCCGATGCGCTCGCCTGCGCGCAGTTGAGCGGCCGCTCGCCGCGCGAGTTCGTGCTGATCGGCGTGCAGCCGCAGGCCAGCGACTGTTACGGCGCGAGCTTGTCGAGCCTGGTGCGCGCGCAACTCGATGCCACGGTCGAAGCCGCGCGCGGCTGGCTGCACCGCTGGCGCGCCGCCCCACTGCCGCGTCTCGCGCATCCTGACCTGCGCGGCTGAAAGCCGCGTACAGCCGTCATTGAAAATCTGCGGCAGAACACGCGGGAGAACCCGCGTTGCCCGCACGCATTGCACTGCACTATCCTGAAAAACTGCGCCAGATCCGGACCACTGCGCCGGACCACTGCGCCGGACCACTGGGCCGGGTCCCCGCACCGGTCGCCTGCACCATCAGCACGGGAGGAAGGCAGTCATGCGTTACCGCGATTTTCACCGCGAGTCGATCGCGAACCCCGACGACTTCTGGCGCCGCGAAGCCGCGCGTATCCATTGGGAGACGCCCTTCGACCAGGTGCTCGACCGCTCGAACCCGCCGTTCGCGCGCTGGTTCTGCGGCGGCCGCACGAACCTGTGCTTCAACGCCGTGGACCGCCATCTCTCGTCGCGCGCGCAGCAGAACGCGCTCGTCTACGTCTCGACGGAAACCGGCATCGAGCGCCGCTACACCTATGCCGACCTGCACGCCGAAGTGAACCGCATGGCCGCTGTGATGCGCTCGCTCGGCGTGGCGCGCGGCGAGCGCGTGCTGATCTATCTGCCGATGATTCCCGAGGCCGTGTTCGCCGTGCTCGCCTGCGCGCGCCTCGGCGCGATCCACTCGGTGGTGTTCGGCGGGTTCGCCGCGCCGAGCCTTGCTGCGCGCATCGACGATGCGAAGCCTGTGCTGCTCGTCGCCGCCGACGCCGGCGCGCGCGGCGGCAAGGTGATCGACTACACGCCGCTAGTGGACGAAGCGATGGCGCGCGCCGAATTCGCGCCGCCCAAGGTGCTGCTGATCGATCGCCAGCTCGCGCCCGAGCGGCTGAACGCGCCGTATCTCGTCGATTACGAGCCGCTGCGCGAACAGCACTACGACGTGCAGATTCCGTGCGAATGGCTCGAATCGAACGAGCCTTCTTATATCCTCTACACCTCGGGCACGACGGGCAAACCCAAGGGCGTGCAGCGCGACGTGGGCGGCTACGCCGTGGCGCTCGCCGCTTCGATGGAATACATCTTCGAGGGGCGCGCGGGCGACACGATGTTCACGGCGTCGGATATCGGCTGGGTGGTGGGTCATAGCTACATCATCTATGCGCCGCTGCTCGCGGGCATGACCACGGTGATGTACGAAGGCACGCCGATCCGCCCCGACGGCGGCATCTGGTGGCGGCTCGTCGAGCAGCACCGCATCAACCTGATGTTCACCGCCCCCACGGCCATTCGCGTACTCAAGAAGCAGGACCCGGCGCTCCTGCACTGCGCCGATCTTTCGAGCCTGCGCACGCTCTTTCTCGCGGGCGAACCGCTCGACGAGCCTACGGCGCAATGGATCTCGGACGCGCTTGGCAAGCCCGTCGTCGACAACTACTGGCAAACGGAAACCGGCTGGCCGATGCTCGCGATCCAGCGCGGCGTCGACCCCATGCCGCAAAAGCTCGGCTCGCCGGGCGTGCCCTGCTACGGCTACGACCTCGTGCTGCGCAACGAGCACACGGGCGAGCCCTGCGCGCAAGGCGAGAAAGGCGTGATCACGCTCGGCTACCCGCTGCCGCCCGGCTGCATGCAAACCGTGTGGGGCGGCGACGCGCGCTTCGTGAAGACGTACTGGGAAAGCGTGCCCGGCCAGCAGGTGTATTCGACCTTCGACTGGGGTGTGCAGGATAGCGACGGCTACGTGACGATCCTCGGCCGCACCGACGACGTGATCAACGTGGCGGGCCATCGTCTCGGCACGCGCGAGATCGAAGAGGCGATCTCGTCGCACGCGGCGGTCGCGGAAGTGGCCGTGGTGGGTGTGAACGATGCGGTAAAGGGTCAGGCCGCGCTGGCGTTCGTCGTGCTGCGCGACGCGAACGCGGCCGCCCATCCCGCCGATGCGCAAAAGCTCGCGCACGCGCTAGCCGTGACGGTGGACCGCCAGCTCGGCGCGATCGGCCGCCCCGCACGCGTGCACTTCGTGCCGATGCTGCCGAAAACCCGCTCCGGCAAGCTGCTGCGCCGCGCGATTGCGGCCCTCGCCGAAGGCCGCGATCCGGGCGAGCTGCCGACCATCGAGGACGCCTCCGCGCTGCAGTCGATTCGCGAGGCGGTCGGCGCGGGCAACAACGGTTGATCGCTTAACGCGCGCGCGGGCGGTACCCGGCGAGAAAGCGCTTGAGGATGCCGGTCGAATACGTGCCCGCGATATCGGTGAGGAAGCTCGAGAACGAGGTGCTCGCATGTTCGTCGGCGGTATCGGAGATCGTGCGCACGACCGCGCAGGGCACGTCGTACTCGTGACAGACCTGAGCGATCGCCGCGCCTTCCATCTCGACGGCGAGCGCATCGGGCAACTGCGCGCGCAGCGCGCCCACGGCGGCCGCGCTCGCCACGAACTGATCGCCGCTGATCACGAGCCCGCGGTGCACCTGCGGCGCCACGCTCGCAAGACGCGGCAACGCTGCGCCGAAATGCGCGGCGAGCGACGCGCCTTCCTCCGCGATGAAGCGCTCGCAGGCAGCGGCAAGCGCGTCGGCGAGCGCGCGGTCGGCGTCGAAGCGCGAACGCGCGAGCAGCGGAATCTCGTGGCGCGGAAAGAGCGGCTCGGCGTTCATGTCATGCTGGAGCAGCGTGTCGCCCACGACCACGTCGCCGACATGCACGCTCTCGCCCACGCCGCCCGCCACGCCCGTAAAAACGATCGCTTCCACATCGAATGCATGGATCAACGCGCTCGCCGTGGCCGCCGCCGCAACCTTGCCGACACGCGCGAGCGTCACCACGCAAGGCGCGCCATGCACCGTGCCGAGGTGATAGTCACGCCGGCCAAACGTGCGCGTGACGACCCCCGATTCAGCCTGCATCGCCGCGATCAGATCGCCGAGTTCCTGGGGCAGCGCGGCGAGCACGCCGAGCGGACGGGCGGCCGTGCCGCGCGCCTGGGTCGAAGAGTTCATTGTTGAATGGTGTCCGTCTGGTTCGTCAAAGGCTCGCGCGCTCACTCCACCGGCTGCAGCTTGGCCACCGCCAGCGCGAGCCACTTCTCGCCGTGGCGCTTGAAGCGCACCTGAGCCTTGGCGTCGGTGCCGCTGCCTTCGAGCGCCGTAATCGTGCCTTCGCCGAACTTCGTGTGGAACACACCCTGCCCCACACGGAAGCCCGTTTCGGCTGCGCGCTGCTCGTTGGCGAACGCGGGCGCCGGGCTCTTGTCCGCGATATAGGCGTCGCGCTCGCGACGGCCACCGCCGCTCTCACCATTGCCACCACCGCCCGGCTTCGAGAACCAGTCGCGGCCCCAGCCTGCGTTGTCGGAGCGTCCGCCCCAGCGCGCGCCCGCTTCGACCTTGGGCGTGAGCCACTTCAGCGACTCCTGCGGCAGCTCGTCGAAAAAGCGCGAGCGCACGTTGTAGCGCGTCTGGCCGTGCAGCAAGCGGCTCTGCGCGAACGAGATATAGAGCCGCTCCTTCGCGCGCGTGATCGCCACGTACATCAGGCGGCGCTCTTCTTCGAGGCCGTCGGCTTCCATCGCGCTGTTTTCGTGCGGGAACAGGCCCTCTTCGAGACCGGTGATGAAGACCGCCGTGAATTCGAGGCCCTTCGCGGCGTGCACCGTCATCAGCTGCACGGCGTCCTGGCCCGCCTGCGCCTGGTTGTCGCCGGCTTCGAGCGAGGCGTGCGAGAGAAAGCCCGCGAGCGGCGTCATGACGTCGGGGTTCTGCGCGGGGTCGGTGATCGTGGGCGCGTCGAGCACTTCGATTTCGCCGTCCTGCGAGACGAGCTCGGGCACCGCGCTCGCACCCGGACGCAGCGGAATCGAGCGCGCGGGCGTGTCGAGGCCATAGCCCGCTTCGCTCACGAACGCCGTGGCCGCGGTCACGAGTTCCTGCAAGTTCTCGAGCCGATCCTGCCCTTCGCGCTCGGTCTGGTAGAACTCGGCGAGGCCGCTCATGCGCACCGTGTATTCGACGGTTTCCGGCAGGCTCATCTGCGCCGTCTCGGCGCGCATCTTCGCGACCAGATTGGCGAACGAACTGAGGCTCGTGCCCGCCTTGCCCGTGACGTAGGGAATCGCCGCGGCCATCGAGCAGTTGTAGAGGCGCGCGGCATCCGCCAATTGCTCGATCGAGCGCGCGCCAATGCCGCGCGTGGGGAAGTTCACGACACGCGCGAACGCCGTGTCGTCGTTCGGATTGTCGATCAGGCGCAGATACGCGAGCGCATGCTTGACTTCCTGACGCTCGAAGAAGCGCAGCCCGCCGTACACCTTGTACGGCACGCCCGCGTTCACGAGCGTGTGCTCAATCGTGCGCGACTGCGCGTTGCTGCGGTAAAGAATGGCGATCTCGTGGCGCGCGAGCCCCTGGTTGATGAGCGCGCGAATCTCCTCGACGATCCAGCCCGCTTCCTGCGAGTCGGTCGCCGCCTCGTACACGCGCACCGGCTCGCCGTGGCCCGCATCGGTGCGCAGGTTCTTGCCCAGACGCCGCGAGTTATGCGCGATCAGGTAGTTGGCCGCATCGAGAATATGGCCGTGCGAACGGTAGTTCTGCTCCAGCTTGATCATGTGCTTCACGCGGAACTCGTTCTCGAAGTCGCGCATGTTGCCGACGTTCGCGCCACGGAACGCGTAGATCGACTGGTCGTCGTCGCCCACCGCGAAGATCGCGTTGCCCGGCCCCGCGAGCAGCTTGAGCCACGCGTACTGGAGCTTGTTGGTGTCCTGGAACTCGTCCACCAGAATGTCGCGAAAACGCCCCTGATAGTGCGCACGCAGCGGCGGGTTGTACGCGAGCAGCTCGTAGCAGCGCAACAGCAGCTCGGCGAAGTCGACCACGCCTTCGCGCTGGCATTGCTGGTCGTAGGCTTCGTAGAGTTCGACGAACTTGCGGTTGAAGTCGTCGCTCACGTCCACGTCCTTCGGACGCAGGCCCTGCTCCTTCGCGTTGTTGATGAAGTACTGCAGGTTCTTGGGCGGGTACTTCTCGTCGTCGACGTTCAGGCCCTTCATCAAACGCTTAATGGCCGAGAGCTGGTCGGCGGTGTCGAGAATCTGGAAGGTCTGCGGCAGGCCGGCGTCGCGGAAATGCGCGCGCAGCATGCGGTTGCACAGGCCGTGGAACGTGCCGATCCACATGCCGCGCGTGTCGATGGGCATCATCGCCTGAAGGCGGCTCATCATTTCGCGCGCGGCCTTGTTCGTGAAGGTCACGGCCAGAATGGTGGACGGCGAAGCCATGCCCTGCTGGATCAGCCACGCAATGCGCGTGATCAGCACGCGCGTCTTGCCGCTGCCGGCCCCGGCCAGAATGAGCGCCGGTTCGTTGGGCAACGTGACGGCGGCGAGTTGTTCGGGGTTCAGGTTCGCGAGCAGTTCGGGCATGGGCTGAAAAGGAGCGTGCCCCTGGGGACATCACCGCAGGGACGTGGCGCGCGGCAAAGGCGCGCCGTTGAATGGCAGACCGCCATTATAAGTGCGCGCGCACGCGGCGGCTTGGGTGGCCCGGGCGTCGCGCGTCGGCCCACGCTCGGCCCGCGCTTGGCCCGGCCTCGGCTGGCACGTCGGCTCCGACAGGACTTCCCCTTATAATCGAACGTTTCCGCATCCCTTTTTTCGGCAGATTCCACCCATGAGCGACAGCACGCTAGCGAAAAGCTTCGAGCCCCAGACCATCGAGGCCCTTTGGGGCCCCGAATGGGAGCGTCGAGGCTACGCCGCCGCGACCTTCGAGCCCGGCCACAAGAACTTCTCGATCCAGTTGCCGCCGCCCAACGTCACCGGCACGCTGCACATGGGGCACGCGTTCAACCAGACGATCATGGACGGCCTCGCGCGCTACCACCGCATGCTCGGCGAGAACACCCTGTGGGTGCCGGGCACGGACCACGCGGGCATCGCCACGCAAATCGTGGTCGAGCGCCAGCTCGACGCGCAGAAGATCTCGCGCCACGATCTCGGCCGCGAAAAGTTCGTCGAGCGCGTATGGGAATGGAAGCAGCAGTCGGGCTCGACCATCACGGGCCAGGTACGGCGTCTGGGCGCCTCGATCGACTGGTCGCGCGAGTACTTCACGATGGACGACAAAATGTCGGCCGCCGTGCGCGACGTGTTCGTGCGCCTTTATGAACAGGGCCTGATCTACCGCGGCAAGCGCCTCGTGAACTGGGACCCGGTGCTGCTCACCGCCGTCTCGGACCTCGAAGTGGCGAGCGAAGAGGAAAACGGCAATCTGTGGCACCTGCGCTACCCGCTCGCGGACGGCTCGGCCACGCTGACCGTCGCTACGACGCGCCCCGAAACCATGCTCGGCGACACGGCCGTGATGGTGCACCCGGAAGACGAGCGCTATGCGCACCTGATCGGCAAGATGGTCAAGCTGCCGCTCACCGACCGCGAAATCCCGGTGATCGCCGACGAATACGTGGACCGCGAGTTCGGCACGGGCGTCGTGAAGGTCACGCCCGCGCACGACTTCAACGACTACCAGGTGGGCCTGCGCCACGGCCTGCCGATGATCGAGATCCTCACGCTCGACGCGAAGATCAACGACAACGCCCCTGAAAAATACCGCGGCCTCGACCGCTTCGAGGCGCGCAAGCAGGTGGTGGCCGACTTCGAGGCGCTGGGCCTGCTCGACTCGGTCCAGCCGCACAAGCTCATGGTGCCGCGCGGCGACCGCACGGGCGTGGTGATCGAGCCGATGCTCACGGACCAGTGGTTCGTGGCGATGACGAAGCCGGCGCCCGAAGGCACCTTCAACCCCGGCAAGTCGATCACCGAAACCTCGCTCGACGTGGTGCGCAGCGGCCAGATCAAGTTCGTGCCGGAAAACTGGACGACGACCTATTACCAGTGGCTCGAGAACATCCAGGACTGGTGCATCTCGCGCCAGCTCTGGTGGGGCCACCAGATCCCGGCATGGTACGGCGAGAACGGCGAGATCTTCGTTGCGAAGAACGAGGAAGAAGCGCGCGCGCAGGCCGACGCCAAGGGCTACAAGGGCGCACTGAAGCGCGACGAAGACGTGCTCGACACGTGGTTCTCGTCGGCGCTCGTGCCGTTCTCGTCGCTCGGCTGGCCTGCAGATACGCCGGAACTGAAGGCTTTCCTGCCCTCTTCCGTGCTCGTCACGGGCTTCGACATCATCTTCTTCTGGGTGGCGCGCATGGTCATGATGACCACGCACTTCACCGGCAAGGTGCCGTTCGACACGGTGTACGTGCACGGCCTCGTGCGCGACGCCGAAGGCCAGAAGATGTCGAAGAGCAAGGGCAACACGCTCGACCCGATCGATATCGTCGATGGCATCGACCTCGAAGCGCTGGTGGCCAAGCGCACGACCGGCCTCATGAATCCCAAGCAGGCCGCGACCATCGAGAAGAAGACGCGCAAGGAGTTCCCGGACGGCATTCCCGCGTTCGGCACCGACGCGCTGCGCTTCACGATGGCTTCGATGGCCACGCTCGGCCGCAACGTGAACTTCGACCTCGCGCGCTGCGAGGGCTATCGCAACTTCTGCAACAAGCTCTGGAACGCCACGCGCTTCGTGCTGATGAACTGCGAAGGCCACGACTGCGGTTTCAGCAAGCCGGGCGATTGCCAGCCCGGCGATTGCGGCCCGGGCGGCTACACGGACTTCTCGCAGGCCGACCGCTGGATCGTGTCGCTCCTGCAGCGCGTGGAAGCCGAAGTCGCGAAGGGCTTCGCGGACTATCGCTTCGACAACGTGGCCAACGCCATATACAAGTTCGTCTGGGACGAATACTGTGACTGGTATCTGGAACTGGCGAAGGTGCAGATCCAGACGGGTACGCCCGAGCAGCAGCGCGCCACGCGCCGCACGCTGCTGCGCGTGCTGGAAACGGTGCTGCGCCTCGCGCATCCGGTGATTCCGTTCATCACCGAAGCGTTGTGGCAGAAGGTGGCGCCGCTCACCGACGCGTACCCGCAAGGCGCGGCCGAAGGCGAGGCATCGATCATGATGCAGCGTTACCCGGTGGCCGAAGCGAAGAAGATCGACGAAGCCGCTGAGCAGTGGGCCGCCGACCTGAAGGCCGTGATCGACGCATGCCGCAACCTGCGTGGCGAAATGGGCCTCTCGCCCGCCACCAAGGTGCCGCTGCTCGCCACGGGCAACGCCGAGCGCCTCGCGACGTTCGCGCCTTATGCGCAGGCGCTGGCAAAGCTTTCGGAGGTCCAGATCATCGCCGACGAAGCCGCGCTCGACGCCGCCTCGGCAGGCGCGCCAGTTGCTATCGTAGGAACGGACAAGCTCGTGCTGAAGGTGGAGATCGATGTCGCCGCCGAACGCGAACGCCTGTCGAAGGAAATTACCCGCCTCGGCAATGAGGTGACGAAGTGCAAGGCCAAGCTAGGAAATGACAGTTTTGTAGCAAAAGCACCGCCCGCAGTCGTTGAGCAGGAGCAGAAAAGACTGGCAGAATACCAGGCAACGCTGGACAAGCTGACCGCGCAACTCACGCGGTTGCCGGCCTGAGCGCCATACCGGCCAAAGGCTGTACCGTGTGACGTCGCACCCGCGGCGTCACACGAGCACCAGGACAGGGACTAAAGACATGCTGAAAGTGACAAAAGCGGTATTCCCGGTAGCGGGCCTAGGCACGCGCTTCCTTCCGGCCACGAAAGCCAGCCCGAAGGAAATGCTGCCCGTGGTCGACAAGCCGCTCATTCAGTACGCGGTCGAAGAAGCCGTGGCAGCGGGCATCACCGAAATGATCTTCGTGACCGGGCGCAGCAAGCGCGCGATCGAGGACCATTTCGACAAGTCGTATGAAATCGAGGCCGAACTCGAAGCGCGCGGCAAGGCCAAGCTGCTCGAACTGGTGCGCAACATCAAGCCGAACAACGTCGACTGCTTCTACGTGCGTCAGCCGGAGGCGCTTGGCTTGGGCCACGCCGTGCTGTGCGCGGAAAAGCTCGTGGGCGACAACCCGTTCGCCGTGATTCTCGCCGACGACTTGCTCTACGGCACGCCGCCCGTCATGCAGCAGATGGTCGAGGTGTTCGACCACTACCATAGCTCGGTGCTCGGCGTGGAAGAGATCCCGCCCTCGGAAACGCGCTCGTACGGCATTGTCGACGGCAAGGAGTGGGAAGACTCGATCGTCAAGCTCTCGGGCATCGTCGAAAAGCCGGCGCCCGAAGTCGCGCCGTCGAACCTCGGCGTGGTGGGCCGCTACGTGCTCAAGCCGCGCATTTTCGAGCATCTGAAGTCGATCAAGCCTGGCGCGGGCGGCGAACTGCAGCTCACCGACGCGATCCAGTCGTTGCTCGCCGACGAACAAGTGCTCGCGTACAAGTACCACGGCACGCGCTTCGATTGCGGCAGCAAGCTCGGCTATCTGAAGGCGACGGTGGAGTTCGCGCTGCGCCACCCGGAAGTCGGCGCCGATTTCGACGAGTATCTGCGTACGCGCAAGCCGGTGCTGGAAGGCTAGGCGCCCCCGGACAGACGCCCCCGGCTAGGCGCCCGTCCCGTCCGGCGCGAAGAAAAATGGCCCGCATTCTCATGCGGGCCATTTTTTTATCTGCTTCGGCGTTCGGTGTTTAGCGCCGGCGCATCAGAAACACGAAGGTGTCTTCCTGCTTCGAGCTTTCCACGATCTCGTTGCCGGTTTGCTTCGCGAACGCGGCGAAATCGCGCTGCGAGCCGGGGTCGGTCGCGAGGACCTTGAGGATCTGGCCGCTTTCCATGTCGGCGAGCGCCTTCTTGGCGCGCAGGATCGGCAGCGGGCAGTTCAGCCCGCGTGCATCCACTTCCTTGTGAACCTGAATCTGCATCGGGGTTGGATCCTTCGGTGGCGCACCGTCGCGGCGTGAGACGGTGCTGGCAATAGCGTCGATTTTACCGCAGCCACGCCAGCCGCCGCTTGCCCCCGATCGCGGCACGGCTTACAGCGTGACCGCCGCCCCCGTATGCAGCGATTCGCGCAACGCCTGGCCGATGCGCGTGGCCTCCAGCGCGTCTTCGAGCGTCGCGCCAAGGCTTCCGTTCTCCGCTGCCCCCGCCTTGCGCGCCGCGACTTCCGCGACGAACGCCTGCGCTTCGATCAGGAACGCCTCTTCGAAACGGTCGAAGAACGTGGGCGTACAAACGCTGCGCACGCCGGTCGCGTCGTAGACATCCACGCGATTCGCGCGCGGGATGCGCCCGATCGTAAGCGCCCCCGCCGTGCCGATCACCTCGCTCGACGTGTCGTTGCCGTGCGCCATCGTGCGCGAGGCATAGAACATTGCGAGACGCCCGTCCTCGAACTCGCAGATCGCCACGCCGTTGTCGACGTCGCCCGCTTCGCGCAGGCCCTCGTGCAGCGCGATCGCACCGGCGGCATAGACACGCGTGGCGCGCGGCTTGCCGAGCAGCCAGCGCGCGACGTCGATATCGTGCACGGTGCAATCGAGGAAAATACCGCCGGAGGTCGGCGCGAAGCGTACGAAGAAGCCTTCGGGATCGTTGAGATCGCAGGTCTGCGAGCGTACGAGAAACGGCCTGCCGATCGCACCCGCCTGCACTTTTGCGTAGGCATCCTGATAACTCGGATCGAAACGGCGCATGAAGCCGATCGTCACCTGCCGGTCGGCATGACGACGCGACACGTTCACCACCCGCTCGCATTCAGCCACATCGAGCGAAAGCGGCTTCTCGCAAAACACATGCTTGCCCGCTTCGAGCGCCTGCACGATTTGCTCCGCGTGCAAAGCGGAAGGCGTGACGAGCCACACCGCATCGACCGATTGATCCGCCAGCAGGTCTGCATATTCGCCATACAGCCGCGCGGCGGGCAGCGCCTCGCGCGCCCATGCGAGATCCGCTTCGAGCGGACTGCACGCGGCCGCGAGCGTCGCGCCCGGCACGCGATACGCCAGGTTCTGCGCATGCCGCCGCCCCAACCTCCCCAGTCCCGCCACACCCACGCGCAACGGCTGGGCACGATCGATTGCCTGCATTCCTCGTCTCCTCGCTTGATCCACGTTAGATCGGTTTCAGTCGCCCAGCGTCACCACACGGCCCTCGCGCCACGACAGCGAGGCGGCTTCGGCCAGCTCCAGCGCCTTCAGGCCGTCGGCTACCGAGGTGCGCACCGGCGTGCCCAGCGTCACCGCTTCGTGAAAGTGCGCCATTTCGCGCGCGTAGGCCGCGCGATAGCGTTCGAGGAAGAAGGCTTCGGGCACGTCCTGCGCCACGGCGGTCTTCGACCACGCCACCACTTCGGTCGGCTTCATGTTGCCGGCCTGCAGCATGCCCTCGCTGCCGAGCACCTCGAAGCGCTGGTCGTAGCCGTAAGCCGCGCGCCGCGCCGTGTTGATCTGGCAAAGGCGCCCGCGCTTCGTGCGAATGGTCACCGCCGTCGAGTCGATGTCGCCCGCATCGGCAATCGCCGGATCGGACAGGCAACTGCCCGTGGCGTGCACGCTCAGCGCTTCGTCGTCGAGAATCCAGCGGAAGATATCGAAGTCGTGGATCAGCATGTCCTTGAAGATGCCGCCCGAATGCTTGATGTATTCCACGGGCGGCGCGCCCGGATCACGGCTCGTGACGATCAGCATTTCCGGCGTGCCGATCTCGCCTGCGTCGAGGCGCGCCTTGAGCGCGGCGAACGTGGGATCGTAGCGACGCTGGAAGCCGATCATGGCCACGACGCCCGCACGCTGAACCGCTTCTGCGCAAGCGCGTGCGCGCTCGATGGTCAAATCGACGGGTTTTTCGCAGAAGATATGCTTACCGGCCGCCGCCGACTTCAGGATCAGTTCGGAGTGCGTATCGGTGCTCGAGCAGATTACCGTGGCGCCGATCGAGGCGTCGCCGAATGCGGCGTCCACGTCGACCACCTGTGCGCCGTGCTGCGCGGCGAGCGCGGCGGCGGCTTCGCGATTCACGTCGATCACGTACTTCAGACGCACGCCCGGCTGGCGCGCGAGATTGCCCGCATGAATGCGGCCAATGCGCCCCGCGCCGAATACCGCCACATCCAGCGTTTTCGCGGCTCCGCTTGCTGCACTAGTCATCGTATCCTCCGGTGTCGGTTGATTCTTCCACGTTGAGTTCGAGCCGGTACGCAAGCGCAATGAAGAGCGCCTGGCACAGGCAGAAAGTGCTGGTGAGCGAGCGGAACGCGAACGCGCTCCCCTCCTTCACATAGAGTTGCGCGTTCGCGTGGCGCGCGAGCGGCGAAAGCTGGCTGTCGGTGATGACGAGCGTTTTGGCGTGATGCTGCTGCGCCACGCGCAGGCAGTACTGTGTCTCTTTGCCATAAGGCGCGAAGCTGATGGCGATCACCACGTCGCCTTTCTTCACGCTGCGGATCTGCTCGTGATACATGCCGCCGAGCCCCGAGACCAGGTGCACGCGCTTGCGCGTGTGCTGCAAGGCATAAACGATGTAGCTCGCCACCGGAAACGAGCGGCGCACGCCGATCACGTAGATGTTGTCGGCCTGCTCGAGCATCTTCACGGCTTCGTCGAACTGCGCGCCGTCGAGGCCCGCTTCGAGTTCGTCAAGCCCGCTGCGGCATGCACCGATGAATTCGCGCGCCACGGCGCCGCCCATGTCCGGGCTCGTCTCGCCCTCCTTGGCGTCGATCAGCTGGCGAATGCGCTGCTGATAGCTCGTGGCCGAGGCGCCCTGCCCCGCATACGCCTGCCGGAACACCGCCTGCAGATCGGAGAAGCCCGAGAAACCGAAGCGCTGCGCAAAGCGCACCACCGCCGAGGGATGCACGCCGCAGCTCGCCGCAATGTCACTCGTGCGGTCCATCATCACGCTCGCGCGGTGCTGTTCGATGTAGGTCGCGATGCTTTTCAGCTGACGCGGCAGCGCCTCGTAATCCTGCGCGATGCGCTGCATCAATTCGTCTACGCCCGCTACGGCGTCGGTTGTGTCATCCGCCATGATCGTTTTCCTTCGCTGATTGCCGCATTGCCGCAAAGCCTTATCCGGCTTGCATTTCACGGCATGCCGACGGAGCCGATTATAGGCAGCGTGTCACACGAATGGAACAGATTTTCCATTTTTATTTGCAATGAAATTTTCGTTGCAAGTCGCGAGGCGATGTCCTAATCTTGTCGATGAGCGCGGCAGTTGGTCCATTCGGTCCATGTAGCAAGCGGCAGGTAAAAAGCGCGGCTGCGACGCTCACCCCAAGAACGAACGACAGACCGAGAAAGGTGGAGACAATGACTCAACGCAAGGGCAAGACCATGCTCCGAAAGTTGGCCGCAGTGCTCGCGCTGGCAGCGGGACTGACCGGTGCCAGCGTGCTCAGCGCGCAAACCGCACAAGCCGCCGACGCGCATTTCGTGCTGATCAGCCACGCGCCCGATTCCGACTCGTGGTGGAACACGATCAAGAACGCCATCAAGCAGGCCGATGACGACTGGAACGTCGAAACCGACTACCGCAATCCGCCCAACGGCGATATCGCCGACATGTCGCGGCTGATCGAACAGGCCGCCGCGCGCAACTATGACGGCGTGATCGTCACCATTGCCGACTACGACGTGCTCAAGAGTGCCATCGGCAAGGTCACGCAAAAGAAGATCCCGCTCGTGACGATCAACTCGGGCACTGAGGAACAGAGCGAGAAACTCGGCGCAATCATGCACGTGGGCCAGCCTGAATATGTGGCGGGGAAAGCCGCCGGCGAAAAAGCCAAGGCCGCGGGCGTGAAGTCGTTCCTGTGCGTGAACCACTTCGCCACCAACGCCGTGTCGTTCGAACGCTGCCGCGGTTTTGCCGATGCGCTCGGCGTGGACTACAAGACCTCGACGATCGACTCCGGCCAGGACCCGACCGAAATCCAGTCGAAGGTGAGCGCGTATCTGCGCAACCATCCGAACACGGGCGCGATCCTCACGCTCGGCCCGGTGCCGGCCGCCGCCACGCTCAAGGCCGTCGACCAGATGGGCCTCGCGGGCAAGATCTACTTCTGCACGTTCGACTTCTCGGATGACATTGCCAAGGCGATCCGCGCGGGCACCATCCAGTTCGCGATCGACCAGCAGCCGTACCTGCAGGGCTATATCCCTGTGGCCGTGCTCGCGATCGTGAAGAAGGAACACACCACCGACCCGCAGAAGATCCGCCAGATTCTCGAAGCGAATCCGAAGTTCAAGCAGCGCCTTGAAACCTACGGCCTGCAGCCCTCGTACGGGCCGAAGAATATCCGCTCCGGTCCGGGTTTCATCACCAAGGAGAATGTCGACAAGGTTGTGAAGTACGCAGGTCAGTACCGCTAAGCTTTTTTCGTCAGCCACGCGCGGCGGCGGCTAGCATCTTCCGATGCCCATCGCCTCTCGCCAGCCTCGCCGCGCGCCATTCACCGTGTTGCTTCTACTGCAAGGCTGTTGCTTGCGGGGAATGCGCTCGGGCATTTGAGCCAACGCAGGTGCGAATGCGCCTCACACGGCCGAAAGCCGTGCATAGGACCGGAGTCACGCGCTAAAGCGCCCACTCGGGTCGATACAGGAGACATCATGGGTGTAGCCGGCAAACACTTCCCCTCGCACGCTCAGGAGAGCGGCGCGCAAGACGCGCCCACGCCGCAGCCGGGCGCCGGCGACGAACGCGTGCGCCGCGAATCGTGGTTCGGCCATCTGCTCGGCCGCCCCGAATTCGCCGCGATTTCCGGCACCGTGCTGGTCTTCGCCGTCTTTGCGATCGGCGCGGGCGGCTCGGGCATGTTCGATCTCGACGGCGTGATGAACTGGTCCCAGGTCGCGGCTTACCTCGGTATCCTGAGCGTCGGCGCGTGCCTGCTCATGATCGCCGGCGAGTTCGACCTCTCGATCGGCTCGATGATCGGCTTCGCCGGCATGATGGTGGCGATCCCCACGATGTATTTCCACTGGCCCATCGCGCTTTCCATTCTGTTCGCGTTCGTGGGCTGCACCGCGCTCGGCGCGCTGAACGGCTACCTCGTGATGCGCACGCGGCTGCCCTCGTTCATCGTCACGCTCGCGTTCCTGTTCATCCTGCGCGGCCTGACGCTCGCGCTCTCGATCATGTTCGCTGACCGCACGATCGTCTCCGGCGTGGGCGACGTGGCCAAAGCCGACTTCATCACCAACCTGCTCTTTCACGGCACGGCGTTCAAGGGCCTGTTCGTGGGGCTCGCGCATATCGGCATCGGCAAGATGCTCGACAACGGACAGCCGCTCGTGCCAGGCGTACCGAAGGTGATTCTCTGGTGGTTCGCGCTCGTGGCCATCGGCGCATTCGTGCTCGCCAAGACGCGCTACGGCAACTGGATTCTCGCCGTGGGCGGCGACTCCAACGCCGCCAAGAACGTGGGCGTGCCCGTGAAGCGTGTGAAGATCTCCCTCTTCATGCTCACCGCGTTCTGCTCGTGCCTTTTCGCCGTGCTGCAAGTGTGCGACATCGGTTCGGCCGCCGCCGACCGCGGTCTTCAGAAGGAGTTCGAAGCGATCATTGCCGCGGTGATCGGCGGCACGCTGCTCACGGGCGGCTACGGCTCGGTGATCGGTGCGGCGTTCGGCGCGCTCATCTTCGGCGTTGTGCAGATCGGCATCACCTACACGAACATCGATTCGGACTGGTTCCGCGTGTTCCTCGGCGTGATGCTGCTCATTGCCGTGCTCTTCAATCACTATGTGCGCCGCCGCGTCGCGCAATCGTAAGCCGGAGGCTCAAATGTCCGATACCACCCATACCGCGAACGACGACACGATTCTCGCGCTCGAGAACGTCAGCAAGTACTTCGGCAAGGTCATTGCGCTCAACGGCGTCACGCTGCGCCTGAAGCGCGGCGAGGTGCACTGCCTGCTCGGCGACAACGGCGCGGGCAAGTCCACGCTCATCAAGACGCTCGCGGGCGTGCACCAGCCCACTTCCGGCCAGTACTTCGTGGACGGCAAGCCCGTGGCGTTCGATTCGCCCAAAGACGCGCTCGACCTCGGCATCGCCACCGTCTATCAGGATCTCGCGCTCGTGCCGCTGCTCTCGGTCGCGCGCAACTTCTTCATGGGCCGCGAGCCGCAGAAGAAGCTGTTCGGCTTCATCAACGTGATGGATCTCGATGCGAGCGCAACGATTGCGAAGGACCGACTCGCCGGCATGGGCATCAATGTGCGCGACCCGCATCAGGCCATCGGCACGATGTCGGGCGGCGAGAAACAGTGTCTGGCCATCGCGCGCGCCATTCACTTCGGTGCGCGCGTGCTGATTCTCGACGAGCCGACTGCCGCGCTCGGCGTGAAGCAGAGCTTCAATGTGCTCAAGCTCATTCATGCGGCGCGCGCGAAGGGCATTTCGGTGATCTTCATCACCCACAACGTGCACCACGCCTACCCGATCGGCGACTCGTTCACGCTGCTCAATCGCGGCCGCTCGCTCGGCACCTACACGAAGGACACGATCAGCAAGAACGAAGTGCTCGACATGATGGCGGGCGGCGCGGAGATGCAGAAGATGATCGCCGAACTCGACGGCGCGACCATCTGATCACGCGCGCACGGCACAGCACTCAACAGGAATACTCATGGCCCTGACTCAATCCACCCCGCCCCGTTCCGCCCCAAGCCGCTTCGACATCGTCTGCCTTGGCCGCCTGGGTGTCGATCTCTACGCGCAGCAAGTGGGCGCGCGGCTCGAAGACGTTTCCACGTTCGCGAAGTATCTGGGCGGCTCCTCCGCGAACATCGCCTTCGGCTGCGCGCGTCTTGGCCTGAAGTCGGCCATGCTCACACGCGTGGGCGACGACCACATGGGGCGCTTTCTCGTCGAAACGCTCACGAAGGAAGGTTGCGATACGAGCCATGTGCGCGTGGACCACGAACGCCTCACGGCGCTCGTGCTGCTCGGCCTGAAAGACCGCGACACGTTCCCGCTCATTTTCTATCGCGAGAACTGCGCCGACATGGCCGTCGATTCGAGCGACTTCGACGAAGCGTTCATTGCTTCGTCGAAAGCGCTGCTGATCACCGGCACGCACTTCTCGACCGAGCAGGTGAACCGCACGAGCCTCACCGCGCTCGACTACGCGCGCCGCAACAACGTGCGCACCGTGCTCGACATCGACTACCGGCCCGTGCTGTGGGGCCTCACGGGCAAGGCCGACGGCGAGACGCGCTTTGTCGCGAGCGAAGGCGTGAGCGCGCATTTGCAGCGCATCCTGCCGCATTTCGATCTCGTGATCGGCACCGAAGAAGAGTTCCGCATTGCAGGCGGCAAGGACACGCTCGTCGATGCGCTCAAGCGCGTGCGCGAAGTGACGGGAGCAACACTGCTCGTCAAGCGCGGGCCGCTTGGCTGCCAGATCGTGGAAGGCGCCGTGCCCGCCTCGATGGACGATTTGCCGATGCAGCGCGGCGTGGAAGTCGAAGTGCTCAACGTGCTCGGCGCGGGCGACGCGTTCGCCTCCGGCTTCCTCTCGGGCTGGTTGCGCGACGCCTCGCTCGAAGACTGCGCGCGCGCGGCCAATGCAAGCGGCGCGCTCGTCGTCTCGCGACACGGTTGCGCGCCCGCCATGCCGACGCCGGTGGAACTCGATTACTTCCTGCGCGAAGCCGCCGCCGACCCCGTGCGCATGCGCCGCCCCGATCGCGACGCGACGCTCGCGCGCCTGCATCGCGTGACCCCCGCGCGCAAGCGGCACGACGAAGTGCTCGGCTTCGCGTTCGATCATCGCAACCAGTTCTTCGATCTGGCGCAGCAAACCGGCGTGAGCGAAGCGCGCATTGCGTATCTGAAGAATCTCTTCGTCGAGGCGGTGGCGCAGACCGAACGCACGCTCGGCCTGCAGGGACGCATCGGCGTCCTGATCGACGACCGCTACGGCCAGGACGCGCTCAACGCCGCGACCGGCCGCGGCTGGTGGATCGGCCGCCCGGTCGAGCTGCCTGGGTCGGTGCCGCTCGTGTTCGACCACGGCCGCTCGATCGGCACGACACTCGCCTCGTGGCCTATCGACCACACGGTGAAGTGCCTTGTGCAGTTCCATCCTGACGAGCCGATCGAACAGCGTCTGGAACAGGAAGCGCAGTTGCGCGCGCTTTATGACGCAACGCAGGCAAGCGGCCACGAGCTGCTGCTCGAAGTCATTCCGCCGAAGCTCGGTGGCAAACCGAATGCGCCCGATACGGTCTATCGCGCGCTCAAGCGGCTCTACAACATCGGCCTCTATCCGGAGTGGTGGAAGCTCGAGCCGACGAGCGCGGCGCAATGGCGCGACATCGACGCGCTGATCGCCGAGCGCGACCCGTATTGCCGCGGCGTCGTGCTGCTCGGGCTCTCCGCGCCAATCGACCAGCTCGTGGAAGGCTTCCGCGCGGCGGCCGCCTCGAACACCTGCCGAGGCTTTACGGTAGGCCGCTCGATCTTCTACGAGCCGAGCCTCGCCTGGCTCGCCGGCGAGATTAGCGACGACGAAGTGATTGCCCGCGCACGCCGCGCCTTCGAAACGCTGATCGGTGCATGGCGCGCCGCGCGCGCCGAAGCAGACGGCACGCACGCCAACCATGAGGAGAAGGCGGCATGAACCAACGCATCGCTCCTGGCGACTACGCCTCGCAGGACAGCGCGCCGCACGCATCGCCCGGCGCGCACGCAGGCACCGTGCGGCTCACGGCGGCACAGGCGCTCGTGCGCTATCTCGCCGCCCAGCGTGTGGCGAGCGAGGACGGCTCGGGCCGCACCGAGCCGCTGTTCGGCGGCGTGTTCGCGATCTTCGGTCACGGCAATGTGGCAGGCATCGGCGAGGCGCTGTATCAGCATCGGCACGAGTTGCCCACGCTGCGCGCGCACAACGAACAGGCCATGGCGCATAGCGCGATCGCTTATGCCAAAGCGCATTTCCGGCGCCGCATGATGGCGGTCACGACCTCGATCGGCCCGGGCGCGACGAATCTCGTCACCGCCGCAGCGCTCGCGCACGTGAATCGCCTGCCCGTGCTGCTGCTGCCCGGCGACATCTTCGTGTCGCGCGAACCCGATCCGGTGCTGCAGCAAATCGAGGACCTGCACGACGGCGGCCTTTCCGCCAACGACGCGCTCAAGCCCGTATCGCGCTACTTCGACCGTATCGTGCATCCCGCGCAATTGCTTACGGCGCTGCCGCGCGCGCTGCGCGTGCTCACCGACGCCGCGCTCTGTGGCCCGGTCACGCTAGCGTTGCCGCAGGACGTGCAGGCCATGGCGTGGGACTATCCGGTGAGCTTCTTCACGCCGCGTCTTGTCACGTTCCACGCGCCCGCCCCCATTCAGACCGAGATCGATGCGGCGCTCACGCAACTGCATCGCGCGAAACGCCCGCTGATCGTGGCGGGCGGCGGCGTGCTCTATTCGCGCGCCTCGCAGGCCTTGCAGACGCTCGCCGCCTCGCGCGGCATTCCCGTGGCGGAGACCCAGGCGGGCAAAGGCTCGCTCGCGTGGGACGATCCGCTCAACGTCGGCGCGCTTGGCGTGACGGGCTCGCCCGCCGCCAACGAACTGGCGCGCGACGCCGACTGCGTGCTCGCCGTGGGCACGCGTTTGCAGGATTTCACGACCGGCTCGAACTCGCTTTTCGCCAATGCGCATGTGGTCAGCGTGAACGCCAATGCCTTCGACGCGCTCAAGCACGACGGCCTCGCCGTGCAGGCGGACGCACGCCAGGCGCTCGGCGCGCTCAACGACGAGCTGATCAACTGGCGCGCCGACGCGAACTGGACCGCCCATGCACAGCGCCTGGCCAACGAGTGGCGTGCAACCGTCGAGCGCCTGACGCATGCGCCACAGGAACGCAACTGCCTGCCCTACGATGCCGATGTGATCGGCGCGGTGCAGCGCTCGTCGAGCCGTTCGTACACCGAAGATATCGTCGTCTGCGCGGCCGGCACGCTGCCCGCCGAATTGCACAAATTGTGGCGCGCGGGCCAGCCCGGTGCATATCACGTGGAGTACGGCTATTCGTGCATGGGCTACGAGATCGCGGGCGGCCTCGGCGCGAAGCTCGCGCGGCCCGATCGCGAAGTCATCGTCATGGTGGGCGACGGCAGCTATTTGATGATGAACAGCGAGATCGCCACCTCGGTCATGCTGGGCGCGAAGCTCATCATCGTCGTGCTCGACAACCGCGGCTATGGCTGTATCAACCGGTTGCAGCAGGCTTGCGGCGGCGCGCCGTTCAACAACCTGTTCGACGACTGCGCGCAAGGGCCGCTCGGCGCGCCACGCATCGACTTTGCCTCGCACGCGCGCTCGCTCGGCGCGCAGGCCGAACATGTGGCGAACGTCGCGGAACTCGAAGCGGCGCTGCAACGCGCGCGTGCTTCGACGCGCACCTACGTGGTCTGCATCGACACTGACCCCGCGCGCACAACCGAGGAAGGCGGCTGGTGGTGGGAGGTCGCGGTGCCCGAGGTATCCGCGCGCGCGGCCGTGCGCGAGGCGCGCGAGCGCTATGAAGAACATGTCGCCGAGCGCGGCGGCCGCGCGCAAGCGGCCGAATCCAACGAAAACGCGCCCGCCGGCGACGACGAACCCGGCCACGCATAACGCGTCTGACGACACAGACATCGAGGAGCGCACATGAGCGCATTTGAAGTACGCATCGGCATCAACCCGCTGTCGTGGATGAACGACGACCTGCCCTCGCTCGGGGGCGAGACGCCGCTCTCCCAGGCGCTGACCGAGGGCCGCGAGATCGGCTATGAGGGCTTCGAGTTAGGCAACAAGTTTCCGCGCGAGCCGCAGGCGCTCAAGGCGCTCCTCGCGCAATACGCTCTTTCGCTCGTGTCCGGATGGTATTCGGGCATGCTCGCGCGGCGCAGCGTCGAGGAAGAGATTGCCGCTGTCGACAAGCATCTGGACCTGCTCGCGCAGAACGGCGCAACGGTGATGGTGTACGGCGAGGTCGCCGATTCGATCCAGGGCGCGCCGCGCCCGCTCTATCAACGGCCGCGCTTTTTCAGCGACAAGCAGTGGGACGAATACGCCGCGCGCGTGGATGCATTCGCGCGCCACACGCTCTCGCGCGGCGTGCGGCTCGCGTACCATCATCACATGGGCGCCTACGTCGAAACGCCCGCCGACGTGGACAAACTCATGGCGCGCACGAGCGACGCCGTGGGCCTGCTGTTCGACGCCGGCCACATGACGTTTGCGGGCGGCGACCCGGTTGCCGAACTCGACAAGCACATTGCGCGCGTGTGCCATGTGCACTGCAAGGACGTGCGCCCCGCCGTCATGAAGCTGGCGCGCAACCGCAACTGGAGTTTTCTCGACGCCGTGCTGGCTGGCGCGTTCACCGTGCCGGGCGACGGCGCCGTCGATTTCCCCGCGATCATCGCGCGCCTGAAACGCCACGGCTATCGCGGCTGGCTCGTCGTCGAAGCCGAGCAGGACCCCGTGATCGCACCATCGTACGAATATGCGCAAAAGGGTTACCGTACGCTGCGCACGCTCGTCGATGCTACGGACACCCAATCGAAGGAGGCAGCATGACACTGCTGGTCAAGGCCGCGCGCGAGGGCCAGACGATCGCGCGCGTCACGCCCGATACCGCGGGCTGGCGCTATGTCGGCTTCGCCGCCTATCGGCTCGAGGCGGATGAAGTGGTCTACGTATCCGAACCCGATCGCGAAAGCTGCATCGTCGTGCTTTCAGGTGCGGTCGATATCGAAGCCGGAGGCGAGCGCTGGTCGAGCCTCGGCTCGCGCGACAGCGTGTTCGAAGACGCCGCGCCTTATGCGCTCTACGTGCCGCCCGGCGTCAAAGCGACCGTGCGCGCGAAACGCAATGCCGAAGTGGGCGTTGCGAGCGCGCCCGCGAAGGGCACGCTGCCCGTTCGCCTCATCGAGCCCGCCCAGATGAAGCGCTCCACGCGCGGCAAGGGCGCGAATACGCGCTACGTGTGCGATATCCTGCCGCAAGACGCGCCTGCGGAATCGCTGCTCGTGGTCGAGGTGCGCACGCCTTCGGGCCACTCGTCGAGCTACCCGCCGCACAAGCACGACGCCGACCGCTTGCCGCAGGAAAGCGCGCTCGAGGAAACCTACTATCACCGGCTCAATCCGCCGCAGGGATTTGCGTTCCAGCGCGTGTACACCGACGCGCGCGATCTGGACGAAACGATGGCCGTGGAAAACCACGATGTCGTGATGGTGCCGCGCGGCTATCACCCGGTCGTCGTCCCATATGGCTACGACTCGTACTACCTGAACGTGATGGCGGGTCCAACGCGCGAATGGCACTTCCACAACGACCCGGCGCACGAGTGGATCATCGAGCGCGACGCGAAGTAATGCGTCCATAAAAAAACGCCGCGTGGTGCACCACGCGGCGTTTTTTGTTGCGCACGCAACCAGGCTGCGAGCGTTAAGCCAGCCGGAATTTCCCCACGAGGCGCTTGAGCACCTTCGCCTGATCGTCAAGCGATTGCGCCGCGGCGGTCGCCTCTTCCACGAGCGCCGCATTCTGCTGCGTGCCGGCGTCCATCTGCGTGACCGCGCGGCTGATTTCCTCGATGCCCGAGCGCTGCTCGCGCGAAGCCGCCGAAATTTCGCCGATGATGTCGTTCACGCGCCGCACGGCCTTCACGACTTCGTCCATCGTCGAGCCCGCGTCCTGCGCCAGCGTCGAGCCATTGGACACGCGCTCGACCGATGCGCCGATCAGCGCCTTGATCTCCTTGGCCGCCGCCGCGCTGCGTTGCGCAAGGCTGCGCACCTCGCCCGCCACCACGGCGAAGCCGCGCCCGTCCTCGCCCGCGCGCGCCGCTTCCACGGCCGCGTTGAGCGCGAGAATGTTGGTCTGGAACGCAATGCCTTCGATCACGCCGATGATGTCGGCGATGCTCTTCGCGCTGTCGTTGATCTCCTGCATGGTTGCGACCACGCGGCCCACCACCGAGCCGCCCTTCTCCGCGATTGCCGATGCGTTGCCCGCGAGCGTGCTGGCCTGCTCCGCGTTCTCGGCGTTCAGCCGCACCGTGGACGTGAGCTGCTCCATGCTGCTCGCCGTGCGTTCGAGCGCCATGGCCTGCTCTTCGGTGCGGCGCGACAGATCGAGGTTGCCGGTCGAGATTTCGCCCGAGGCGGAGGCGATCGCCTCGGCGCTCGCGGCGATCTCGGCCACCGTGGTCGAGAGGCCCTTTTGCATGTCGCGCAGCGCGCCGAGCATGCTTGCCGCGTCGCGCGCATGAACCGAGACGGGCTGCGCGAGATCGCCAGCCGCGATACGGGCCGCAATGGCCTTGGCGTGCGCCGGTTCGCCGCCCAGTTGCCGCGCGATGCGGCGCACGACCCATTCGCTCACGAAGAACGCGAGCACGAACATGGCCACGGTCGCCACGGCCATCATCACGAACGACGACTTGAAGATGAACTCCGCCTTCTCGATCGTGGCTTTCGCGGCTGTGCCGCGCTGCGCAACGAGGTCGTTCACGAGCGTTTCGAGCTTGCCGGTCTCCACGAGCAGCGACACGTCCTGCGTGCCCACCTGCCAGCTCATCTGCGAGAGATCGAGCGGCTGCTGCTTCACGAGCGTCACGAAGTCGCGCAGATGGCCGCTCCACGTCGTGGTCGCGTCCGCGAGCTTCTTTTGCAGTGCGAGCGCGTCGCCGCCCTGCTCCTGCGCGTACTGCTGCAGTTGGCTCACGCCGCGCTCGAGCGCGCCGAGATCCTTGTCGATGTCCTGACCCAGTTCTTCGCGCTCGCGCGCCGTGGTCGCCGTGAGCAGCATCTTCTGGGCGCGGCTCGCGCGCAGCACGTGACCGCGCGCTTCCTCGGCGGCGCGGCTCGCGACGTAGCCCTGTTCGTAGATCGATTGCGTCGAGCCGTTGAGACGGCTGATTTGCGCGAGTGAAACAGCGCCGATCGCAAGCGTGCCGATCAGCACCAGCGCGAAGGCGAGGCGCAGTGTGGCCTTCACGGAAAGCCGGGAACTGCGCGTTGCAGCGCCGGTGCGTCCACCCTTGTGCAATTGCGCGTTCGCCGCGCTGCCTGCCGGATCCAGCGGCACGAAGCCCGCGTGCCTGCCGCCTTGCGGTACTGCTTTCATTTTGGTCTCCAGCATTGTTGTTCGGCCTAGCGCCACCGTTCTTGATGTGCGTTACGCCTCAACTCCGGTCTACGGCACGCCGTCGCGCAATCTTTAACCCCGCCTTTTACCCCTGCGGCGCGCGGCGCGGCTCGTATTCCGGCCCCGTATTGCGCACCTCGTGGGCGCGCACATCGCCGGTTTATACATGGCCAAAATGAAACGCCAAAAATCCCGGATCAATTTCGAGTATTGGCTCCAGCCCATTGCGGCGTTGGGCCGCAGGGCAACCGTGCGCCGCTCGTGTCCGATTCTCGACAAATCTTGTCCGTACGGTTCGAGCAAGACACATTACACTGCGCTCATAACTCTTATACATGTCCTTTCATGCCGTCGCCGCTGCCCGCCTGGGGTGGTGCCCGCTGAAAACTCTCTGCTGCTACCGAAAACATGGAAACCAGTCTCGACAAGCGCGCTCTGCCGGGCGCCGCCGCGGGTTCGTCCGCGGCCGCTTCCGCCCCCGCCGCGGTGCAACGCACCGTCTATTCGGTGCTCGGTGCGATCAGCTTCTCGCACCTGCTCAACGACATGATCCAGTCGCTGATCCTCGCCATCTACCCGATGCTCAAGGACAACTTCTCGCTGTCGTTCACGCAGATCGGGCTCATCACGCTCACCTACCAGATCACGGCATCGATGCTGCAGCCGCTGGTGGGCGTCTATACCGACAAGCGGCCGCTGCCGTATTCACTGCCCGTCGGCATGGGCTTCACGCTGTGCGGCCTCCTGCTGATGTCGGTCGCGCCAAGTTTTGGCGTGCTGCTCGTGGCAGCGGCGCTGGTGGGCTGCGGCTCGTCCGTGTTCCATCCGGAATCGTCGCGCGTCGCCCGCATGGCCTCGGGCGGCCAGCATGGTCTGGCGCAGTCGCTCTTCCAGGTGGGCGGCAACGCGGGCTCGTCGCTCGGGCCGCTGCTCGCCGCCGCGATCGTCATTCCGCACGGCCAGCGCAGCATCGCGTGGTTCTCGGCAGCCGCGCTCGTCGGCATGGTCGTGCTCACGCAGATCGGCCGCTGGTACAAGGCGCATCCCGCGCTGAAGAAAAAGCGCGCCGAGGTGCCGCACGTGGCGCTCTCGCGCACACGCGTGGCGGGCGCCATCGGTGTTCTCGTGCTGCTCGTGTTCTCGAAGTACTTCTACCTCGCGAGCATCAACAGCTACTTCACGTTCTATCTGATCGACCGTTTCCACCTTTCCGTGCAGGCCGCGCAGATCCATCTGTTCGTGTTCCTCGCCGCCGTTGCCGCAGGCACGATCATCGGCGGTCCGGTGGGTGACCGCATCGGCCGCAAGTACGTGATCTGGGTCTCGATTCTCGGCGTGGCGCCCTTCACGCTGCTCCTGCCCTACGCCAACCTGTTCTGGACCGGCGTGCTCACGGTCATCATCGGCGTGGTGCTGGCCTCGGCGTTCTCGGCCATCCTCGTGTATGCCCAGGAACTGATTCCGGGCAAGGTGGGCATGGTCGCGGGTCTGTTCTTCGGCTTCGCGTTCGGCCTTGGCGGCATCGGCGCAGCGGTGCTCGGCCAACTGGCCGATGCCACCAGCATCGCCTTCGTCTACAAGGTCTGCTCGTTCCTGCCGCTCATCGGCATCCTCACCGTGCTGCTGCCCAACGTGGAAGGCAAGCGCGCGAAGAAGGCCGCATAAGCGCTGCAGCACGCCTCATTGCCCAGCACAACGGCCGGACGCCCCTCGGGGCTCCGGCCGTTGTGCTTTGTGCGCCTGCACACGCTTTGCCTCGCCGCGACTTCGTACTAGGCTTGTTGTTGGCCGCCGACGCTCGCCCGCCAGCCATCCCGGCCATGGCCGGCCAGACGAGGCGAGATGCGGCGCTTCCGAGACGCCCGCCCACGAGGTCCGTCATGCAACTGTCCACGGTAGAGATCGAAAAGCCCGAAGCCACCAACTTCATCCTTGGCCAGACCCACTTCATCAAATCCGTCGAGGACCTGCACGAGGCGCTCTACGGCACGGTGCCGGGCATCCAGTTCGGCCTCGCGTTCTGCGAGGCGTCGGGCAAGCGGCTCGTGCGGCGCTCGGGCACGCAGGACGCGCTCATCGAGATGGCGACGCAAAACGCGCTGCGCATCGGCGCGGGTCACTGCTTCATCGTCTTTCTCGGCGACGGCTTTTTCCCCATCAACGTGCTCAACACGATCAAGGCCGTGCCCGAGGTCTGCCGCATCTTCTGCGCCACCGCGAATCCAACGCAGGTGCTGATTGCGGAAACCGATCAAGGGCGCGGCATCGTCGGCGTGGTGGACGGCATGCCGCCACTCGGCGTCGAGGCCGAGGACGACGTCCGCTGGCGCAAGGACCTGCTGCGCGCGATCGGCTACAAGGCCTGAGCGCGCCCATGGCAGCACTGCGCGAGGCCATCGAGCGGCAGACGGCGCACGCGCTCGCGTGCGGCGCGCTCCACTCCATCGAGACCGCGCATACCTTCATCGACGATGGCGGCGTGCGCTTTTACGTGCGCGTGGCGGGGAATCTTGCGCGCAAGGAGACGGCACGGCTCGCGTCGCAGACTTCGGTTGCGTCCGGCTCGCAGCCGCCGCGCGATCCGTTCCTGCCTTACGAACCCGATCTGTTTGTCTGCGACCTGTCGCCCACGCACGTCGCGCTGCTCAACAAGTTCAATGTGATCGACCAGCACCTGCTGATCGTGACGCGCCGCTACGAGCCGCAGGAAGCGCTGCTCGACGCGGCTGACTTCACCGCGCTGATCGCGGCGCTGCGCGAGATCGACGGTCTCGGGTTCTACAACGGCGGCGCGACGGCAGGCGCGAGCCAGCCGCACAAGCATCTGCAGATGGTGCCGCTGCCGCTCGCAGGCGACGGGCCTCGCGTGACGCCCCTCGAAGCCCTGCTCGGCAGCGCGCAGGCGGTTCACGGCGCGCGTCCCATCGCGATCGTGCCAGGGCTCGCGTTTCGCCACGCCTTCGCGCGCCTCGACCTCGGCCCCGCCAAGGCCACGCCGGACGCCGCCGCGCAGGTCGCACTCGACTGCTATCGCGCGCTGCTAGACGCGGCGAGCGTGCGCGCTATCGACGTGGGCGGCGTCGCGCATCAGGGTGCGCCGTACAACCTGCTCGTCACGCGCAAGTGGATGCTGGTCGTGCCGCGCACGGCGGAATGCGTCGAGGGAATCTCGGTGAACTCGCTCGGCTTTGCCGGTTCGTTCTTCGTGCGCAACGCAGCGCAGTTGCAGACGCTCACGCAACTCGGCCCGATGACGGCGCTAGAACGCGTGAGTGTGGCGCGCTGAGGTGCGCGGACGTGCGCTGAAGTGCGTTCAGCGCTCGACCACGAGCGGCTCGAGCGCCGCGCGAAGCGCATCGGGCAACGCGCTCACGGGCCGGCGCGTCGCACGATCGACGTAGACGTGCACGAAATGCCCCTGCGCCGCGGGGGGGTCCTCGCCTTCGCGAAAGAGGCCTACCTCATAGCGCACGCTCGACGAACCGAGCCGCGCCACACGCAGCCCCGCCTCCACGCGCTCGGGAAACACGAGCGGCGCGAAGTAGTTGCACTGCGTTTCGACCACGAGCCCGATCGTCGTACCGTGTTCGATGTCGAGCGCGCCCGCGCGTATCAGATACTCGTTCACCACGGTGTCGAAGTAGCTGTAGTAGACGACGTTGTTCACGTGGCCGTAGACGTCGTTGTCCATCCAGCGCGTGCCGATCGGCAGGAAATGGCGATACCCGGAGCGGGCGACGGTGACAGGTCGGTTCATCAGCGTAATCCAGGGAGGGCGTAGCGGGAAAGTGTCGAGCGTCTTGCGGCCATCACTGGCCCGGACGCTCGACGAACTCGAACGGCAGGCCGCGCCGGCGCATCCATTCGCCGAGCGCCTGACCCGTGCCGGCGCGCCACGGCCGCAGCTTCGCGGGCTCGACGAGGCGGTATTCGAGCAGTTCCGGCGAGAGCGCAATCGTGCCCGACGCCTTCACGTGATACGCGATGATGAGTTCGTTCTTGCGGATGAATTCATACACGCCAACCAGTTCGACGCTCTCGGCGCGCAGCGCGGTCTCTTCACACACCTCGCGCGCGATGCCCTCTTCGGGCGTCTCGCCGTTTTCGAGAAAGCCGGTGATGAGCGCGAACATGCCTTCGGGCCACGCGGCGTTGCGGGCGAGCAGAATGCGGCCCTCGTACTCGACGATCGCCGCCACGACGGGCAGCGGGTTGTTCCAGTGGACGTAGCCGCAGGCGTGGTCCGGGCAGGCGAGACGCACGCGGCCGCCTTCGTGGTCGGGATCGGCGCGCTCGGTCAGGCGCGTGGCGCAGCGCGGGCAAAACTGGTAGTCGCTCATGGGGGAAAAGGCACGGGTCGATGGCGCTGCGAACCCGCTGCGCGGCCCGGCGGGCACGCTCGCGGCTCGCGCGAAAGCGTCCATTCTAGTGTGCTATCGGCACGCGCGTGCGACCGTGCAAAACCGGTGCGATGCCGAGTGCCCGCCGTTTTCACGACCCTGTACGACCTGACGGCTCACACTAGCGCGCCGCCTCGCGCGTGAGCCACACCCGCCACAGCAGCCCGAGCGCCCCGGCCACTAGCGCGCCCGCCGCGAGCCACAGCGACGGCGAGAACGAGCCCGTCGACGCCGCGAGCGGCGCGGCCACGAGCGGGCCCGCAATCTGCCCGACACCATAGGCGGCCGTCGCATAGCCCATCTGCGCGGCCGCATGCTCGCCGCGCAGAAGGCGCGCCTCGCGCATCGCGAAGAGCGTGATCGCCGTGAACGGCAATCCGATCAAGACGCTGCCGAACGAAAATCCCGCGGCGTTGGGCCAGACGATACCGAGCGCGATACCCACGGCCTGCAGCACGTACGCGCCCGCCAGCATCACGCGGTTGTCCCAATGCAGCGGGAAGCGCGCCGCCAGCAGCGCGCCGGCGATCAGCGCCGCGCCGAACATCGGCCAGAACAGGTCGGGCCACGCCGAGCCGGGCAGCGCGTGGCGCGCGATCACGGGCAGGAACGTCGCCGTGATGATGTAGCCGAAGCCGGGCACGCCATACAGCAGCACGAGCCAGAATGCGTCCGCGCGGCGGTCTTTGCCCGTGTCGTGCGCGGTGCCGGCCGCCGTGCTCGCGGCGACGCGAGGCGCCAGCGCGCGCATGTCCTCGCCAAAGGCGGGCCAAACGAGCGCGGCGAGCAGCGCGCTGATCAGCCCGAAGCCAATCCACCCCGTGTGCGCGCCGAGACCGCCTGCCGCGCTCACGAACAGCCCGGTCGCGATAATGCCGACGCCCGGACCGGTGTAGATCACGCCGCCCCACTCGTTCGCGCCCAGTTGCGCAAGCCGCCTCAGGCCCCATTGCGACGCGAATACGAACGTCCATGCGCTCACCGCGCCCGCCACGAAGCGCACCGCCGCCCAGATCCAGAACTGCTCGGTGAGGCCCATCGCGAGCGTGAGGAGCACCGTGGCCACGAGGCCCGCGCGTACGATCTTTGCGGGCGCCATGCGTAGCGCGACGCAACTGAGCGCGCCGACGAAGTAGCCCGCGTAGTTCAGCGATGCGAGCCAGCCACCGTGGCGCAGGTCGAGCGCGCCGCCGTGCAGCATCAGCGGCAAGAGCGGCGTGAACGCGAAGCGCCCGACACCCAGGGCGACGGCGAGGGTCACCATGCAAGCCAACGCCGCGCGGCGCCCGGCATGCGGGCGTGGCCCGGAAACGCAGGCGGCGCGGGGGACGTAATCGTTCATGAGTTCAGTGGGTTAAGCGATCGCCTACCATCGTAGGCAATTCTATCGTTCACGAAAAATGAATTATCATGAATCAATGCATCCCGAGGAGAGAACCATGGACCTCGCCGAACTGGCGATTTTCCGGGCGGTCGTCCGGGAAAACGGCGTAACGCGGGCCGCCGCCAAACTCAACCGTGTGCAGTCGAACGTGACCACGCGCATCAAGCAACTCGAAGATCAGCTCGGCACGCCGCTCTTCACGCGCGAGGGCCGGCGTCTCATTCTCACGCCCGCTGGCGAAACCCTGCTGCCCTACGCCGAGCGTCTGCTCGCGCTTGCCGACGAAGCGCGCCATGCGCTGAAGGCCGGACGCCCGGCGGGACGCCTGAGGCTCGGCACCATGGAAAGCGCTGCGGCAAGCCGTCTGCCCGGCCTGCTTGCGCACTATCACCAGACGTGGCCCGAGGTCACGCTCGAACTGGAAACGGGCACGACGGGCACGCTGATCGAACGTCTGCGCGAATACGAAATCGATGCGGCGCTGATCGCCACGCCGCTCGACGGCCTGCCGGACCCCGAGGTGTTCGACGTCGTGCCGGTCTATCGCGAGGAACTCGTGATGCTCACCCCGCGCGGGCACCGGGCAATCCGTCAGCCTGGCGATATCGCGCTCTCCACGCTCGTCGCGTTCGAGCGCGGCTGCGCGTATCGCGCCTACGTCGAGCGCTGGTATCTGGAGCACGGCATCCGGCCGTCACGCGTGCTGGAACTGGGCTCGTATCACGCGATCGTTGCGTGCGTGGCGGCGGGCGCGGGTGTGGCCGTCGCGCCGCGCTCGGTGCTCGAACTGCAACGCAGCGCCGACGAGGTCACGGTGCATTCCCTTGGCAAGCTCGGCCAGATCGACACGCTGCTCGCCTGGCGGCGCGGTCACTTTTCGCCCGCGCTCGGCGCGTTGAAGGACGCGCTGATGGAGCACGCGCAACGCACAGGCTGCGCGGCGCTGCCGTTAGCAGGTGAAGCTGCGGCGACGGCGGCAGGCCTTCACGCCATTTAAGCCGCGCGGAAAACAAAAAGGGCTGCCCTCACGGACAGCCCTTTTTTCATCGCAAAGCGGCAATCACGCCGCCGCGCCCCGTATTACAGCTTCGCTTCGACCCAGCCCTTCACGCCGGCAAGCGCGGCAGGCAGGTTGGCAGGCTCCGTGCCGCCCGCCTGCGCCATGTCGGGACGGCCGCCGCCCTTGCCGCCCACCTGCTGGGCGACGAAATTCACGAGTTCGCCGGCCTTGACCTTCTTGCTCGCCTCGGCGGTCACGCCGGCGATCAGGCTGACCTTGCCGCCTTCCACCGCCGCCAGCACGATGGCCGCGCTCTTGAGCTTGTCCTTGAGCTTGTCCACGGTCTCGCGCAGCGTCTTCGAATCGGCGCCGTCGAGCGTCGCGGCGAGCACGTGCACGCCGTTCACTTCGATCGCCTGGCCGACGAGCTCGTCACCCTGACTCGAAGCGAGCTTCGACTTGAGCGCGCCCAGTTCCTTTTCCAGCGACTTGACCTGGTCCTGCACCTGCGCGATGCGCTGCGTGAGCTCCGAAGGCTGCGCCTTCAGTGCCGCCGCTGCCGCGTTGATGCGGGCGTCGAGCTCCTGCACGAAGCGTACGGCGTTGTCGCCCGTGATCGCTTCCACGCGGCGGATGCCCGCGGCCACGCCGCCTTCCATCACGATCTTGAAGAGGCCGATGTCGCCGCTGCGATGCACGTGCGTGCCGCCGCACAGCTCGCGCGAGAAGCCGAGGTCGAGCACGCGTACTTCGTCGCCGTACTTCTCGCCGAACAGCGCCATCGCGCCGCCCTTCACGGCATCGTCGTACGACATCACGCGCACAATGCCGGGCGCGTTCGCGATCACTTCCGCGTTGACGATCTGCTCGACACGGCGGATTTCGTCATCCGTCATCGGCGCGTTGTGCGCGAAGTCGAAACGGGTTTTATCGGCGTCGACGAGCGAGCCCTTTTGCTGCACGTGCGCACCGAGCACTTCGCGCAGCGCCTTGTGCATCAAGTGCGTGGCCGAGTGGTTGCGCGCGGTGCGGGCGCGGCGGATGGCGTCGATTTCCGCCTTCACGACGTCGCCAACCTTGAGCGTGCCTTGCTCGAGCGTGCCGTGGTGGCCGGAAACGTCTGCCTGAACCTTGAGCGTGTCGGCAACGGCGAAGCGGATGCTCGCGTTCGAGATCACGCCCTGGTCGCCCACCTGGCCGCCCGATTCTGCGTAGAACGGCGTGTGGTCGAGCACGACCACGGCGTCCTGGCCCGTTTTCACTTCGTTGACCGAGGAGCCGTCAACGTAGAGCGCGACGACCTTCGCGTCGTCGAACACGATTTCTTCGTAGCCGTGGAACGTCGTCTTCGCGCCCGAGTATTCGAGGCCCTGCGTCAGCATCTTGAACTTGCCTGCCGCGCGCGCCTGCTCGCGCTGACGCGCCATCGCTTCGTCGAACGCCGGCTCGTCGACCGTCATGTTGCGCTCACGGCACACGTCGGCCGTGAGGTCGAGCGGGAAACCGTACGTGTCGTGCAGCTTGAACGCGAGTTCGCCGTCGAGCGTCTTGCGGCCCTTGGCCTCGAGGTCTGCGAGTTCGGCTTCGAGGATCGACATGCCGTTCTCGATGGTCTCGAAGAAGCGCTCTTCTTCCTGGCGCAGAACGTCCGTCACGCGTTGCTGCGCTTCGGCGAGTTCCGGGTAAGCCGCGCCCATTTCGGCGACGAGATCCCCCACCAGCTTGTGGAAGAACGCGCCCTTCTTGCCGAGCTTGTAGCCGTGGCGGATCGCGCGGCGCACGATACGGCGCAGCACGTAGCCGCGGCCTTCGTTACCCGGAATCACGCCGTCGACGATCAGGAACGAGCACGCGCGGATGTGGTCGGCGATGACCTTCAGCGAGTTGTTCGTGAGATCGGGCGTGTTCGTTTCGCGCGAAGCCGCCTTGATGAGGTTCTGGAACAGGTCGATCTCATAGTTGCTGTGCACGTGCTGGAGCACGGCGGCAAGGCGCTCGAGACCCATGCCCGTGTCGACGCACTGCTTGGGCAGCGGCGTCATGTTGCCCTGGGCGTCGCGGTTGAACTGCATGAACACGAGGTTCCAGATCTCGATGAAGCGGTCGCCGTCTTCCTCAGGAGACCCCGGGGGGCCGCCCCAGATTTCCGGGCCGTGGTCGTAGAACACTTCCGAGCACGGACCGCACGGGCCGGTATCGGCCATCTGCCAGAAGTTGTCGGAAGCGTAGCGCGCGCCCTTGTTGTCGCCAATGCGGATGATGCGCTCGACCGGCACGCCGATTTCCTTCGCCCAGATGTCGAAGGCTTCGTCGTCTTCCTGGTAGACGGTCACCGTGAGCTTCTCTGCCGGCAGCGCGTAGACCTTGGTCAGCAATTCCCAGCAGTAGTGGATCGCGTCGCGCTTGAAGTAGTCGCCGAACGAGAAGTTGCCGAGCATCTCGAAGAACGTGTGGTGGCGCGCCGTGTAGCCGACGTTCTCGAGGTCGTTGTGCTTGCCGCCGGCGCGCACGCTGCGCTGCGCGGTCGTGGCGCGCGAGTACGGGCGCTTGTCGGTGCCGAGGAACACGTCCTTGAACTGCACCATGCCCGAGTTGGTGAAGAGCAGTGTCGGGTCGTTGCCCGGCACGAGGCTCGACGAGCGCACGATCGTGTGGCCCTTCGATTCGAAGAACTTGAGGAATTTCTCGCGGATGTCGGCGGCTTTCATGGCGTGCGTTGGGTCCTTCCTGGGGCGTCCGGTGCTTCAATCTTGGTCGTGGTCGGGGCCCCGGCCGGTGGCGAAAACCCCGATGCTGAATCGAACGATTATACGGGATCGCCGCGCGCTCGCGGCGGCGCGCCCCGCGTGGTTTGCATGGGCGCGACACGGCGTGCGGCGGCGACGGGTCGCTCGATTTTGTTCCGCAGTGCGGAACTTTGTACCGAATATTGACGCGGTCCCCGCCTTTTCGCTTACTATGGGCGGCATCGGCCAGCGCGCCATGTGTGCTCGCGGCCTGCCTTAGAACGACATTGGAAGACACAGCATGGGCGCTCTTAGCCATATCCGCGTACTCGATCTCACCCGCGTCCTCGCCGGACCGTGGTGCGCGCAGACCCTCGCCGATTTCGGCGCCGACGTGATCAAGGTCGAGCGCCCCGGCGCCGGCGACGACACGCGCCACTGGGGCCCTCCGTACCTGAAAACGCCCGACGGCGCGGACACCGCGGAAGCGGCCTATTACCTCGCCGCGAACCGCAACAAGCGCTCGGTGACGGTGGACATCGCCACGCCCGAGGGGCAGCGCATCGTGCGCGAGCTGGCCGCGCAAAGCGATGTCGTGCTGGAAAACTACAAGGCAGGCCAGTTGAAGAAATACGGGCTCGACTACGAGTCGCTGCGCGAAGTGAAGCCCGACCTCATCTACTGCTCGGTCACCGGCTTCGGCCAGACGGGGCCCTACGCCTCGCGCGCAGGCTACGACTTCATCGTGCAGGGCATGGGCGGCTTCATGAGCATTACCGGCGAGCGCGATGCGCTGCCGGGCGGCGGCCCGCAAAAGGCGGGCGTCGCGATCGCCGATCTCATGACCGGCATGTATTCGACCATTGCCGTGCTCACGGCGCTCGCCCACCGCGACCGCACGGGCGTGGGCCAGTACATCGACATGGCGCTGCTCGACGTGCAGGTCGCCATGCTCGCGAACATGAACTCGAACTACCTGGCAAGCGGCAATCCGCCTGCGCGCTGGGGCAACGCGCATCCGAACATCGTGCCCTATCAGGCATTCCAGACGAGCGACAGCTGGATCATTCTCGCGGTGGGCAACGACGGACAGTTCCGCAAGTTCGTCGAGGTGGCGGCCCAACCCGAGCTTGCCGACGACGAGCGCTTCGCAACCAATCCCGCGCGCGTGCGCCATCGCGACACGCTCGTGCCGATCGTCGCCGAGCTGATCCGCGCGCGCACGAAAGCCGACTGGATCGGCGCGCTCGAAGCCGCTGGCGTGCCGTGCGGGCCGATCAACAACCTCGCGGAAGTGTTCGATAACGAGCAGGTGATCGCGCGCGGGCTGCAGGTCGATGTGCCGCATCCTTCGGGCGGCACGGCGCGGCTCGTGGGCAACCCCATCCGCATGAGCGAGACCCCGCCGCGCGTGACGAGCCATCCGCCCACGCTCGGCGAGCATACCGATACGGTACTGCGCGAGGTGCTCGGCTACGGCGACGAGCAGGTAGCGGCGTTGCGCGGCAAGGGCGTGGTGTAACCACGACGCCCAGGGCGGCTAGCCGCGGTTCCCCGCCGACATCAGCCACGCGAGCCCCTGCGGCCAGTCGTCGAGCCCGCTTTCCGCGTTGATATGGCCGCGCGCGCCGATCTCGAACCAGAGGCTGCCCCACGCCTGCGCGCAGCGTTCGGAGAACGCCACGCCGCCATACGGATCGTCGCTGCTGGCGACCACGACGCTCGCAAACGGCAGCGCCGCCAGCGGCACCGGATCGAAGCCCCGTGCGTCGCGCGGAAATTCGGGACCGTGTGGATCGGGTAGCGCCACCAGCAGCGTGCCAGCCACCTTCGCGCGGGTCGCGGCGCTCGCGTGATGCGCGGCCCAGTGCGCCACGGTCAGGCAGCCCAGGCTGTGGGCGGCGAGGCGCACGCCAGCAGGCGCGCGTTGCACGGCGGCTTCGAGCGTCGTGCACCACGCCTCGCAGTCCGGGTGCATCCAGTCGGGCATCTGCACCCGTGTAAAGCCCGTGTGCGCGGCTTCCCAGCGCGTCTGCCAGTGCCCCGGCCCCGAATCCATATAGCCCGGCAGCACCAGCACAGACGTTTCACTCGTCGTCACGTTTTTTCCTCGCTTGTTGTGGTCCGCGCGACGATCCGGCACCGGGACTGGCACGGCGGGTCGCGTCAGGTAGAATGGAAGACACCATCGGGTGCCCGGTTACGCGCTTTTATCCTTTTGACGGGTGCCCTCGAACGACTCCCTTTTCGCATGAATACCGAACGTAAAGACGCCGACCGCACGGACGCGCCTGCGGCATCCAATTTCATCCGCAACATCATCGACGACGACAACCAGTCGGGCAAGTGGGCACAGCGCGTCGAAACGCGCTTCCCGCCGGAGCCGAACGGCTATCTGCACATCGGCCACGCGAAGAGCATCTGCCTGAACTTCGGCGTTGCGAAAAGCTACGGCGGCGTGTGCCACCTGCGCTTCGACGACACGAACCCGGAGAAGGAAGACGTCGAGTACGTCAACTCCATCATCGACGCTGTGGAGTGGCTTGGCTTCGAGTGGAAGAAGGACGACCAGGAATACCTCTTCTACGCGAGCGACTACTACGACAAGCTCTACGAGTTCGCCGAACTGCTGATCCAGCGCGGCAAGGCGTATGTGGACAGCCAGTCGCCGGAAGAGATGCGCGCGAACCGCGGCTCGGCCACCGAGGCCGGCAAGAACTCGCCGTTCCGCGAGCGCTCGGTCGAGGAAAACCTCGACCTGTTCCGCCGCATGAAGGCCGGTGAATTCGCCGAAGGCGCGCACGTGCTGCGCGCGAAGATCGACATGGCGTCGCCGAACTTCAACATGCGCGACCCGGTCATCTACCGCATCCGCTTCGCGCATCACTACCGCACCGGCGACAAGTGGTGCGTGTATCCGATGTACGACTACACGCACTGCATCTCGGACGCGCTGGAAAACATCACGCATTCGCTGTGCACGCTCGAGTTCGAAGATCATCGTCCGCTGTACGACTGGGTGCTCAGTGAACTGGCCGACGCTGGCGTGTTCACGCGCCCGCTGCCGCAGCAAATCGAGTTTTCGCGTCTGAACCTCACGTACGCGATCACGAGCAAGCGCAAGCTGCTGCAACTCGTGACCGAAAACCACGTGGACGGCTGGGACGACCCGCGCATGCCGACCATCGTCGGCGTGCGCCGCCGCGGCTTCACGCCTGAAGCCATCCAGCTCTTCTGCGAACGCATCGGCGTGACGAAGGTCGATTCGTGGATCGACATGAGCGTGTTCGAAGGCGCGCTGCGCGACGACCTCGACGACAAGGCGCCGCGTGCGACCGCCGTGCTCGATCCGCTCAAGCTCGTGATCGACAACTACCCCGAAGGCCAGTCCGAGGCATGTAGCGCGCCAGTGCATCCGCATCATCCGGAGCGCGGCAATCGCGCGTTCACGTTTTCGCGCGAACTGTGGATCGAGCGCGAGG
The DNA here is from genome assembly GCF_905220155.1 of Paraburkholderia sp. J7. NCBI lineage: Bacteria > Pseudomonadati > Pseudomonadota > Betaproteobacteria > Burkholderiales > Burkholderiaceae > Paraburkholderia > Paraburkholderia sp. J7. The sequence goes on along the minus strand of NZ_CAJMYZ010000033.1, from coordinate 12,266 downwards.
ACTTCCAGGAAACGCCGCCGAAGGGCTATTTCCGCCTGTTCCCGGGTAACAAGGTGCGGCTGAAGTACGGCTTCGTCGTTGAATGCACGGGCGCGGAGAAGGACGCCGACGGCAACATCATTGCCGTGCATTGCAACTACTTCCCCGACAGCAAATCGGGCACCGAAGGCGCGAGCAACTACAAGGTCAAGGGCACGATCCACTGGATCAGCGCCGACAACGCCGTGCCTGCCGAGGTGCGCCTCTATGACCGCCTGTTCCGCGAAGAGCAGCCCGATGCAGGCGGCCGCGACTTCCTCGAGGCGCTGAATCCGGACTCGAAACGCGTCGTTCAGGCTTTTGTCGAACCGGGCGCACGCGACGCCGCGCCCGAAGACCGATATCAGTTCGAACGCCATGGCTACTTCGTCGCCGACCGCTACGATTCGAAGCCGGGTGCGCCGGTGTTCAACCGCATCGTCGGTTTGCGCGACAGCTGGGGCAAGTAAGGCGCGCGCCCGCCAGCAAGCAAAAAGCCCGCACAGATTTGTGCGGGCTTTTTTCTTTTCGACAGCGGCTAGCGAGAACGCCCTAAAGTTTGCGGTGCAATTCCGCAAGCGAAAGCGTCGTGCTGAAAAGGCGCGCGAGACTGCGGCTCGCGTAGCGATCGACTTCGCCTGGCGGGGTCCAGCGCCAGGCGTCCATTTCCGGGATCATCACGCCGTCCTCCCTGCGCGGAAAGAGCGACACGCAAACGCAACGCGAAAGGTCGAGTTCTTCGGCGCTCGCGCGCGCAGCAAACAGATGCAGATCCTTGTCGCGCCGGTACAGATAGCGTCCAAGATCGACGAGCCGCGACGCCGCGACTTCGATGCCGGTCTCCTCGACCATCTCGCGGCGCGCGCTTTGCGATTCGGTCTCGCCGGGCTCGCCCTGCCCCTTCGGAATGTCCCAGTGATTCGTGCCGGTTGCGTGCGCGAGCAGCACACGGCCTTCAGGATCGAGCAGCACGATGCCGCACGAAACGATCTTGCCGTTCACCGCGCGCTCAGTGCTGCTTCTGGAAAACCCACGCGCCCTGGCCCGTGCGGCAGAAGTGCGGACGCAGCGTCATCGACTGGCCCTTCGCGTTGATGACGACCTCGGTGTCGCGGCAGGTCTTGTCACCTTCCTTTTGCGTATTCGACGGCGTGATGGTCGAGGTGATGCGCGTGCCATTACGCGAGCCTTCGTTCGACCACGCCGTGGCCTCGCCATCGGCCTTGTGCTCGACGGCATCGCGCACGGCGTTCTGCAGCGAGCTGTAGTCCGCCTGGTTCATGAACGACATGGGCGTGTTGTTCAGAAAACCCAGGTTGGCGGCATGTGCGTTGCCCATGCCGACCGTGACAAAGAGCGCCGCGCCCAAGGCGCTCAGCGTATGCAGGGTTCGGGGCATTCTCGACATTTTGTGTTCTCCTCGACTGACTGAGCGATTCGGCGAAAAGCATAACACGCGCCCTTTTTTCGGCTCACCCAGCGAGGCCGCGCTCGCGCCCGGTTTCTTTTCAGATTGATCTGATGGTGAGGGCTAGCACCGATCACTACGATGGGTCCGTCGCCCACTTACACCTCCATCAGGAATATCTGACATGACCTACGCCATCGCCCTAAGGGTCTTTGCGGTCCTGCTGGCCCTCATCTGCGTCGGCCTGATGTCGTTCGTCGCGCACTACACGCACGCGCCACAAACGCAATCACCTGGCCCGAACCTCGCAATACACCCTGAGCGCCCCGAGCACGCGCCGCGCTGGCCGGACGCCACGGTGCGCATCGGTACGCTCGCGTTGCTGGTCTCCTTCGTCGTGCTCACCGGCGCCTGTCTGCTGATCGCGGGCGTCTGACGCCGCGCGCTCAGTCCACGCTCAATGCGCCCCCGGCTGCCAGCCGTCGGTGAGCGTGTCGAGAAACGCGATCACGTCCTTGATTTCGGCGTTGCTGAATACTGGCGCGTCGCCCGGCTTGCGATCGAACGGCGGGTCCGTGTTGAGATTCACCCAGTAGCGGCGCGGTAAATCGTCGAACTTCTGCACGCGGCCCTTCACCACCGGATAGAACTCCTCCGGATTCGTATCGCGCCGCGCGTAGAAACGCAGCACGTCTTCCAGCGAGTGATAAATGCCGTTGTGGAAGAACGACTTCTTGAGCGCGACGTTGCGCAGCGTCGGCGTGCGAAAGAGCCCGCAAAATTCCGCACGATGATCGAGGTCCGTGCGTTCCGGGCCGCATGCACCCAGATCAAAAAACTTGCGGTCGTGATTCACGGCAAGCGCGCGGTTGCGCGGCACACCCACAGCGATCAGACCGAAGTCGCTGAATTGCGGAGGCGAGCCGTCCTTTGCCCGCTGGCTGAGATGGCAGCTCGCACAATTGCCCTTCTTCTCGTCGTTGAAGAGTTGCAGCCCGCGCAGCTCGGCGGCGCTGAGCGTGGCCTTGCCCGCGAGGTACGCGTCGTACTTGCTCGTGTACGGATAGAACACCTCGGGCGATTGCTCGAACGTCTCCAGTGACTTCAGCACGGCCTTGAAGGTTGCGTCGTCGTCAGCGAGGACGCGCGCGCCGAATGCCTCGCGAAACGCCTCAGCGTAAGGTGCCGCCCGCACGGCCTCGGCCACCTTCTTCGGCGAGCTCGCCATCTCGAACGTCGAGAGCAACGGAATGCGCGCCTGGTCCGAACCGCGATCGACGCGGCCGTCCCACGTGAGCCCGCCGGTCGGACCCGCATCGACGCTTTCATCGCCTTCGTCGTCGGAGTCGTGATAGTGCTCGGCGAACGCCGGCACCGCCTGCAGATACTTGAGCGTCGGCACGGCGCGCATGCCCTGGCGTCGCATGTCCGTGCCGCCGATCTGCACGTCGAGCGCGTTGCCCGGCGTGAACGCATGGTCCGGGCTGTGACACGACGCGCACGCCATCTTGCCCGAGCCCGAGAGCGACGGGTCGAAGAACATCTGTTTGCCGAGCACGGTCATGCGGCGCACTTGCGCGTAGACCTCGGCACGCGTCTGTCCACCTTGCGCGGGCGCGGCGATTTTCATCAGCTTCACGCCCTGTGCGGCGCGCGCGTTCGCATTGGCGTCTTGCGCACGCGAGGCGCTGCCAGATGCGCCTGTCGTTGCATCGGCGTTCGCGGAACCGGGCGTGTTGCCGTCGCACGCCATCAGCAGCGACGACAGCGCCGCCGCCATCACGAAGCGCCCCGCCTGGCGGCGCGCGCCGCCGCGCGATCGAGCGTGCGTCTCACTGTGTGTTCGCGCCGTACGACGCGCCAATCTACGCAACATGCCTGGTCCCCGAAGCTTGAGCGCGGCGCGCGTTTGCCGCCGCGCCGCTGCAGTGCGAATGCCGATGCGCTCACCCGCACATCGAAGTCGCGAAAGCGTATGTCAGGGATGTGACGCTCAAATGACATCCAGTAAGACAGATGTCATGTAATCAAAGGGCGCAAAAAAGCTAAATGTAATTTTTTACATATCGCTGTCAAAAACGATTGCGACACTGCGCCTCGCCCGAAGGCCGGTGTCATTCGCGCCGGCCTCCATGCGGGCCCCCAACGCGAGAGAGAAAAAAATGATCAACAGAGTGTGGTTCTATGCCACGCCGATCGCGGTAGCGGCGGCGACCCTGGCCGTCGCCGCTTGCGGCGGCAATGACAACAGCAAGCCCGGCCTTTCGTCGGTGAAGAACATCGTCGTGATCTACGCGGAAAACCGCAGCTTCGACAACCTGTATGGCAGCTTCCCGGGCGCCAATGGCCTGCAGAACCTGAGCGCGCAAAGCACGCAGCAGCTCGATCGCGACGGCTCCGTGCTCGCCACGCTGCCAACCGTCTGGAACGGTCTCACGCAAACGGGCGTCACGCCCGTGGTGACCGCGGCAATGACCGAGAACATGCCGAATGCGCCGTTCGCCATCGACGACGCGAAAGGCTACAACGTGCCGCTCTCGGTCACGACGCGCGACCTGTATCACCGCTTCTACGAGAACCAGATGCAGATCCACGGCGGCAAGAACGACATGTTCGCGGCGTACGCCGACTCCGGCGGTCTCGTGATGGGGCACTACACGACGAGCGCAGAAAAGCTGCCGCTCTGGAAGATCGCCCAGCAATACACGCTCGCCGACAACTTCTTCATGGGCGCGTTCGGCGGCTCGTTCCTGAATCACCAGTGGCTGATCTGCGCGTGCACGCCGTTCTACGCGAACGCGGACACGAACCCGGCCAAGCCGACAATCTCGGCCGTGGACGCCGACGGCGTTTCGCTCACGCTCGCGTCGAACTCGCCGAAGTCGGCGCTCGACGGCATTCCGAAGTTCGTGAAATCGGGCAATCTGACGCCGGACTTCTACGCGGTGAACACGATGCAGCCGCCGTATCAGCCGAGCGGCAACGCACCGGCTTCGGGCGGCGACACGAACCTGGCCGACCCGTCGAACGCCTCCACGATGCCTGCGCAAACGACGCAGAACATCGGCGACCTGCTTTCGAACGCGGGCGTGACGTGGGCGTGGTACGGCGGCGCGTGGGGCGCGGCCGTGAGCGCGGCGCAGAACAGCACCTCGGGCGTGATCTACGGTGCGAACATGACGGCGCCGAACTTCCAGCCGCACCATCAGCCGTTCAACTACTTCGCGAACTACGCGCCGGGCACCGACGCGCGCGCGAAGCACCTGCTCGACGGCGGCATGGACGGCACGGAGTTCATCAAGGCGATCGACGCAGGCGCGCTGCCGGCAGTGGCGTTCTACAAGCCGCAGGGCAACCTGAACGAGCACGCGGGCTACACGGACGTGACGAGCGGCGACCAGCATATTGCCGACGTCATCGCGCATCTGCAGAAGAGCCCGCAGTGGAACAACATGGTCGTGGTCGTCACCTACGACGAAAACGGCGGCTTCTGGGATCACGCTGCGCCGCCCAAGGGCGACCGCTGGGGTCCGGGCTCGCGCATTCCGGCGCTCATCATCTCGCCGTATGCGAAGAAGGGTTACGTCGACCACACGCAGTACGACACGACCTCGATCCTGCGCCTCATCACGCGGCGCTTCTCGCTGCCGACGCTGCCGGGGCTCGCGAACCGCGACGCCGCGCTCAAGAGCAACGGCGCCCAGCCGATGGGCGATCTGACCAACGCGCTCGACGTGAAGCTCTAAGCGCGAGACACCAACCGACCATCGATGACCGGATGTTGCTCATCCGGTTTGACGGGCAGCCCTCGGGCTGCCCTTTTTTATTGCGCCGGCGCCAGGCGCTGAGCCGCGACGTTTGACCACGGACCCTTCTGCGCGAGATGCACTACCTTACAAATTAATTACTGCACAAATCTTGACGGAGGTCATTGTGAAATACGTCGAATCGACTCTCCTGCCGGGCGAGAGGATCGTCTGCGAGGGACACCCCTGCTTCTGGGCGATGGGTCCGCGTATCACATTCAGCCTTTTGCTCATGGTTTGGGGCGTGCTCATCGGCACCATGGGCACGTCGCCGTTCGCTGCGGTGGGGTTTTTCGTCGCAGGTCTGGGACTGTTCGGCGCCTCGCTGCTCGCCTGGTGGACGACGGAATTCGCCGTGACAAATAAACGCGTGGTGGCGAAGTTCGGCGCGCTGCGTCGGCACACCGTGGAGTTGACGCTTGCGAAGATCGAAAGCGTGCGGGTCGAGCAAAGCCTGATTGGCCGGATATTTGACTACGGTTCGCTCGTTATTGGTGGTGGGGGCCTCATCGCGACGCCGATTCCCGGCATTTCGAATCCGCATGAGTTTCGCCGTATGGTGTTTCTCGCGCAAGCGGCCGAGGAGCCGGTGCCGTTGCGGCTCGTGGCGTGAGGGTATTGATTCCGCGTCGATTCGCGGTGTGTGAAAAAGCAAAAAGCCCGGCGGTGAAGGCCGGGCTTTTTGTTTGTTTGATCTGGCGCGACAGGAGGGGCTCGAACCCCCGACCCTCGGCTTAGAAGGCCGATGCTCTATCCAGCTGAGCTACTGTCGCGTGAACGTGCGCAAGGCCGCAAGCGGGCCGCACGAAGACGGGGCTGGATTATACCGCGATCGTCCCATGCGGTCGCGCCCTGCCCATCACGCCTGCGAAGGGCCTTCGCGCCAGGTTCAAACCGGCTGCTGATGGAGCGCAAACCAGCCAAGGCAGATCGCACCCGCGATCAGGCAATACGCACCGAACGATGCGAGGCGCCCCCGCCCCTCGAAATAGCTCATCAGGAACTTCACGCTCAGCCAGGCCGCGATACCCGTGAGCACGCCGCCAACGACCGCAGTCATCAGCTGATCTCGCGCGTGAAAGAGCTTCGGCAGTTCGAGCACGCCAGCCGCAAAGATGATCGGCGTGCCGAGCAGGAACGAGAACTCCGCAGCCTTTTCTGCCGTGAGGCCTGCCGCATTGCCAGCAATCATCGTGAGACCGCTGCGTGAAAAACCGGGAATGAGCGCGCCGATCTGCGCGAGGCCGACGAGAAACGCCTGGCGGAACGTGAGCTTCTCGGGCGGACGATGCGCACGCGCGCGCTGGAGACGATCGCCGAACCACAGCAACACGCCATTGACCATCAACGCGGCCGCGACAATGCGCAGATCGTGAAAGATGGCTTCGATGCGCTTTTCGAGCACGAGGCCCACGATGCCCGTCGGAATCGTCCCGATGATGAGCGCCCACATCATATGGCCGTCGTCGTTCTTGCGGCCGGCCAGCGAACTGAAGAAGCCGCTGATCAGCGCGACCCAGCGTTCACGGAAATACCAGAGGAGAGCGACTGCGGTTCCCAGATGCAATGCGACGAGGAACGGCAGCAATTGCGGTGCGTGCTTGTCGATGTGCATGCCAAACAGCGCGGGCACGAGCAGCGTGTGGCCAAGACTGCTCACGGGGAACAGTTCGGTGACGCCTTGCAACACGCTCAGGAAGAATAGAAACCAGAGACTCACGCGCGGATCCTCGTAATGATGGTGTAAGGGGCCGGACCGTTGCGGAGCCGGTGCGGCAAAGCGCACCGATTATGCCTGGGCCGTATTGCAGCGCCAAGCCTGGAGAGGGATTTGTCGGAAAAGTTACTGCGTCGCAACAAAGTTGGCTGCGAAGACACGGATTCTGGCGCGAACGCGCGTGTCGCGCTTGCGAGAACCGGATGAGGGGGACGGAACGTCGCGCGATCAGCGCGCCATCTTGTAGAAGAAATACGCGCTGCTGCCGACAAAGAGGCTGAACAGCGCCATGCTCATTGCCATTGCGAGGTCCATGGGGGGGTCTCCTGCGAAAATGCTCTGTGCGCCAGCGCACGGTCATGCGGATTATGCTGACTCTCGTCCTTGAACAATACCCACGCTTTCCCGACAAGGGTTTTCACGCATGAGAAAGCAGCGCAAAATCCGCCTGCCCGGCGCATGTGCGCCGCCCTCCTTCCACCCACTCCAGGCCCGCCCATGAACGCTCATCCAGAAAAGGACATCCTCACCCTCACCCGCGGTGCCTCGACGTTGCGTTTCGCACCGTGGGCCGGCGGCCGCTTGCTCTCGTGGCAAGTCGACGGCCGCCCGGTCATCGTGTGGCCGGAGAATGCAAACTGGGCCGAACCGGCACGCGTGCGCGGCGGCAATCCGCTGCTCTTCCCGTTCCTTGGGCGCCATCGTGTGGACGGCCAGATCGGCCGCTGGCGCGACGCCCAAGGCGTGGTTCGCGATCTGCCGATGCACGGCTTTGCGCGTGACCTGCCGTTCGCAGCGCTTGTCGACGACGATGGCCACGGCATGAAGATGACGCTCGTCGACTCGGATGCAACGCGCACGGGCTACCCGTTCGCGTTTCGCTTCGAAGCAGCCTACCGGCTGGCCGACGCGCATACGCTCGAAGTCACGCTCGCCGCGACCAATACCGGCGCGCAGCCGCTTCCCTGGTACGCGGGCCATCACTTCTATTTCGCCCTGCCGCACGGCCAACGCGCTCAAACGACGCTCGACTTGCCGCCTGCGCAGCGCCGTCATCAACTCGCGGACGGCTCGATCAGCGCGCCCGAGCCCGGCAAGGCGCATTACAGACTCGACGACGCCAGCATCATCGACCGTTTCCATGTGCTCGAACCCACGCCGCCCGCCACGCCGGTGCGCCTCGTCGCACCGGGACTCGGCCGCGCGGTGACGATCGATCTGAACCGGCCCGGCTCCCTCCCCTGGTACGCCGTGACGACGTGGACGGAAGCCGCGGACTCGGACTTCTACTGCGTCGAACCCTGGCTTGGTCTGCCCGACGCGATCCACAACGGGCTCGGCCTGCGCTGGCTCGCACCGGGTCAAACAGAGACGGCGACGCTGCGCATCGGCGTTGAAACGCTCGGTGGCTGATCGCGCCAGCTGGCCTCGTAGGGGACCGGCACGGGTATGGGCGCCGCCTCTTTCGTCAGTCATTCATCAGGCAAAACCCCAGTTGCTTTGGCAAAACCGCTAAAATCGGGCGTTTTGCCAGCGCGGCGGACTTCGGTCCGTCGAGGCAAGGTCATGCGAGGTTCAATGTTGGCACCAGGAATCAGACGGATTGCGTGTGCGGCGCTCGTTGCGTTGCTCGCGGCGTGCGGATCGGCTCCAGTCGGCCCCGGCTTTTACCGCGTCGAACGCGGCGACACCGTGTACAAGATCGCGCGCAGCAATCGCCAGTCCGTACAGAACATCGTGCGCTGGAACAATCTGTCGAATCCCGACGCCATCGAAGTCGGCCAGGTTCTGCGCGTGGAGCCGCCTGCCGGTACAGCGAGCGCCCGTACCGGTGGCGCGCCACGTAGTGCAGCGGCTGCGCCGCGCGAGAGCGCCAATGCTGCCGACACGGTATCTGCGCCGCCATCCGCGGAGTCGTCCGCACCGCCGACAGCGGCCGCGCCTTCGATTTCGCTCGTCTGGCCGACTAGCGGACAGGTCATCCGCGGCTTCGATGGCCGCAATTCGAAGGGCATCGACATCGTCAATGCGGCCGGCACGCCTATCGTCGCTGCCGCGCCCGGCACCGTGGTCTATGCAGGCAATGGACTGCGTGGCTACGGTAACTTGCTAATCATCAAGCACAGCGGCGATTACCTGACAGCCTATGCGCACAATCAGGCATTGTTCGTGAAGGAAGGTCAAAGCGTCACGCAAGGGCAAAAGATCGCGGAAATGGGCAACAGCGACAACGATCGCGTGATGCTGCATTTCGAGCTGCGATACCAGGGGCGCTCGATCGATCCAACACGACAACTCCCCGCGCGCTGACACAGGCCGTTGCTGCCAGCCGATCAATGGACGAAAAAAAAGCCCGGCATGGCGCCGGGCTAACGGGGGTTTGGCGCATATCGGCAAAGGACCGGTTTACCATGCGCCGAATCGCAATCTATCAACGGGCTTCCTGCGGCGCAATCACTTAATTAGCCCGAAAATGTGCTACGCCGCACGGATTATGTGTCGCATCACTTTTCAGCAACGAATGAGGACGCGGAATCAACTGTTTGGGTGCACCGAATCGCGCGCTTCAATGACACAAGACGACAAGTCGCCGAATGGCGCAAAGGCTTGCTGGACGGGCCATTCAGGCTGACGTCGATTGCGCTTTCGAGGGCTTTTCGCAAGCCCGAATCGGCGGTTTAAAGTACGGCACTTTGCGCATTTTCGAGGCAACTGGCTTTAGTGGGCGAGCGCACGTAACAGCGCATTTATTCGGCGTGCTGTACAAATTTGAAACATCAATTCGCAGCACGCTTAGATCAGATGTTTGACTGATTTAATGTTGCTTATTGTCTGTATTTTGGCGGCGAAAGCCTGGATATCGACAATTAATGTGATTAATACCGCCGCTTTGGCGTTCGCCATCCGGCCAGCGGCCGGCAGACGGACTATCGTTTATAGTATCGGCCGCAACGAATTCCCCACTACCATGACTATCGAAGACGCCAACCCCAGTTCGACGTACACCAAGCTGCTCGGCGAAACCGCCAAGATCGACTGGCAGGATCTCGAGCGCTTCTTTGCGCAAGGCAAGCTGTTGAGCGTAGCGCGCGACCTCGACCTCGTGAGCGTGGCCGAGGCCATTGCCAGCGACAATAGTGCGGTCGTCACGCAATGGCTGTCTTCGGGCCTCGTCGAACGCATGCAGGCGGAAACCGCAGCGGATTACGCGGCTCGCAAGCCCGAGTTGTGGGCGGTTGTCGTCTCGCCGTGGGTGTGCGTGCAGGAACGCGCTTGAGCGGCGCCGAGGCCCTGCCCGACCAGCGAGGTTGGCATCGGCGCGTGCTGACGCTCGCGTTTCCCATTGTCCTCGCCAATCTCACACAGCCTATCCTCGGTGCCGTCGATACGGCTGTGGCAGGTCACCTCGGCAGTGCGGCCGACCTTGGCGGCGTCGCACTGGGCGGCCTGTTCTTCAACTTCGTGTTTTGGGGCTTCGGCTTCCTGCGCATGGGGACGACCGGACTCGTCGCACAGGCCTACGGCGCGCGCGACCTCCCCGCCCTGCGCGCGAATGTCGTACGCGCCCTGCTCCTGGCATTCGCGATCGGCGCCGCGATCTTGCTGATTCAAGCTCCCTTGATCCGGTACACGCTCGCGGCCATTGGCGGCAGCATCGAGGTGCAACGCAACGCCGGGGTCTACTGCCTTGCGCGCATCGGCTCGGCGCCGTTCGCCCTGGCTAACTACGTCGTGCTCGGCTTTCTGCTCGGCACGCAGCGCGTGCGCATTGCGCTGCTTTCGCAGATCTTTATCAATCTCACGAACGTCGTCGCGGTGCTCGCCTATGTGTACGGGTTGCGATGGGGCATCGCCGGTATCGGCGCGGCAACAGCGACAGCGGATACGCTCGGTTTTGTCTTTGGGGCCTGCGTGCTGTGGAGCCTGCGTCCTCGCGGGCTCGCACCGCTTGCGCTGCAAACCGTGCTCGCCCCCGCGGCGCTCAAGCGCCTCGTCGCGATCAATCGCGACATCTTTTTGCGCACGCTCTGTCTATTGGGCTCGTTCGGGTGGTTCGCGCATCTGGGCGCGAAGCAAGGCGACGCGATCCTTGCCGCAAACGCGCTGCTGCTCAACTTCCAGACCTTCATGGCCTACGGCCTCGACGGGTTCGCGCATGCAGCCGAGGCGCTGGTTGGCGCGGCGATCGGAGCGGGAAATCGTCATGCGTTCCGGCAAGCCGTGAAGATCAACCTGTTCTGGGCAGCACTAGGCGCCGTTGGTTTTTCGCTAGTTTATTGGGTCTGTGGCCCGTGGATCATCGCTCAGCTCACCGATCAGCCGGCGGTGCGTGCCGCCGCCGAGGCATTCCTCCCATGGGCCGCGCTTTCACCGCTCATTTCCGTGTGGGGGTTTCTGCTGGACGGCGTATTCATCGGGGCCACTCGAACACGCGAACTCATGCAAGCCATGGCCGTGTCGATGGCTGTGTTTCTTCTTACGTCCTGGGCGCTGGTCGGGCCGCTCGGCAATCATGGATTGTGGATTGCCCTGCTTGTCTTCATGGCCGCGCGCGGCATGACGCTCTCGCCCTTGCTGCCGCGCATTAGCGGCGCAATCGGCCCTATGTCTGCGCAGTTACGCTGAGCGCGCTCGCGCCCGGCATTGGCGCTTATTGAGCAGGTGGCGGGTTGTCGATCATCATCGGCGGCCGATCGTCGGTCGGCACGCCGTGGTAGTCGGGCGGGTCCTGCGGCGGGGTGCCGTGGCGGTGATTCGTTGCGTTATCAGCGCATGCCGAAAGCAAAACGGCCACTGCAAGGGCCAGATAAACACGGGGCATCGCCTCAAATCCTTTCTGAATGATGATCCAATCAGCGCTCCTGAGAGGTTGCGAAGCGGCTGAACTCGCTATTTTTTCCGTTGCCACATTGTTCTAAGATGCGGACATGGCTGCAATCGACAGGAGGCTGCCATGGATGCCGAAACTATTGCGGGTCTGATCGGTCTTGGTGTGGGTCTGATCGTTCTGCTCGGGCTATCGATTTTCGAATCGCGCGCCTACCGGAAGGAGCACGACGGCGAAGGCATGATGCATCACTGGCTAGCCGAGCATCACGTGCTTGACAGGGTTCGCCGCAGGCACTGAACCCAGCGCCGGTAGCCCACGGCGCGCACATCGCCTGAATCTCGCCGCGGCCAGTCGAGCTGGCCGTGTGTCGGCTTTCGCTACGTCGTTTCGCGAACGGCAGACTCGCGCTTTCATTTCAACGCCAGCCCAAACGCCAGAACCCCGGCTCTCTTTCGGAGACACCGGGGTTCTGGACGTTACAGCGTA
>NZ_CAJMYZ010000032.1:0-74966 GCF_905220155.1 Paraburkholderia sp. J7 | reverse complement strand
CCGCTGGAGTGGGCGGCGACGCAGAACAACCTCGGCGCCGCGCTCACAAGCCTGGGCGAGCGTGAGAGTGGCACGGCCAGGCTGGAGGAAGCGGTGGCGGCATACCGCGCGGCGCTGGCCGAACGCACGCGCGAGCGCGCGCCGCTGGAGTGGGCGAGGACGGAGAACAATCTCGGCAACGCGCTCTCGAGCTTGGGGGACCGCGAGAGCGGCACGGCCCGGCTGGAGGAAGCGGTGGCGGCGTACCGCGCTGCGCTGGCCGAATGCACGCGCGAGCGCGTCCCGCTGGAGTGGGCGGCGATGCAGAACAACCTCGGGGCCGCGCTCACAAGCCTGGGCGAGCGCGAGAGTGGCACGGCCGGGCTGGAGGCAGCGGTGGCGGCGTACCGCGCTGCGCTGGCAGAAAGCGCGCGCGAGCGCGTCCCGCTGGAGTGGGCGAGGACGCAGAACAACCTCGGCAACGCGCTCACAACACTGGGTCAGCGCGAGATCGGCACGTCCCGGCTGGAGGAAGCAGTGAATGCTATCCAATCGGCTCAACGCGAATATCACCGGGCCAACATCACCGAGTTCGACGCCTATTTTGACGATGCGCTCGGCGTGATTGCGCATATGATCGACGAACGCAACCGCATGACGGAATAACCCCATCCGCACGCTGCGCTTGGAGGCGATTTCACTAGCACCGATCGAAGAGTCGCTCAAGCCACGAGGCTGGACGTTTGGGAACGCTGCGACGGTGGCCAATAGCGCATCTCAAGGTAACTCAGGGACACGCCCTTGCCCCTAGGCGAACGTCCCATGGGTGCAGCACCGCGCAAGCAGCCAAGGCCAGTATGAAGATCGGCAACCACATGCTTTCCGCTCGGCCTAGACCACTGAGTATCCGACGCGCGCCACGCGGCGCCGCGACCACTTTACGACTCGTAGCCGACGTCGACTGGGCGCCGAACTGCGGTCATTGGATAGCGCTAGTTAAATGTCCCTTGATGGCCGGCGACTGCCCGACGAGGTTGAACGACGGCGACCCATACGGCCCACTCATGCTTCGCCAGAGCGGACGCTCGCTCGGTGGCCAAGACCAAACATCATGATCTAGTTCGGCGCAACCTTCTACCCGGACTCCCAACGTACTGATCAGTTGCCTTCCTACCCGCTGTGGTTTCGACGGTGACGGCAAAGTGTCGACCGTAAACCTGATCCGTTCCATATCGAGCGTTCAACATTTTGATGTCAGAGAATGCAATGCGGTGTTTGTCACAAAGTGCCGGAAGCGCGTCACGGTAAAGATGAATTGCGCGTTGTAGCTTTGCCGAGACTGGACTGCCAAACGCCATTCCATCAAGAAAGTTGACGAGAATAAAACCTTCGGGACCCGCTGCTGCCTCTAAAAATACATCGACGTCGTAGATGCCGATCATCAAGCCGATGCCGCTGGCCAGTGAATCGGCGATATTGTGGCCAAGTGACCTCAGCTCACCGATTTTCATATTGATGACGGCTCCTTGATTCTGAGGAAATCGCTCGCGGCCGAAGCATTGTCGCCGATCTCCGACGTGTAGGCGAAGGGCCGGTATTGGCCGCACTGCGTCCCATGACCGAACGCGGCGCTCGTCCCCGACTCACGCCCGCATGCACGGCATAACCGACCCGGAGGGGTCCTTCGACTTTCTCCACAGCGGACGCTCAACGCGGCCAGCTAGCCATTGACTTCGTGGTACCAATATCGATTTCGCCCAATGAAGTCAAAGGCTTCTGGCCAAATTGCCTGTGTGTTTGCCAGAATGTTAAAGGTCGTGCCACCTGAAAAGCGAAGAGAAAGTACGTATTGATCTGTCTGCTCGACAGTGACCACGCTCTGGCCGATCAACCCCACGAGCTTGTCGCAGAACCCTGATGTTCCTTGGCGAGTAAAACTCTCGCCGTCCGCCACTGCGGCACAGTTATAGACCGTGAGCCGCTCTTCCTGAAAAACAAGCTGGAAATAGTCGTGAATAAATACGACCTGCGACAGGGGTTCAAGCGGTATAAGCCTGCTGTCCATGTATTCAGCTCCGGGTTGGCAGTGGTCAACAAATTACTCTCTGAATGACGTAATGGTCGCCGTCCACCTCCCGATAACGAGCTCCGTCAAAGATTGAACTCAAGGACCTCCCCATTCGCAGCGGCCGAAGCTAGAAGGCTTCGTAGCATGGCCAATTGCGAGATAAGACTGGTTCGCCGAACTTTGACTGCGTGGCTGTCTCCAGACGAGGACCAGCCGCAAACGAATCGCACCTCTTCTGCGCCCTGTATTTCGAGCGCGCGGATGCGACAGTCTAAGTCGGACGCAATTTGTACGAGTACCGCTGGCTCAACCTCGTCCTCTTCGAACTGGTCAAACATCGTTCCCAGCGAGTTATTGATTTGATTCCAGAACCCCGATGCGAAGAGCCACTCCGACACTGCGCTGTCCAGTGTGAATACCGGTTCTGCAGGTTTGCCTGCAATAAAGAAGCGCGATGCCTGCAGTCTGCGCATGACGTGAAAGCTAGCTTCGATGTCAGAAGATCCAATTGTCGGCGATCCGGGCTCCACTGTCGACTGGCCGATACTGGCCGACAGTGAGCGGAACAGGTGATCTTTGGTCACTACTTCGCCGGGTCTATCCATCCCGGGCGAAGTCCGCGAACGTGTTCTTCGCGGACCTGCTCGATCGATTCCGCATTGCCTAGATCGGCCTCAATCTCGCCGACGCAACCCCAGCAGTCACCGCCGCAGTTCATCGACAAGGGGTCGTCGGGCTGATCGAGTGCTCGCCGACATATCCGGCATTTCATCGCTCGGCTTCCAAGGTTCGAATTCGCCATATTGTCAGCAATTTACGCCAGTATGTCGAACGTCCGGAACTGGCCGACTCCTGTCTCACGCGGTGGGCAGTAGCCGAACCGTTGCCGCCATTACGGCTCGATCACGTCAAAGGGCGGCTTCCAGTCTGCATCGGACTTTTGAGCGTCTGCGAACGCACCCCCACGAGCGGCCGGAAATGGCTGAGCGATCAATCAGTGGCCGCGATCGAACGTACGCTGCCGTCGGAATTTCTGCCGTTTAACTCGATGTCGTCAAGCGTTGCCTTTGGGTCGATCCCCGACTGACGGATGTACTCCATCGGTCCGGTCCCAACAAGCCTGTCCCGTTGCGAAACGGATGCGCGATGTACCTTTTGCGCAAAGGTGATTTCGATGTCCGGCACTTCTGGCGCCACAGCGCCGCGACTAGAGTCAGGTCAGCCTTTGGACGCGGATCCTCACTCCACGAACGGTCCCGCACGAAGCTCTCTGAAAACTCACAAGGAGCAAACCATGCTGACCATGACATCGCCCACACTTTCCAGCGAACCTGTTGTCGCGACCGAAGACGCGCAATACTTCGAATACACTTCGTCCGCCAATCCGGTTGGTGCGAAGTTCATCTCGCGCGTGCCGTTCCACAGCTTCCCGCCTTCGCTCTATGCAGACGGCGCAACCCGGGTTGTGCCGCTCGACCTGTCCGCCGAGCTGGGCTGCGCGGGTCCCGCGACTGGCCCCGGCCTGAGCGCCAGCTTCCTGCGCATCAATGCGGGCGATGCGTTGACACTCGATCCGAATGCGACTTCGCAGGTTTTCTACGTTATCAGCGGCGCGGGCAGCGTGAAGCAGGCCGGAACCAGCTTCCCGTTTGCAATGGGCGATTTCTTCACGCTCCCGGGCGGCCGTGCCGCTGTGCTGTCCGCCGAAGTGACGGCCACACTCTATTGTGTCAACGATGCGCCTCTGCTCACCTATCTTGGCACGACGGGGGTACAAGCGCGATTCGCGCCGACACGCTATCCGGCTGCTAACGCGCAGGCAGCATTGCGCAATGTCGCGGAACAAGCCGATGCGGGCCGTCGCAACCGTATCAGCGTGCTGATGGGCAATGCCAACTTTCCGCAGACGCGCACGGTCACGCATGTGTTGTGGGCGATGTTCGGCATCGTGCCGCCCAACTCCATGCAGAAGCCGCATCGGCATCAGTCGATTGCACTCGACTTCATCGCCGGCGGCAAGCCAGGTGTCTATACGCTGGTTGGAACCGAACTGGACAGCGACGGAAATATCGTGAATCCGACCCGCGTCGATTGGGAAGCGGGAATGGCGTTCGTTACGCCGCCGGGATACTGGCACGCGCATTTCAATGAAACGAACGAAAACGCCTACGTGATTCCGATCCAGGACGCCGGCTTGCAGACTTATCTGCGCACGCTGGACATCCGCTTTGCCCGTTAAGGCCGACGCGACAGTGCGAGACCATCGTCCCAGTAAGGTGGCTCGCCAAACGCCTCGGCATAGAAGTCCACGAAGGCGCGCACCTTCGACGAGACGATCTTCTTCGGTGGGTAGGCTGCCCAGACCGCAGGCTCGGCTCGTCCGATGCGCGCTTCCCATTCCGATAGTACGTGCTGCAGGTGTCCTTCGCGCAGGGCCGTAGACGCAAGCCACGTTGGCAGGAGCGCCACGCCGCAGCCGGCCACGGCGAGGGCGAGCACGGCTTCCGAGTCGTCGGCACGCAAACGCCCCTGCAATTCCACCAACACCGGTTCCTGTTCTTGCGACGCTTGCGCACCGTGGGCGGCTCGCGTGAAAGACCATCTGTCGTCCGGCACCAGGGGCAGACGAAGTGCATCGTGTGCGGCCAGATCGTCAGGGACACGGGGCGTGCCGCGACGCTCGAAATACGCGGGGCTGCCGCAGACGATACGACGCTGCGGAGCAAGGCGCCTCGCCATTAGTGAAGAATCGGGCAGCACGCCAGTACGGATCGCGACATCGATGCCCGCGTCGATCATGTTGAGCGTTTGGTCCGTCGAGACGATGTCGAGGTCGATGTCAGGGTAGCGCGCCATGAAGGCTGGCAGATGCGGCACGATGTGCAGGCGCCCGAATGCCGGCGGCAATGTCACGCGCAGTGCGCCTTGCGGGGTGCGATTCAGCGACGACGTCACTTCGCGAGCGTCGTCGAGTGCCTGCAACGCTAACACAGCGTGTTCACGAAACAGCCGGCCACCCTCTGTCAGGACGAGTCCGCGAGTCGACCGGTTGAACAGGGCGATGCCCAGATCACTCTCCAGTTCGCTCACGTAGCGCGATACAGTCGATGTTTTGACGGCCAGTTCATTGGCCGTCTTGCTGAAGCTCTTCAGCTCCGCTGCGCGAACAAAGGCCCGTACTGCAGCGAAATAGTCCATGAAATGTCTGACGCGGATCAGATGGTTGTGGCTTTGATTAGGCCGGTAGTGTACTGCCCTTTCGGCGAGAGAGCCCGGGTTGAGGGCGATGCCCACAGAGATGGGTGTCAAGCACTGGTCAACCTTGCGGACGATGACGCACGCGCCCGATTTGCCTCAGAGTCTGGGGAGTAGAACTTTTGTAAGCCTGTTGTGAAAAAATCGGGACCCGCCCCTACAGGTCAGGAAGTGACAGCTATGGAACAGTCCCGCATGAACCTGACGGCTCCACTCCTTTCCGTCGACTCGACCCTATGGTTTTCGGCCTACGGCTTCGGTTGGGGATACTGTGCCTTCGCGCTCCCTGCTGCAACGGTCTGTGAAAAGCTCGGCGCGGCAAATGAAACTCCGAAACAATTGATGCTTGCCTTCGAGCTTGGCCAGCGCCGACTTTTGCAGGCTGTGGAGCAGAAAGCGTTGTCCAGCATAGGCGAACGGATAACGCTTTCGACCGACGATCTCTGACCACGAACGGCCGCGGCGCTCTGTCACGCTTTCGCGAGATCGGGCGAGCGAACGCGAAGGACCGCTGAAGCGCATCGAACTGACATTCGACCGTCCTTCTGATTGCGTCGACGAAAGGTTGGAGGTGGCCGGCCCCGGTCCGACACAACGGAGGGGCGCCTGATTGCGCCAACGCTTTCGTCCAGGTCCGGTCGAAAGCCCCTGCACTTGATTCAGGCTCGGCGTGCGGCATGCCGCACTACAAGTAACCCATAGCGTCAAATTGCCACTATGCGATGGGGAACCTCACCCCAGGCGAAAGATTTGGTACGCGAGGCCACCTAATCATCGCACTGCCTGTTGCAAACTGGCCGCGCTCGACCCGCCGCCGGTGAAGAGCGGAGGTACCTCGACCGTTCCTCTGGAAATTTTCTACGTTTGACCGATTCGTCATGCTCACCCGCCACCGTCAGAAGATCGGTGCCTGGCTCGGGATGCTTGCCATCCTGCTGAGCGTGGTTGCGCCTACGGTGTCCCAGGTGCTGCGTGCCGTGCATGGCGATGTCGAACATCACGCGCATCATTCCCATCACCATCATCCGGGCGTCGAGGTCGCGTTGGATGCCCATGCAGGGCACCACCATGGCGCCGATCCATCGTCGCTGTGCGACGCGTGCCCCTATTGCGGACTGTTCGCGCACTCGCCAGCCTTGCCTGGTGCGGCCGTCGCATCGAGCGTCGCGCCGCAGCGCCCCTCATTTCTTCCCACCCGGGTCACTCCTGCGTTCCGTCCGTATGCGGTGCTGACGCCAGCCCAGCCGCGCGCTCCCCCCGCCTGGTCCTGATCTTCGCAGACGTTTTCCAGCCAATGAGGCGATGTCGGTGAACGGCATCGCTGCCTTGGCGTGCGCCTGCCGTGCGCCCCCTGCCAGGAGTTCCTCGCTCTCTTCAAGGGCCGTGTGCGAGGGCGCGTCACCACAATTCGATCAGGATCTGAACATGCGAACCATTCTCAAACGGGGCGCGGCAGCGCTATGCGCGCTTGCACCGTGCCTGGTTTCAGTCGATGCATCGGCCCACGCGGTGGTCGGCGACCGCGTCTTTCCGGCCACGATGGCGGTGGACGATCCCGGCGTCGGCGATGAATTCAACCTGGAGTACAGCCACATCAAGACGCCCGACAGCAATGGCAACGACATGAACGTCAACACGGTGTCCTACGAGTGGGACAAGCTGATCACGCAGAATCTCGCGTTCAGCATCGCGAGCAACTACTCAAGCCTGAACTCGCCGGACGGCAATGCGAAGGGCTGGGACAATTTCACGCTCGGCGTCAAGTATCTCGCGTACGCGAACCCGCAGCACGAGTTCATGGCATCGGTCGGGCTTCTCGCCACGCTCGGCGGCACCGGCGCCAGATCGCTCGCGAACCCGTTCTCGACCTTTACCCCGACCGTCTATTTCGGCAAGGGCTTTGGCGACCTGCCCGCGTCACTTGGCTACCTGCGTCCGTTCGCCATCACCGGCACGATTGGCCCGAACCTGACGACGGCATCGTCGGACCAGGGACCGAACTCGCTGGGCTGGGGCCTGACGCTCCAGTACAGCATTGCGTACCTGCAGCAGCAGGTGAAGGATCTCGGTCTACCCCAGCCGTTCAGCAACCTGATTCCGGTCGTCGAATTTCCAATGAGCACCTGCACGGCTGGCGCGTGCTCAGGACAGACAACCGGCACGATCAACCCCGGTGTCATCTGGATCAATCGCTACGGGCAGTTCGGCATCGAAGCGCAGATTCCCGTCAATCGCGCGAGCGGCACGCACACGGGTATCCTGGTGCAAGCCCATATCTACTTCGACGACATCTTCCCGAACTCGGTCGGCAAGCCGCTGTTCTGACGCAGGAGGACTTTCTGATGAAACTGCACACGACCGCACGCGGCGTCGTTGCCGCGCTCCTCATCGCTGCCTGTCAGCTCGCGCATGCGCACGCTTACCCGACCCACCAGGCACCGGCGGCTGGCTCGACCGTTCCGGCCTCGCAGAAGGATGTCGCGATCGACTTCGACGACGGGCTCGAACCCGCGTTCAGCTCGATCACTGTCACCGATGCCCAGGGAAACGCTGTTACCAGCGGCAAGGCTGTCGTCGACCCGTCGAACCGGAAGCACATGTCGGTGGGGCTCAACACGCTGACGCCGGGCGTGTACACGGTCGCGTGGGTGGCCGTGGCCGACGACGGGCACCGCACCCAGGGGCACTACACTTTCACGGTGAAGTGACCGTGGAGCCGCTCGTCTCCGCGCAGATCGCCGTGGCAGCGGTGCAGAATGTGCTGTTCGCGACGGCAGCGGGCTCGCTCGCCTGCGCCGTGATGGGGAAGAGGAGCGGCATGGGCGCGCCGGCCACGCTGCGGGGTTGGCAGGCAGGCCTCACGTTCGCGCTGGCGCTCACGGCTCTCGGGTACCTCTGGCTGCAGGCGGCCGTGATGGGCGGCTCATCGCTCGCCGGGGCAGGCCC
Source organism: Paraburkholderia sp. J7 (assembly GCF_905220155.1). Lineage (NCBI taxonomy): Bacteria > Pseudomonadati > Pseudomonadota > Betaproteobacteria > Burkholderiales > Burkholderiaceae > Paraburkholderia > Paraburkholderia sp. J7. Next base: position 66,718 of record NZ_CAJMYZ010000032.1, on the reverse strand, counting down.
TGCAGTCATCGCCGTGCTTACGCAATCGCACTACGGTGTCGCGTGGTCGGTTGGTTTCACCGGCGCGCTGCTCGCGACACTGAGTCGCCTCCCGGGCCGTCGGGGCCTGGCGCTGTTCGCCGCGGGGCTCGTGGCATGGGCAGCGGGCAAGGCCGCAGCCAGCCACGCCGCCGACGCGGGTGATTTCTCGGCAGGGGAAGCCATCCATGTCGTGCATTTATGCGCGACGGCGCTGTGGGCCGGTAGCGTGATCGTCGCGGCAGTCGTGCTCCGGAACTCGCCGACCGCTCACGCAGCGGCCGAAAAGCAGGTGGCTTTCCGCAACGAGTTATCGTATCTGGCGACGGCCGCACTTGTCGTCGTGCTGGTCACCGGCTTCTATAACGTGATGCAGGACACCGCACAGGCAGACGTGCGGCTCTTCGCGATGGCCTGGAGCCGGATACTTGCGGCGAAGCTCGTGTTCGTTGCTGCGGCCGTGGCATTGGGCGGCTGGAACCGGCTGGTGGTTCTCCCGGAGCTTCGCGCGCGGGCGCAGCAGGACGGCTCAGGCTTTTCAGCAACCCAGAAGCGCTTCGACGCGTTGCTGTCCGTCGAAGCGCTAGCAATGTTGGCTATCCTCACTATCGCGGCCATGCTGGGACATACGTCCCCGACAGCCGGGTGATGAGCGTCAAGTCCCTGAAGCTGGTCGACGTTCGGACATGGCCGACGTTCGGCATCTTGATTAAACCGTGCGAGCGTCTCTTCATGGGCTGTCCTTGCCTGACGCAGACGACGCAGCTATTCCCAGGAGCCTACATCGGCGTCGTTGCCTTCGCCGCCTTGTTTCGCATCCTCGCCGTAACTGAATACGTCGATCTCACCATGGACGCCGGGGTTGAGATACTGATAAGGATTGCCCCACGGGTCGTCTGGCAAGCGCGCAAGATAGCCACCTTCCTTCCAGACGCCCGGCGCCGGATCGGTGTCGGACTTTTCAATGAGCGCATGCAGACCTTGTGCCTGGGTCGGATAGCGGCCATTGTCGCGACGATAGCTACTGAGGGCTTGCATGATGGCGGCAATGTCCTGTTTCGCGAGTGTATGCCTGGCCTCCTCGGGCCTCAGCATGCTCTTTGAGACGATCAGCACGATCAAAAGAACGAAAAGCGCAATGGCGACCGTGATCTGGATTAGCGTGGCGCCTCGTTAAGAGCAGCCTTGTGGGGCTGTAATTCCAGTGCGTCTTTTATTCCCTGCGTGCATTCCTGCTAAACCTCTTCAAGAGGATTGTTTGAGCGTAGTACGGGTGCGTAGGCACTCGTGCAAGCCCGGACGCTCATTTTAATGATGATCGGGATAACCGACAGCGAAGTCTGAACATGTAGTTGGCCCACGCCTTATTGGGGGCGCCCGTCCGGCGAATGACGCTTTTCCAGCCAACGTCGGCTGGTGTCCGATGCCTGCCAGATGGCGACGGCCAGCACGCGATCCACTACCGCCAGGCAGATCCTCCGTACCGGCGAAGGCCGTATCCGGGGCAGAGCGAGTTAAGCCAGTTTCTCATGCGATACTGTCGATCCGAGGATGCGATGGTCGATACGCAAACACTGCTGACCTGCATTGCTTTTCTCGTGGTTGCGCTGCTTTACGCCAGCACTGGCCAGGCTGGGGCTTCGGGATACATCGCCATAATGGCACTGGTGGGATACGAGCCTGACAGCATCAAGCCCACGGCGCTTGTCCTGAATATCCTGGTTTCCCTTGTCGTAAGTTGGCGCTTCATTCGAGACGGGCATTTCAACTGGCAATCGTTCTGGCCGTTTGCTTTGCCGGCCGTACCCATGGCGTTATTAGGCGGCTATATAACGCTGGAAAAGACCTGGTTTGAATATCTACTTGGCGCACTGCTCTTAATCGCTGGAACGCTGTCGCTGTGGCGCAGGCCAATGGGCGACAACATTGTGGGACCACCACCTAAGCCCGTCGCAGTGGCTTGCGGAGCGATTATCGGCCTTGCTTCGGGGCTAACCGGAGTTGGCGGCGGCGTCCTGATCGCACCGCTCCTGATCTTTTGTCGGTGGTCAACCATGCGTGCGGCTGCATCCGTTTCCGCGCTGTTCATCCTCTGCAATTCGATAGCGGCGCTGGCCGGCAATTGGAGCGCCACAAATCACCTTCCACATGGAATTGTTCGGCTGGCGTTGATGGTGGTCATGGGAAGCTGGTTAGGAGCACATCTAGGTAGCCGTTGGCTATCGACTCGTCAAATTCGTGTCTTGCTGGGTGTTGTATTGATCTGCGCCAGTGTGAAGCTGCTCCTGCCTGTTTGAATCACTGCAGCTGATTGACTGCTTCGTCCGCCGAAATGCGATGCAGATAGGCGATACGTCAGTGACGGCTGCTGGAGCCGTGACGCTGATGCGAGTCCATCGACCCTGCTATGCAAATGGCAACGGGCCTTCGAAAAGCCCGATGTAACACAGATGCGAAACCGCTGGCTGGCCGTGTCCAGCCCAACGGTGCAGCAGGTATGCGGGTGGTTCGAGATAAGAAGCGGGCTCCGCGTCTGCTTCGACGCGCAACGCGATCTGCGTTGTCGTGCTTGGGCACGTGAGTACGGGAACGTTCCCAAGGCGCGTCTGCATGGACCGATGCACGTGCCCGGCGAGAATCCGATCGACATTGTCATGGCGTGCAAGAACCTTTGCCAATGCGTCCGTGCTTCGCAAACCGTAGACGTCCAGATAGGGGATGCCCGTCATGAACGGCGGGTGGTGCATGACGACGACGACCGGTCGATCTCGATGCCCGGAGAGTTCAGTGTCCAGCCAGGTCAGGGTGTTGGCGTCCAGTTCACCGTGATGTAGCCCTGGAACGGATGTGTCTAGTGCCACGAGGCGTAGTTCGCCTACGTCTATCGCGAACGACAGCGCCCCCTCCTTGGGTAGCCACGCGTGATCCGAAAACGCGGCCCGCAGACGGTCACGGTTATCGTGATTACCTGGTAAAACCACGAACGGATGCTTCAGCGCGCCAAGCAATTCTCGAAGCTTCAGATACTCAGCGGCGGTACCTTCGTCCGTGAGATCGCCTGAGATGACTACGAGGTCCGGCTTGGGTCGCACGCGGTTCAGCGAATCGACCGCTGCCGAAAACATGGCATTTGAGTCCACGGCATCCTGGTACAGCGCGCCGTGTGAACGGACGTGAATATCGGATACTTGTGCAATGACTGTCACTCGGCTCTCCGGTGGTTTCGACGGGCATGTACGTGGGCGAAGAGCGATTTTAGGTCGGACAAAATACCTTATCGAGCGAGCTTTGGCGGGCAGTGTCACGACTCCACGCGTTCTCAATCGCGCGATCGAGCGGCCGAATCGGTACGACGAGCGGACATCGGGAGGTGTTGCACGAAAGCCCCCTTGTGGCCGTGAAGACTCACTCGTCAATAGAGAGAGGAGACATTCGCTGGCACCGGTTTGCGAATGTCCGTGAAGCGAACTTCAGCCGCCGCACAGCCGTTGATCGGCGGCCGTCGGCTTTGGCCGATGGCGGGCGTATCGCATCCGTCAGGTTCCGCCTGAGGATTGCAGCGATTCAAGCGGCAGGTTTCCCCGCTGGCGGAACGGCAGGTCATGGCCCGGTTGGCGACTTGGCGGACGTAAGGGACGCGCGGTCTCCTATCCGAGTCTCTTCTCGCGATCCAGTGCTGAAAATGCTCCCTGGAGTAGCGCTTCCTGATCGGCAAAGCGCTGCTTGTCGCGTGTGCGAAGTTTGCGCAGGTTTTCGATCTTCCAGCGTATCGCGGGCATGTCGCTCAGATGAGCGTAGGGCATCAGTGCCCAGTCCGGGGCCAGTCTGACGAGGGATAGGAGAAATTCACGATGCTTCGGGCTCAGCGCGCGTGGCAGATCGTGGTGAAGCTGTGCCTGGACTTCCTCGAGCCGGGAAAGGCTGACCTCGTCGACGGTCATGCCCACGAATCCTGCCTCGTATTCGTGCGCCAGTGAATGTGGCTTCGCAAACAGAACTTCGTGAACGGGGCGGTTGTGGCCAGCGAGGTAGCCAACGAACGCGGCAACGCAATCATCGCGCAGGCCACCGTACGTCTCGTACATGTGCTGCACATCGAAGATGTCACGTGGATGCTGGCGGTCCAGCGCCGCAACCAGCTTGCTGCCGTACAGTTCTGCGTCGGCGAGCGTGGGCACTTCGAAGTCGACGCGGAACATTTCCTGTGCGCGCGGAACGACCGGGCGCATGACGGTTGGCATCAGGGTGCCCCGGAAGACATAATTCACTTCCACCTTGACCTGGGTATCGGCGGAAGCCACTGTCAATTTCACGTCGTCGCCCTTGTTTTTGCCGCTGGCGCCAGCGACAGTGACGTGATAGCCCTGCCGCTCAATCGCCTGTTTTGCGCGCGCAAGTTCCGTGTTGATGATCGCCAGTGCTTCGGCCCGGTCGGGGTCGTGCGAGCGCATAATCACGTCGATATCGACAGACAGGCGGGGCAGGTCCTGCACGAACATGTTAATTGCAGTTCCGCCCTTCATGGCGAAATGCGGTGTGTCGAAAACGTCGGGCGCGATCGCCAGCATAAGGCGAACGGTGTTGAGGTACTGATCGTTCATCTGTCCACGTCTGATTGAAATTGGCACGTTACGCCTTCAGGTTCAATGAAGGCGTGCCCTTGCGGCTGCTGGACCAACGCTTACCGGGGCCAAGCCTGTCGACGTGGCGCTGCAGATCCTTGCCCCAGGCAAAGCCGCTGGCTTCTCCAAGATCCCGCACCAGCTTGACGACCTTCACCCTTGTGCAATGGGATAGCAGGGTATCCAGTACCTTTGGGCGCAGGTTGCGCAACGACGATGCGATATTGATGGCCTCTTCGAGGGACTGTCCTTTTGCGAGGCGCTTGCCGACATCGCTCGCGAGCTCGAGCAGGGCACGCTCGGGCTCGGCAACGAGGATCGAGGGATCCTGGTTGGGAAGCGGCGAGATCGCAAAGCCTTCCGGCAGATTGTCATCGAACAGGCGCGTCGTCTGCAGCGTATGGGGCATGTGCTCGCCGACCCACTCGGGCATGACGTAGGGACGTTGGGCCCAGAGCACGACACGCTCGCGAAAACTCATGTTGTGCCGCACGCCCTGCCAGTCGAGCGCCGTCCTGCCGCCGACATGCAGGCCCTTCACATGCCGGCTGAGGTACGCGAGTACGCCGTCGCGCGTCGGCGTGTCCCCCGCAAGGAGGTAGGCGCCTTTCGAAAGACGCTGAAGCCACCCGGCGCTCACCAGGTAGGTGGTCTGCTGGGCGCTGACGCCGCAGTCGCGGAGCATCTGTGGATCAAGCGGCTGTCCTCGGGGGACGCCTTCCATGAGCCGCTGGAGCGTTTTGCTGGCCATACTTGTCGGGGGCATGATTTTTTTGTGACTACACAAAGAAATCAGCAGTTAAGGAGATTAAATCATGCAAAATCCGGAGGTCGATCGCTGTGTCGACGTCCGGGACGCGCGTAATCAGTGTATTCGATCGGGACGGCCGGCGCATGATTTATTCGATTTTTCTGCGGTAAAATTTGTATTTAGATAGAAAAAATCATGAAATACGCGAACCGGCAAAAGCTGGCGCGAGGTGCCAGGCGCAAAGGGACGGTTGATTGAAACTAACAATCGGTGGCCGCTAGAAAGGTGGCGCCTTCGGCGGCAGGCATTCCCCGGCAACTGCCGAACGCGGACCGCCGCACGTCCCCGAAGCCGGTTTACGCGAGGTTGGCCTCATTCGTGGAATGGGCAAACGCATCGTATTTAGCGCCGTTCGCGCCGGGCCAACTGGACGAATGCAACCAGGCGCTTTTCCCGTTCACCTGGCAGGGCGGCTGGCGCCTGGCTCTGACCTGAGCATTTCTCCTGGGTTCTCTTGGCGAGCGGGCTGTAATGTCGAGATTCGCATCGCGAACAACCTGACGCCTCGGACATGTAGGGCGAGCCGGTGAACCAGAGACCTGCAGCGTAGGCAGGCAGTGGACGCCCGGAAGAGGGGAGAGTTTCTGCGCGAATGCGAACGAAATATATGTCGTCCGTTGCTCTCCGGCTGTAGTAGGCCTAAGGGCGGGTATCGGGGTGGAGCGGGCATCCCGTACCGTCGATCGAGGACAGGATATCGGCCAAAGCCGACGGTCAATGATCGGAGGCCATGGGGCAGCTGCACGCGCCATTGCTGACATTGGCAAACCGGCGTTGGCGAATGTCAACTCTCCTGCCAGCGAATGGGTCTTCACGACCCACTTCTGCCCTTCGGACCACTGCCGGTCGGATGACCGTTGCGAGCGTTCTAACGGCCGTTTCCCCTGCCCCCCGATTTGTAAGTTTTCAACGATAAAGCCAGCGCGATTATGGATCTGCGATCGGCATAGGGTTCTCGTCGGAAATGGTGGCCAGACGGACACCGAAAGCGCGTCACGTTTTTGTGCTTCACGCCCACCTCAAATCGCCCGGCGACCCGCTTCGTCAGCAATATCCGTCAATGATCTCGAACAATCGTTGGCATGACCTGGCGACGTGTTCTTCAGGCGCCGTTGCAACCCCGAGCAAAAGGCCGGACACAGTCCACGACGGATTCGCGAACCACGCCGACAAAGGCGAGGGCGCGATACCGGCAGTCATCGCCTCGCGCACGATGCGCACATCGGAGGCGCCCTCCGGGAGGCGAAGAAGCACGGCCAGGCCCGCATTGACCCATTGCGCGTTCCGCATACGTAACTGTTCTGATAGACCGTCTCGTTGCGCGGAATATAGACGCTTGAGTCGGCGTATACGCCGGATGTAGTGGCCCTCCCGCATAAATTGAGCCGTGGCGATTTGAATAACGGGTGACGGCGCGGGAGCGAGTGTTGCTGCTACCTCTGCGAATGCATTGGCCAATTCGGCAGGCACCACGACGAATCCAAGACGTAGAGCCGGGCTAACAGTCTTGCTGAAAGAGCCGATGTGGATGACCCGCTTGCCGTCATCAAGCGACGCCATTGCAGGCGCCGGCCTGCCTTCCAGTTGTAGTTCGCCGAGGTAATCGTCTTCAATGACCCACGAATCGTTCGAAGCCGCCCACTCAAGCAGTTGAAGGCGTCGCCTCAACGACAGAGTCGAGCCTAGAGGCGCCTGCTGACCGGGCGTCAAGACTGCTAACGCAGCGTCTGGGGCAGTCTCGATGCCGTAGTCTACGTTTATACCGTCCGCGTCTACCGGTATCGGCACGATGTTCAGGCGAGCCAGTTCCAGCCCCTTGCGAGTGATCATGAAACCGGGTTCTTCCATCCAAACCTTCTTGCCATCCAAACCTAACACCCGAAGCGTCAAGCCTAAGCCGGCGCTGTATCCGGACGTGATGAAAACCTGTTCCGGGTGACAGTGGAAGTTTCGCGCGATGGAGAGATTGCCCGCGATCTCTCTGCGCAGTTCGAACTCACCTCTCGGATCAGGATAGAGCAGCGACGACAGGCATCCGGTCTTTAGCAGGTTGGAGGAGCGAGCCCGCGAAAAAAGCTTCTCGGGTAGCCCTTCAAACGCCGGAATACCGAGTTGAAAAATCGCCGGCCCTGCGTTCATTTCCTCGTACGACCTCATAAACGACCCGAGCCGCGCCGCCTTTCGCTGAGTTGTGGCGGCGCGAAGGCGCGGGGCCACCCGTGTTCCTCCCGCTCCAAATGTTTCGATCATCTGCGCGTCAGACAAACGGTCATAGGCCGCTTGGACCGTCCCGCGCGCCACCCCGAGCTGCGAGGCAAGGTCTTTCCACGATGGCAAACGTGTTCCGGATTCGAGCAGCCCTGACTCAATTGCCCTGCTGATGCTGTCGAAAATCTGTTCTGCGAGGGGCCGCTTTGCCGTTCGGTCGAGCTGTATCTGCAAGTCTGAATCCATGTTCTTGGTACACACAAAAATCACGATCTTGGTTCTGTTGTATGCACTGTCGATGGTACAGAATCTTCCTGCCATCAGTGATATGAACTGCCATCCAGGGATTTAGGGCCGCTCGCCGAATTCGGTGTCTTATGTTTACAAACAACGGTTTTCGTCCACTATCCAAGGCTAACGACTCAGGGTCAAGCAATCACGCGACCAAAGCCGCAGCAAATCTGCCGGAGAAAATTGTATGAACATTCTGCATATCGATTGCAGCCCGAGACTGGAGTCGCATAGCCGAAAGCTGTCGGCTGGGATCGTCGCGAAGCTTCAAACGATCTTCCCGAGCGCGCAGGTTCGCCGTCGGGACCTCGGGTTGGAGCCGATACCTCATCTCGGAGCCGCCTACGCCGATGCACTTTCCACGCCTGCATCGTTGGCCGCGGCTGGACGGACCGCTGACGCGGTACTTCTCGCTGAGGAACTCATTCAAGAGGTCGAGGGCTCCGATGCGATCGTCATCGGGACCCCGATGAATAACTTGACGATCCCGTCCGTGCTGAAAGCCTGGATCGATCAGCTTATCCGGGTCGGACGCACCATGCAGTCGACGCCCGCTGGCAAGGTTGGAATGCTTCGAGACCGTCCGGTATTCGTTGGTATCGCCTCAGGCGGGGTGTTCACAGGCGAACGTGCTAACCAGCCGGATTTCCTCACGCCCTATCTTTCTGCCGTACTGGCTTGCATTGGTCTCACCACCGTCCACTATATGCCGCTGCAGGCAACCGCATTTCTCGATGCCGGGCAAGCCGCGCAACTTCGGGCTTCTCTGATAGCCACGATCGAGCCGGTTATGGCAAATCTCGCGTGCAGCCTCGTTTGAACGTGCGGATATCTAATGTCGAATCTACCGACGCCCTCGCGGTTCTCCGTTGTGGAGAAACTGTCGACGACGACGATTAGCGTACGCTGGAGCGATCCGTGCATGGGACGTTACGAGAGCCAGATCTGGGGTATCGGTTCGGCACCTGCGGATGCCGTCTGTGCGCTGTCCGGGAAGGCCATACGACGTGGCGACTCGATATTTCGCCCGCGTGTGAGTCGAACGTATGTACCTGTCAACCGCCATAGAATGATTCTGGCTTCCGCAGTAGGTTGTTTTCCGGAGGAACCATCATGTTAGGACGCACCGGCTCATGAGCGAATCGCGAAAGGTAGTGGTCGTTACCGGCGCATCGCAGGGGATTGATGCCACCATCGTTCGGGCGTTCCGGATCGACTACGCCGTCGTTGCGACTTCCCGTTCGATTCGACCCCTCCGATGGCGAGGAACGAGCATTTCCCGTCTTCGAGATTTTCGAGCGCTGGCAATTTTGCGAGTTTGAACGGCCAGCTGATTTTTCCACGCCGAGGCTTTACGGAATCCTATGTCTCACGTCGACTGGTTGAGTCACCTGCTGCAATTGATCACTGTTACTGGTCGGCCGGAAGTACGCTGCGCCTACGGTGCACCGTGGCGCGTCGCGTGGGATCAGGCGGCAACCCACGAAATTCCCTACCACGTTGTGCTCAAGGGCAAGGCAATCATCGAGGACCCGGCGGCAGGGATGGTAAAGGAGCTGGTCGCTGGCGATATCGTCTTGTTGCCCCACGGCTCTGCGCACATCCTGCACGACGGTAGTGGAATTCAGCCCGGCCCTACCCGCGAGCGCCAGGACTTTGCCGGGTGGACATTTAGCGAGAACGACGGCGCCGGCGAACATCTCGATATGTTATGCGGCCGTTTTTTTATTGGGCCGCCCCATGATCGACTGATTCGCAATTACCTTCCAACAAATCTGGTGGTGCGGACTACGGGCGGGGATGATGACCCGGACTTCGAGTCCGCTTCGAACCCTCTCGCCAATTTTGTGAGGCTCATGCGCGACGAGTCTACAGGAGAAAAAGTGGGCGGTTATGCCGTCCTCAACTCGCTCAGTTCGGCGCTGTTCACTATCGTGCTGCGCGAGGCGACTAGATCCGGGCAGGCCCCGACAGGCTTGCTGGCGCTCGCTGGACATCCACGGTTGGCCCCCGCGATTTCGGCAATGTTCTCCGATCCCGCGCGCGCCTGGAACCTGCCCGATCTGGCCGCCTTGTGCAACATGTCCCGCGCCACGTTCATGCGGCATTTCCAGGAAACGCTCGGATACTCAGCCGTTGATTTGCTAACCGACATCCGCATGAGCCACGCCGCAAACGAGCTGAAGAAGCCGACGATGACCACAGAGGCTGTGGCCGAGTCGGTTGGCTACCAATCCGTGTCCTCTTTCCGGCGTTTGTTCACCGAGAGGATGGGCATGACACCCGGTGAATGGCGCCGTCTCGCACGTCAGGGGCGATAGAACCCGGGATTTGTCGTCCGCGGTTCGAACCACCGCGGAACACGCTCCGGTGATGTCGGCACGGAGCGACTGGTCTTCGGCCGCGCCTCCTTCGAAGCAATCTGGACAGCAGGCCTCATTCGCGGCGGCACGATGAACCCTACCGCGTTGCAGCATTGAGCGAACCGATCACCTCCCTGCAGTTTGATCCTTTTGGACACTTTATTGAGCATTTCCGCTCTCGAAATAGGTCTCCTGTGGCCTTAAAGTTGAAACACCTCACCACTTGACGGCAAACACGCAGAGAAGCTGCGATGCCTTGGTGAAAGCGGCCAAGGTGAGCAGCGATCGACACAAGAACCGTGAATCTTTGCCGCGCAAGTTCGAACGGAAGCGCTTCTGTACCCCAGCAGGCCTCTCTACCAATAGGAATCCTTATGAACAGCGGAACCACCATGAATAACGCAGTCATCGAATGCATCGTCAGCCGCAGCGCCACGAAGTATTACGACCCGTCGGCGACGTTGAGCGACGACCAGATCCGCGAGCTGGTGCGGATCGCCACCAGCGCCCCGACGTCCTTTCATCTGCAGAACTGGCGCTTCATTGCGGTACGCACGCCCGCGGCGAAGGCCAAGCTCTTTCCGCTTGCGTGGAGTCAGCCCGCTGTCGCGGACGCGGCAGTTACCTTCATCATCTGCGGACAGCTGGTTGACACCAGCGTGATTCCGGATCGTCTGGCGCCGCTGGTCGAAGCAGGCGTGATGCCGGCGACGATGGTGTCGGAGTGGGAGAACCCGGCACGCGAACTGTACATGGCATATCCGCAGCGTCGCCGCGACGAAGCCGTACGCACGGCCACGTTCGGCGCGTCGGCAATGATTTATGCAGCCCGCTCGCTGGGTCTGGGGTCGACGCCGATGATCGGCTTCGACGCCGAGTCCGTTCACCGCGAATTCGGTCTGGCCGATGATGAGGTGCCCGCGCTTCTGCTCGCCATCGGCGCCGAGCGTCAAGGCAACTGGGCGCAAAAGCCGCGCCGTCCCGTAGCCGACGTGCTCGACCTCGTCTAAGCGTGTCGCTGGGGCGTCCACTACGCACAACGACCAGCCAGCCATGAAAAGCAGTCGTAGGCAAGGTAACTCCCGCCTGAGCCTGAACAGCTTCGACCCGCGTCCGGGCACGAAGTAATCCCAGGGGAGGGTTCAAGGATGAACCCTCATCAATCAGTAATGCAAATTAATTAGAGAATCAATCATGACCCGAACCACCATTCTTACGCCGGAACAAGTGCCTGCCGAGTCGAAGGCGACGCTCGATGGCTTCGCCAAAAATATCGGCTTCACGCCGAACATGATGGCGGCGTTCGCGCAAAGCCCGATCGCGTTCAACGCCTGGGCGTACCTGCTGGGCTCCCTGAGCAAGGCGCTCGACGTGAAGACGCGTGACAGCATCGGCCTCGCCGTCTCCGAAGTGAACGGTTGCAACTATTGTCTGACGGTTCACAGCTTCACGGCAGAGCACCTGGCGAAGCTCCCCACGGACGACATCATCCTCGCGCGCAAGGGCCACGCCGCCGATCCGAAGCGCGATGCCGCAGTCCAGTTCGCGCGCAAGGTCATCGAGACCCGTGGGAAGGTGGGCGACGCCGACCTGAACGCGGTTCGCGAAGCGGGCTACACAGACGCAAACGTGATGGAAATCGTCGCACTGGTCGCTATGTATTCCCTGACGAACTTCTTCAATAACGTCTTCGATCCGGACATGGATTTCCCCGCTGTCACGCCGGCCGGTTCGATCTGACCTCGCGGCTACGACGCACATGACGTTGGACACCCCGAGAGCGGAGTTCTCGGGGTAATCCATCGGAACGCACGGCGGAACGGTCGGCCATGTTCGGCAAAAGGCCGGCACATTCCATCACCAAGGAAAAAGATGACCCTTCAGCATCCAGTTTTCACGCGCTGGCCCGCACAACACCCCGACCGGCTCCAGCTATTTTCTCTGCCGACTCCTAATGGAGTGAAGGTCAGCATCATGCTGGAGGAGACGGGCCTTGCGTACGAAGCCCATCGTGTCGACATCATGGCGAACGAGAACCAGGAACCTGCATTCGGTTCGCTCAACCCGAACGGCAAAATTCCGGCGATCTTCGATCCGAACGGTCCAGGTGACCGCCCGGTCGCGTTGTTCGAATCGGGTGCGATCCTGCTTTACCTCGCCGACAAGACAGGGCAACTCCTGTCTGCCGATCCCGTGATTCGCTATGAAACGATCCAGTGGCTGATGTGGCAGATGGGCGGTGTTGGGCCAATGTTCGGTCAGGTCGGCTTCTTCAATAAATTCGCAGGCAAAGCCTACGAGGACAAACGCCCGCGCGACCGGTATGTGGCGGAATCCGCCCGACTGCTCGGTGTGCTCGACACACGGCTCGCAGGTCGCGACTGGGTGATGGGCGATGACTACAGCATTGCCGACATCTCGCTGCTCGGGTGGGTGCGCAATTTGATCGGTTTTTACGAGGCGCGGGAGCTTGTCGGCTTCGATCGATTCGCTCATGTCCGGCGATGGATCGATCGTGGTCTCGCGCGCCCTGCTGTGCAGCGCGGCCTCGAGGTGCCCGCAGCTTGATTCTCGCCGGGCTTGAAAGATGTCCTGGCTGACACGCAAAAGGAGAAGACCATGAAGATTCCGAACATCATCATCGCCGCCTTCGTTGCACTAGCCGCGATGGGCGCGGACTCCGCTGTAGCTCACGACGGCGACGGACAAACCGTAACGAAGAATTTCGATGCAGCGATCCCCAACGTCCCCGGCAAGTCGCTGATTGCCCTGGAAGTCACCTACGCTCCGGGTGCATCGTCGGTGCCCCATACGCATGCGAAGTCAGCATTCATTTACGCGTACGTGATCAAGGGGGCTGTCGAGTCGAAAGTGAATGACGGCCCGACGCGCGTCTATCGGGAGGGTGAGAGCTGGTCAGAACCGCCCGGGGCTATCCATTCGATTAGCCGAAACGCGAGCAAAACGCAGTCCGCGAAATTGCTCGCCGTGTTCGTCCTCGACACGGACGACAAAGCGCTGACCACGCCTATCAAATAGCGCGAAGCTCATCGATAAACAACGATTCCTGCGAGGCACTGGAGAGCGTTCCCCGAATTCGCAGGATGTCCTTTTAGACGAGTGGATCCATGATTGAAATCACCGCAGACGCCGAGGCAATCATAAAGGGGGCAATCCTGTCGTTCGTCGCGACAGTGAATGAGGACGGGACACCGAATCTTTCGCCAAAGGCTTCCTTGACGGTCAGGAATGGCAAGCTTTACTTTGCCGATATCGCGTCGCCCGGGACGTTGCGAAACTTGAATCTCAACCCCGCTGTCGAGATCAACGTAGTCGACATCTTCCAGAGACGTGGTTACCGGTTCAATGGGCGTGCGCTTATTCTTCCGCCCGGCGGCGAAGAATACGCAATGATCGCCGACTGGATTCGCGAGGTAAACGGGCCTGAGTATCCTGTCGAGCATGTCATCCGCATAGAAATTAGTTCGATATCCTCATTGTGTTCACCTGCACATGTCTTTGCCGATCCGCCCCGCAGTCAAGACGAGATACAGAAAACGTACCGTCAAAAATACGGTGTGCGCCCAATCGGGGAATAGGCTCTGGAATCGAGCGTATTGCTTGATGCTGGGGCGGCCATAGCTGCGTTTCCCAGCGTGACCGTCAGATGAATTTCGGGAGCATTCTATGCAATCAGTTGACATCAAAGCCATCGAGCGTAGCGATTTCGATATTTGGCTGATGCTGTGGGAAAGCTACCAGCGATTTTACAAGGTAACTATCCCCAAAGCCGTGACACGCGACACCTGGGAGCGCTTCTTTGACCCTAACGAACCCATGCACGCGGTGCTCGCCCTGGCGTGTGGTCAGCCCTGCGGCTTTGCACACACGGTCTATCACCGTTCGACCTGGACAACCGACGACTACTGTTATCTACAGGACCTGTTTGTTGCGACTGATGCACGTGGGCGTGGCGTTGGTCGCGCGTTGATCGAACATGTGTATGCGGAGGCGAAACATCGAAAAGCGCCCCGTGTGCATTGGCTGACCCACGAAACCAACTATCCCGGCAGGCTCCTTTACGACGCCGTGGGAGAACGCTCTGGCTTTATCCAGTACCGAAAGGTGCTCGCATGAAGTTCACCGGCGCGGTCTTCGCCAGGATACTCGCGATGCAGCGTGAGCTGAGAGAAGAAAGAGAGCGGTGCCGGGTTGGTTCCTCGGCGTGTCGAACGTTTCCCGGACTACTTCGACAGAAGGTAGTGCCGGGGCCCGTATCGAAACTATGAAGCAGTGCATCCGTAACGAACCACCTAACATTCTGAAATGGGAAATAACAATGAGTATTCGCATGAATCTGCTTCGCTTTCAAATTGCAGAAAAGAGCGCAGGATCCCGAGCTGGACTTTCGTTGCTCAGATGGGCGCTAGTCATCATCTTTCTGTGGTTCGGTGCAATGAAATTCACCCATTACGAAGCGAACGGCATCTCGCCGTTCATCGTCAACAGTCCTATCATGGGTTGGTTGAATTCCCTGTTCGGGGTACAGGGCGCAAGTGACGTAATAGGTTTGCTTGAACTGTCGACTGCGGCCGCTCTGATCATCGGGGCGATTCAACCACTGTTCTCCGCGCTGGGAGCTGCGATGTCGGCCGTTACTTATCTGATCACGCTTACCTTCATGTTGAGCACTCCGGGCGTTGCCGAAGCAACTGCCGGTGGTTTTCCCGCGATTTCAGCGTTGCCCGGCCAGTTTCTGCTTAAAGACGTCGTTCTGCTGGCTGCGTCGCTTTCCCTCCTGCTCGGGTCAATCCAGGCCTCGCGGACGGACACGCGGCAGTGAGCTAACGGAAAGTTAGATATCTGGATAGTCTAAGGAGATGAAAATGGAGAGCAAAACTACGCGAAGCGCCGAGATAGGTGAAAGAATCTCTGGCAAATCCTCGCATCCGGATGAGCGTACTATCCGCGACTGGTTGGGCCCAGAAGCGTTCGAACACTGGAGGGAGCTGAGGAGCTGGATTGATGAGTTCTACCCCAATGTGTTCACGCCGGGTTGGATATATGGGGGCAAGAAGCGAGGCTGGGCACTGCGCTATAAGGAAACCAGGGCGTTGTGCAGTCTGCTCCCGGCATACAGTCTGTTGTCCGTTCTGGTCGTCCTGGGCAGAGCAGAACGAGAGAAGTTTGAAGAACGGCGTTATTTGTGGAGCCCGCCATTGGTCAAACTGTACGATGAATCCCGGACCTATCATGACGGGAAATGGCTGACTATTCCGATCTTGTCGGTGGATGACCGAATTGAGGTGACGGATCTCATGAGCATGAAACGCCCCGCGCTTTCACGCCTTCGAGGGTTGTAGCTGGACATCGCATCGCCAGTATCCGCGCCGTTGCGCACTGCCTGTTGCGCAAAGATAGCAGCCGGTGCGATCCCGGCATCGCGGAATGTATGAGATGAAGCGCCGGGCGCGTTCGGATGTCCGCTCTCGGCAGCATTTGCCTGCCGATGAACCATTAGTCGCAGCATAAGCGGAAGACCGTGTATGAGTGACTGCTTGCGAAGGGGAACTGCCGCCCGAATGTCATAGCGACGCAACGAACTGGATGTCACATCATGGCCGACACCGGCACTTCGGTGGCAGCGGCGCGTTGAACAGATCGAATGCTGAAAAGGCCACACGCAGCGCGGAGCACGGCCCTTGACGCGTTCCGGGGCCTGATGTGCTTAGGCATCCGCGCCTCGAGGTATTGGCTCCCACAGTCGCCGCGTACTGCGTTGACGGGACCCGTCTGCAAGGCGAACCTAGATCGGAGCAAGCATGGTCCCGCGGCAACGCCTGGCGCCACAGCGACAGGCGTACGCGCTGGCCGAAACGCGCGCTTTCGCTGAGACTTCAAGCGCGTAGTCGATGAACAGTTCCGCGCCGGGCTGGATATCCTTGAGCGCGTTGATGTAGACGCGGCCCGATTTCTCGATTGCCTCGCAGTTCGCCTTGCAGGCATGGTTGAGCCACCGCGCGCCATTGCCGCCGCGGCCGCCATCAATGACGCGCCCGTCCGACAACCCGAAGAGGAAAGTGTGCGCAGCATCGGTGCGTCGCGCATAGGCGCGGGTTGCTTCGCGCCAGGTGGTGACGAGCCCCCTGTATTCGAAGATGCGTTCGCCGGCGGAAAGTGCCCGCAAGGCAAAGACGCCCTTTCCGTGGATAGGAGACTGCCGAACGGAGACGCGCTTCATGTCGGGAAAGTGCGAAGGAGCGAGACGCGGAGTATAGCCGCAGAAACGGCGGCGCAACATGTGGCTGCGGCTAGTTACCGGTGTCTTGGTCATGAGCCGGCGCATATGTGCGACGACGCGCATGCTTCGTCCTCGCAAAAGCGGCCGCGATTTCCCTTACGCGTTTGACCTCGTAGCTGAGCCGATCGATCGAATGGTCGACGCGTAAGCGTGCCGCAGGTTGTGCGTTGTGGTGGGTTCAACGGCTCCTCGAGCGCGCGTGCCGCATCCAAGGCGTTACCGCCGGCGGCCGGGATTTTCAAGCCGGCGGGTGCTTGCAGCAGATGTATTGTAGGTTGGCCTGCGGTGGCTGCGGTCGTAGTCAGCCGCCCCGCGGCGCGAGTGCCCTCGAATGAAGCGAATGGATTGCGTCACGCGGTCTGGCGCATCCGATAGCCAACACCTCGTATCGTCACGATCTTCTCGGAGCCAAGCTTGCGCCGCAAGCCGTGAACGACGACATCGACAGCGCTACCCGAGGCCGCGCGTGTACGTCCAAAGAGGTGCAACGCCAGCTCCGAACGCGTGAAAACTCGCATGGGCTCGTTGACCAGTGCAGTCAGCAACCGGTATTCGCTCGGCCTCAACGTCACCGGCATGCCGTCGAGCAGTACCAGATAGTCGAGCTCGTTCACTGTCAAATTTCCCAGCACCAATGGACCTTGTGTGCGATTCGGCCGCCGCATCAAGACGCGAACCCTCGACCTCAGATCTTCGAGGTCGAACGGCGTGATTAGATAGTCGTCGGCGCCACCGTCGAGCACAACCATCGGACTCGCCAGGAGACCGCGCGGAAGCAGTGCGACGACCGCCGCGTTCCCGCCAAGCCTGCGATAGCGGCGCAACAGTTCGAGGGCGTCCACGGCAGATTCGCCGAAATCGAGCAGCACGACGTCGTGGCATCGATACCGCAAACTCAGTTCTGCTTCGTATTTGCTGCTCGCCCAATCGACCTCGTATCCCGCGAGGTGCATCTGCGTGACGACCTGCAGCGCGATTGAATCGTCCTCATGAACCAGTAACATCCTCACGTGGGTCTCCAGCCACCGAGATGGCGTTGTCACTGCGTTATGCGCAACCGGCTTCCTGACTATCGCGCGTCTGCCTCACGCGAGATTCCCGATCCGATAACCCACGCCGCGCACGTTGAGGATGGCGTCCCGCCCCAGCTTGCGGCGCAGATTGTGGATATGCACCTGGATGGCATTGCTCTCGATTTCCTCGTTCCATCCGTACAGGCATTCTTCGAGTTGCGCCGGCGTGACGACGATCGCTGGATTGCGCATCAACTCATGAAGCAGCGCAAACTCCCGCGTCGTCACCGATACCTCCCTGTCGCGCAACCACACACAGTGTTGCGCAGGGTCGAGCCGTAGCGCGCCGACCTGCAGCGACGGTTGCACACGCCCCGTTTGATGGCGGCTCAAAGCACGCATGCGTGCCAGCAGTTCGTCGAGTGCAAACGGTTTGACGAGGTAATCGTCGGCGCCGGAGTCGGGGCCGGCAACCGCATCCGGACCGACATCGCGCGCAGCCATCACAATCACGGGCGTCGCATCGTTTCGCTGCCGCAATCTTGCGAGCAGTGTCAGTTCGTTATTTCCGGACGAACCGATATCGAGTAGCACCAGAGCGTACGAGGTCGTTCGCAGCGCAAGCATCGCCATTTCGACATCATTCGCCCAATCGACAGCGAATCCCTCCTTGTGCAACCCGCGCTTCAACCCGCCATCTATCGAGGCGTCGTCTCCCACCACCAGTATGCGCATCGCGCTCCCCGTTGTTCACTCCAGAGCCCGTCAAAGATTTCGACTCGTCGCGTTACGGCGCTCTCGCCACGTCGCCGTTCGCCCGTGTTCTTTCCGTATTCGTTTGGTGTAGCGAGAAAGCCAGCTCGCGCCGTACGTGCCGCACGTAACGTGGGAGAGGCTAGCGTCGCCAACCTTAAGGGAAGGTTAACGCTCTCGCTCACAGAATTTTTGAACAACAGCACGCGCTCAGTGAATTCCCTGACCGTTGCGCTATTCCGGAAAGTCGAACGGCACGCAACGCTCTCTTCTCTTTACGTTTTCCTTCATCCGCTTCTTACGCAAGCTCATGCCTTGCGTAAACAACCACGGCCATTGCGAACCGTCGTCAGCCTTTCCCAACGGCGCTTTCCGGCGTTCAGGCACGCACGCGTTGTCAGGAAACGGACAGGTTCGAGGCCACGGGTCCATAGCCTTCGATCATTTAAACGGCTTTCAGACATAACGAACCTTTTATCGTGCACATAAAATTATTCGATTGTCCGAAAGCGGGGCACGCCGTCAAAGTTCGACCCGGGACAGCTGATGCCCGCCTCTCATCCCCGGTGGACAGTACGTACCGCAGCGCACCAATCGTGGCGCCAGACAGGGTGACCCACATGCCGCTGGAGGCCGCCGCCCCACCCGCAAGCATCGGCCCTAAGCACTGGATTCTTCATTCCGCACTTCGCACTACACAATATTATTAATGAAAGGAGAGGTTGTGAGACATTTCAGGTTAGGTGTTATTTGTGTCGTAGTACTTAGCACTTTCACGTCCGTTGCGGCACATGCACAGAGCAGCGTCACGCTATACGGTTCGCTCGACGAAGCCGTCGCCTGGTACAACAACACCGGCGGCCATTCCCTCGTAGCCATGCAAAACGGCGACAACGCTGCCACGTATTGGGGCCTCAAGGGCAAGGAAGAACTTGGCGGCGGTCTGAACGCAATCTTCACTCTGGAAAGCTCGTTCGACATCACGCGTGGATCGCTTTCGAATGGCCGTCTTTTCGGCCACCAGGCCACGGTGGGTCTCTCCGACGATGCGTACGGCACGGTAACGATGGGAAGGCAGTTCGACCCCACGGTCGACCTGATCCAGCCGATCACCGGCGACAACTTCGCGGGTCCGGTTTTCACCACCCCCGGCGACGCCGACAACAACGACAACTCGGCATGGATCAATAGTTCGATCAAATACGCGAGCCCAACTTACGCCGGCTTCCAGTATGAGTTGATGTACGGCGTAGGCGGCATTGCCGGCAATCCGACCGGCGGACACGCGTATGGCGCCGCCGCCGCGTACAACAACGGCGGCCTGACGCTTGCCACCGGCTATCTGTTCATGAAGAACGACCAGAACGGTAACGGCGCGGCGGACCTCGTTCAAAACAACTCAGTTACGCCGCTTTTCGGCGCAACACCGCTGTTCGGTTCGCGGCAGATCTTCCAGGTCGCCGCCCAGTACGTCATCGGCAATCTGACCGGCAACGTCCGCTACAGCAATGCTCAGTACAAGCCGTATATGAATTACGGCGCATTCAACCACACGCAGACCTTCAATGTTGGCGGCGCGGCGCTTCAATACCAGTTCAATCCGGAAGTGACCGCCGCGCTCAACTATGTGTACACGCACTCCAGCGGTGCTTCATCGGCGACGTACAACAACTTCGGCGTGAACGCTACCTACGCGTTGAGCAAGCGCACGAGCTTCTATGCAGCCGTGGCCTATTCCCACGCGAGCGGCACGACGTTCAGCGAAGACGGCTCCGAAATCGTCGCGGCGGGCGGCACGGTGGGCGATCTTGCGGCGAGTTCGAGCACGCGCTCGCAAGTCGTGACGATCGTCGGCATCACGCACAAGTTCTGACCTCGAATTCAAGCCAGTCGATAAAACCCGCTACAAGCGCATTCATTTCCTATGGAGGCAACATGGCTTTTCTCACGCACAAAGCATTGACGGTTTGTCTGGCAGCGATGGGGGTGTGCTCATTCGCGGCCCACGCGCAAACGTCGCAATATCAACTCGTCAAGACGATCGATTTGCCGGGAACCAAGGGCGGTCACGGCGACTGGGTCACCTATGACAAAGACACCCACGCGGTGTGGATCTCCCAGTCGCCCAATCACAACGTCGTCGTGATCGACGCGAACAGCATGGCGATAAAGAAAACGCTGACGGGTGTCGATTCCGGCAACGGCATCGACTTCGACGCAGAGCACGCGTATGTCACGGACGCGACGACTGGCAAGCTGATCGTCTATGACAAGCACTCGTTCGACCGCATCGCCGCCGTCGACAGCGGAGGCAAAACCCCCGACGGCGTGAACGTCGACACGAAAACGGGCGCGATTCTGCTCGCGAACGACGACAGTAACAACGAAGCCGTTTTCGAGCCGAAGTCGCCGTACAAGCTCACCGCATCGTTCAAGCTGAAGCCCGAAGACGACAAGGACGGCCCAGACGTCGCACTGTATGTGGCTTCCACCGACCGTCTATATCAGCCGGTTGGCAGCAAGATCGACGTGATCAATCCGAACACGCACGAGATCGAAGCGGTGTGGGACTTCGGTTTGAAGGAAGACGCCAAGGGCGGCGTCTACGACAGCAAGACCCATCACCTGCTCTTCGGCACCAACGACAAGAAGATGCTCGTGGTGGACCCCGCAACGGGCAAGCTGGTCACGACCATCGCTGTTGCCGGCGCGGTTGACCAGACCGCGATCGACGCCGAGAAGCGCCGCGCATTCATCGGCGACAAGACCGGCAATCTCGAGGTGATCGATCTCGACTCCAATCAAATTGTCGACCACATCCATACCGAACCCAAGGTCCACACCCTGACGGTCGACACGGCCACCCATCGCGTCTACGTCTATCTCAACGAGAGCAACAAAGTTGGGGTGTACGAGCAGAAGTCCTGATATCGCGGGCAACACACTACGGCGCGCGTGGCGCGGCCCCTCGCGCCGTAGTCTGACCTTCAATTCGTAGGAGAAGTCGTCATGTCATCTGCTGCCTCGCCGGCAGGCAATGCATTCCTGAGAAACCGGTGGACTCAACTCTTCATCGGCATTGCCTGCATGGCACTTGTCGCCAACCTTCAATATGCGTGGACGCTTTTTGTGATCCCGATGAAAACGGAAAACCTTTGGACCGGCGCCTCGGTCCAGCTAGCGTTTTCCATCTTCATTCTGGTCGAAACCTGGCTCGTGCCGGTCGAAGGTTGGCTCGTCGACCGTTTCGGCCCGCGTCCCGTCGTCATGTGCGGCGCGGCATTCGTCGCGCTGAGCTGGGTGCTCGATTCGTTCGCCACGACTTTACCCATGCTCTACACGGCTTCGGTGATCGCGGGCCTCGGAGCGGGCTGCGTCTACGGCACCTGCGTCGGCAATGCACTCAAGTGGTTCCCCGACCGTCGCGGTCTCGCTGCCGGCCTGACTGCTGCGGGCTTCGGCGCCGGTGCCGCGCTAACGGTGATTCCGATTGCCGACATGATTCACAACTCGGGATATCGGCAAACGTTCTTCGTGTTCGGCGTGATTCAGGGTATCGCCATCTTCATCCTGAGCATCGCGTTGATTCGCCCGAATCCAGGCCCGGGTATCAAGCCCGTCGCGCGCGTCGTGACGAGCAAAGTCGACTATACGCCGCGGCAGATGGTCAAGACGCCTCTCTTCTGGATGATTTATCTGCTATTCGTGCTCGTCGCCGCCGGCGGTCTGATTGCCACCGCGCAACTCGGCCCGATTGCCAAGTCATTTGGCTTTGCCAAGCTCCCGGTACAGTTCTTTGGCGCGACGCTGCCGTTGCTGACGCTGGCGCTATCGATCGACAATCTGCTCAACGGACTGACCCGTCCGGTTTGCGGCCTCCTCTCCGACAAGATCGGCCGCGAAAACACCATGCTGATCGTGTTCGTTGGCGAAGGGCTGGCATTGCTGGGGATGAATGCGTACGGTCACGATCCTTATGCATTCCTGATCTTTGCACCTCTGATATTCCTGTGCTGGGGCGAAATATTTTCGATCTTCCCTGCAATCTGTGCGGATACCTTCGGTAGCAAATACGCGGCGTCGAACGCGGGCACGCTCTATACCGCCAAGGGCACGGCATCATTGCTCGTGCCGATTGCTTCGCTTTTGGCCGCCGGCGGTTCATGGGAGCATGTCCTGATTGGCTCAGCCGTCGTGTCGATCGTCGCAGGGCTGTCGGCCAAGTTCATTCTCGCGCCCATGAGAAAACACCGGTTCGCAACCACGGCCAACGAGGTTGCGCCGGCCATGCAAACGCAATGATGCGCTTCGCGGCCGCCACGGTTCGACCTTGGAGCACGGTTGGATCGTGGCGGTAGCGAGTTGCAAATTGTCAGGCCTCCGTAAGTAAGCGGCTTATGCGGAGATTACAAGTCGCCCGTTCGGCGTTAACTATTCCTTAAGTCTGCCGCGTCAAGCTAGCGGTGCCAGCTTGCGATCCACCCCGGGGCCGTAGCGCTGGCACCTGGCTGGAGGCACAGACCATGAACCGGACACTCATATTGGCCGCGCTTGCTGCCGCCCTATTGATACCGGCCCTTTCTTTCGCTCAACCATCGAATGGATCGCCCACGCGCGACCAGGTCCGCGAGGAACTGGCTCAACTCGTGAAGGCCGGCTACAAACCGACCGGACGCGACAACAAATATCCTTCCGACCTGCATGCGGCACAGGCACGCGTTGCGGCCGCCGCCGCGGCGCACCAGGCTGCACCCGCGACCGCCCCAAATTGGCAAAACAATTGATGTGGTGTTGTACGGTAGTTCCGATAGCGCTTGATGGACATTCAATGTTCGTCAAGCGCGTTCTAATGCGCGCCGCGAAGCGCATGCTTTGAAGCATTCGAGTCTAAGAGGTGTTAATAGAATGACTTTTGCAGGTGTCGCCAGCATATGATTCAGCAGGCGATTCTGAGGAAAGCCTCGTGGATGAAGGCGAGCTGCTCGAAGCGGATGCGCAGTCGGCGGAAGTTGTGAAGCCACGAGGGATGGTCTGCTCCACAACCCAGCGTGTTTTGCGCCGCCCACTACCATGAGGCTGACCACGTCGAGCGATTTCGGTTGCAATGCCGGCGGCATGCAGAAGCGCTCATCGCAGAACTGCAAGCCGCGGACGTTATCGTGATCGGCGCGCCGATGTATAACTTCGGCATCTCGTCGCAACTGAAGACGTACTTCGACTTCATCGCGCGAGCGGGCATCACGTTCCAGTACACCGCAAACGGGCCCGAAGGCCTCGTTCTCGGAAAGAAGGCCTACGTCGTTACGGCGCGCGGCGGCAAGTACCACGGCACCCCGCACGATAGCCAGACGCCGTACCTGAAGTCGTTCCTCGGCTTCCTCGGCATGACCGACGTGAGCTTCATCCATGCCGAAGGCCTGGCGATGGGCCCAGACGCAGCGAGCGAGGCGCTCGCTTCCGCCCGCGAAGCGATTGCCGCCGTGTAAGGGCTGCCTTCTCGCCGCCGCCGCGGTGGCTCCTGACGGCGGTGGGTCGATGCAGTGAAAAACGCCACTGGCTTGCGCCAGTGGCGTTTTTTAGTCGCCGCCGTTTGCGCTCATGGCAATGTGATCTTGCGGGTGAATTCGGCCGTCACGTTGGCATTCGTGGCGACGCCGAATAAGGGGTAAATAGTTTTGGGTCCACTAGCGGCCAGACCCATGTAGTCGCCGAGGAAATGGCCACCCGCTACGGGTGCGTTAAGGATGTTGAACGAGGCGTCAGTCAGTTTCCGTTCGTTACCCCAATTGGTGGAGTTCGTGCAAGCAGTGGCGGTCGAGCAGAACACTGCGAAATAGTCGCTGCCTTCGAAGCCCACAGGCGTGTTCGTGTCATTACGAAAGTCGTAGTAGGTCACCACGATCGTATTGCCGTCGCCCGACGGCACTATCGCCGGAATGTAAGCCTGCTGACGGCAGGAGTTCGTACCGTTCGGCGGCGTCTTGTTGATCATCACGGGTGTTGACCAGGTGGCCCCACCGTCATCCGACTCGCTGAAGACGATCCCGACGATCGGAATCGATCCGGTGGGCGTGGTGCAGGTCCCGGACGAAAAGCGGTCGTCCTGCCAGGCAAGATAGATAGCCCCCGAGACCGGGTTCACAGCGACACTGTAGAGAATGGCGGCGTCGCGTATCGGCTGACCGCTGTCAGGTGTCACCACGCCGGTGACCACGCCGCCGACCGTATGAATATCGTTGGTGAACGTCGGCCCCGACCAGTTCGCACCTTTGTCCGTCGACTTGATATAGCCGATGCTCAGGGGCGATGGCGTGACGTTGATCGCGGTGAAGAAGTCGAGCAGGGTTCCATCAGGCAGCACGCGCACCATGTTGTCGATTGTCTGCGCGTTCGTGCCCGGCTGGTAGATCGGTGCGGCTGTGCTCCATGTCACCCCATTGTCGGTGGACCGTGAGAAGAAGCTCGGGCCGGTGAAACTAAATTTGGAGAAGGGGGCACCACCTGCGCACGGCGGCGTCCCACATGTCGAAGAAAGGCCCGCCAATTGGCGCGCGATCTCAACACCGTCATTTTGCGCGAGCAGTTGGGCGCCTTCCTTCGTTGGCGGGAACACGCTCAACTGATCCCAGACCGCATAGACGTATTTATTCGCGGTCGGATCCGCAGTGAGCGAGTTCTTGTCATTGAGCACGTGCGGCGAGTTGGTGCGGATCAGTGTAACGGGAGGCTGCCACGTCGCGCCGTGGTCAGCGGAGCGGCTGACCAGCATCCCGCTATTTCGGGCTCCGAAAGGAGTCGTCGGCTGCGCGGGGTCCAGTACCAGAGAGAAGAAGAAGGCCGTTCCGTCTTGCGCAAAATCTACCCAGGGATCGGAAGCTCGCCGGAATTTGCCTCCGGTGCACGCAGTCACGCCGGACGGAATCGAATTCGACCAGGTACTGCCCGCATCGCTGGAGACGACGCCGACAAGCCCGCGTGTCCGCCGTCGATCCAGCGATCCTGCTGGTGGCCGACGAGGAGGCGAGACGGGTCGGTCGGATCGACCGCAATCCATGGCTCGATTGAGGTTGCAGGATACAGGACGCTGCCGAATGCCGACTGCTGCGCGTTCACCTTGTCTGCCGTGCATCCGCTAAATGGGTCGCCCGCAGCTACCTGTACTAGCGAACCCAGCGTTTGCGCATGTGCGCCTGGGCCGATCGAGCACACCAACGCAATGACGCAACCGCCTGCCATGCCATTGAAAGTTGATCGGGATAAGCGTCTGATATTGATTTTCATTCTGAGCCTCGCGAAAAGGGGAAAACGCCTGTGCATTGCCCACCGCAAAACCAGAGCTTGCTACCGTCCACCAGGACATGCAGCGATGCATCTACCAAAACACACACTAGGTCGCGATAGCAGCATTTGTGTGAAAAATTCATTACGGATTCAGGTTCATCACATGGCGCCCCCGCTACGATTGGCGTGGTACGGGGATTGCAGGACAACCGTCAAAACATGTATGCGCTTGCAGAAGCATGCCACTTGATATTTACAGGGATTATTTGCATTGATATTTTATTCGGAGTACGTATTTAATATTGAATCGAAGCGTTCTGCATTGAATGGCCCATTTCGACTGCGGCTGGGTTGTAGATGATTGTGACTTCGATTACGGCTCCGACCTCCGCGACCTCGACACACGGCGTTTTGCCGTAGCATCGGCGTTTTTTTGCTGCCCGAGGGTGACGAACGGATGGCATTGAAACCTGGCGTTCGTGGTCGCAGAAAGCGGCCTCGGGTACCTGCCTTTGAAACTACGACGAGCCGATTGTCGGCAATGGGGCGTAAGTACGCGTTCGCCGATGTGAGAGTCGCCGCTCTGGAGCCGGATCGGGCGAACGGCCGGTTAGCACCGTGCAGTCGCCCGACGAGGGGCGATAGCTGGGCGTCCGGCTTCCTCTGCGGGGGTGGGACACCGCATCGAAACCGACGAGCGCGAAGAACACCACGGCCGAGCCGCGCCGCTCATGCCAAAAGCTCCCGAACTGACCGATGTTCGCCAGAATGAATGGATGCTGATTGAAGGTGCCCGTCGCGGTCGTGCCATCGGCGAGCTTGACGACGGTGCCGGACGAGGCGTCCAGATCAGGCGGAATATTGATGCTGGCGTTATACGGCAGATCAGCAACGAGTTCGTCCGTGACACCCATCATGCGCCGCGGCGGCAAAGCTGCTGACAACGCACGGCACCGTGGACCAGACCGTCAGCACGCGGGCAACAGGGATCTACTACCAGTGCTTGCTGATCAGGATGGGCTTCGAGTCGTTCGTGCGTTTCTATGGGATTGCCGGGTTGCAGCACGCAGTGGGCACCGAGTTCAACGCTTCGTGGGATTCGCTCACAACGCTGCAGAACTTGGTCGAGCACGGGACGGCGCCGGTGCACCGGCTGGTCACCGATACCGCAGGTGTGCCAGGCCGCACGCGGCCGCTGTCGCGTGCGAGGCTGTATCGATGGGTAATCAATTGTAGTTTTCAATATAAGGCATATTTACGGATTGCATTTGATGGATCGGCGAAGGCCGGCTAGTTCCCGACCTTCTCCGATTCGACCACCAGGTCCAGCACATAAACGACCGATGGCCCGTCGATGGGTGAGTTAGTGACGGTGTAGCGCATTACGCGCAGGACATTGCGAATTCCAGGGGTGTGGGTATAGCCCTCGATATCCTGATACAGCGATTGCCATTCACCAGGCGTGCCGGTGGCCAAACCCTGTTCGTCGAAGTGACGTTCGCGTACCAGCAAACATTGCTTGTCCGGAAACAGTGGATGCTGGCACGGTACGGACTGTGCGGCCACTTCGAGGAAGGTCATTTCACCGGGGCCGCCGAAACGCGTCTGCGCCGTGGGTACGCCGGTGAAACTCAACGTGTCGCCACGGTCGGTAACTAGCTGCATGCGCGGTGTGTTGCCACGTGTCAGCAGGTTCATGCTGAGGCTGCCCTGCAGCCGCTGTGCAATGGCGCTATCGAGCGCGGCGCGGGCGGGATCCGGGCACGCCACCATGGTGCTCACCATCTGGCCAATTTGCAGCCGTCCTTTCTTGATGCTGTAACTGGCGCCCATGTTGTTGCAACTATTGACCACGTTCAGCCGGTCAGCGCTGAAGTCCAACTGCACGGGCTTGTTCGTGTCGGCGAA
Organism: Paraburkholderia sp. J7; assembly: GCF_905220155.1. NCBI lineage: Bacteria > Pseudomonadati > Pseudomonadota > Betaproteobacteria > Burkholderiales > Burkholderiaceae > Paraburkholderia > Paraburkholderia sp. J7. The sequence continues at coordinate 39,149 of NZ_CAJMYZ010000032.1, read as the reverse complement.
CAACGCATCGATGCGTTTGCCTTTGCTATCGAATGCGTCGTTGAGTTGCCAGTGGTACTGGGTGAGGATCCCGGTGCCGACTGTCGACGTCGCGCTTGTGGGGGCGGGGGCGGAAGCAGACGTTATCGCTGGCGTAGCCGGGGCACCCGTTTCATGGATCGGCGAGCAGGCGGCAATAGCGAATGTCAGCAAGAGCAGGTGGCATTTCACGTCGGTACCTCTGCTGGTCCAGTGGGTGTTACAGGCGGCTCGGATCGCTCACCGGAAGAACTGACGATCTAACGCATGGTACAACCCGGAGCCGCCGCACCGGGTTGACATAGCCTCCACGTCCCGTGCCCCTGGTCGCCATCGGATCCGATGCCCGAACAAAAATAAAAATGCAATTAGGGTTCAGGCCACTTGCCTCACCATTTTCAGTGCCTAAAACTTCGCCTTAATCCGGTTAATCAGACGCGTGTCCGGTATATCGGACAATGTGGATGCATAAGCCAGTGGGTTCCGAGGCCTGCCGAGAGCGCTGGAACCGACGCATCCGTGCCGGAATACCCACCTCCGATTAGGGCCTGTACATGAAACTTGCAAAACACGGCGTCAAGACTGCCTTCCTGTTCGCTGTTGCTGGACTGCTCGCGTTGACGGGCTGCACCAAGGTGTCTACGCCCGGACAAGCCGGGGCGGCCTCCTCGTCGACGCTACAGGCCGTGCTGCAGCGTGGCACGCTGCGCGTTGGCGATTGCCTGACGTTCGCGCCCTTCGGTTTCTATGACAAAGACGGTCAACCCGACGGCTACGACGTGGATCTCGCAAAGGAACTCGCCAAAGAAATGGGCGTAAAGCTCGAGATCGTAAACACGACGAGCGCGAACCGCATTCCGAACCTGCAGACGAGCAAGGTCGATGTCGTGTTCTGCAATTTCACGCGCAATCTCGAGCGCGCAAAGGTCGTCGAATTCACGACGCCCTATGTCGTCGCCAGTGAGGCGCTGCTGGTCAAGAAGAGCAGCGGGATTCAGTCCATCAAGGATATGAGCAATCGCACGATCGCCACGGTCAAGGGTTCGACGAATGGCGACGAAGTGCGGGCGTTGAACATGGCGGTCAAGATTCAGGAATACGACAGCTCGCAGGCCGCGATCCTCGCCGTGAAGCAGGGCCAGGCTGACGCGATGATCGAAGACAACAATTTCCTGGCCTATCAGGCGAAGCTCGACCCTGAACTCGCCGTCACCAATGAATCTCTCGTTCCGCTCGAGTACAACGCGTTTGGCGTCAAGTCCGGAGACCAGGCGTGGGTCAATTACCTGAACCTGTTCCTCTTCAACATCAATGCGTCGAAGCTGAACGCGCAACTCTACAAGAAGTGGTTCGGCACCGACCCGCGCTACGCGCTGAATCCGCAGCTCTAAGTGGCGCGTGATGCTAGCAGCGCAAGAGACTCAAACGAGTTGGAGAGGGAAATGAGTTACGAATGGCTGACACTATGGGGCTACGTGCCTGACTTTCTGCGGGCAGGCTGGCTGACGCTGCAGGTGACCCTGCTTGCGTTCGTATTGGCGGTGTCGCTCGGCCTGCTGGCCGCGCTTGCCAGCATCAGTCCGGTCGCGCCGTTTCGATGGTTCGCTCGCGGCTATGTCGAAATCATCCGCAATACGCCTGTCCTGTTGCAGATTTTCATTGTGTTCTTTGGCTTGCCTTCGGCTGGCATTTCACTGGACGCGTACTGGGCTGGCGTGATTGCGCTGGGGCTCAACGTCGGCGCCTACCTGTCGGAAGTGTTTCGTGCGGGCATCCAGTCTGTGCCGCGTGGCCAGCTGGAGGCCGCCGGCATTCTCGGGCTGGAGCGCAGGCAAATTTTCACGGAAATCGTGCTGCCGCAAGCCGCGCGGGCGGTATATCCCGCCATCGTCAACTACCTGATTCAGTTGCTGCTCGGCACATCGCTCCTGTCCGCCATCGCGCTTCCGGAGTTGACTGGAACCGCGACCGTGATCAACTCGCGAACCCTTCTCTACATTCAGACGTTCGCTGTGACGCTTGTCGCCTATCTCGTGCTCAGCAACGCACTGTCCTGGTTGGCGAGCCAACTCGGAGCGCGCATGTTTCATCCCCCCCTTCTCATCCGGCCTCGCGCCCGTTCAGGGGGCTTCTGGATCCGCCGAACCAACCGAGCTTGATCTTCGCATCGGAGCTGGATTATGTCCGTTGAACTGCTGAAAACCAGTCTTTCCATCCTGCTGCAAGGGTTGGTGACGACACTGCTGCTTTCCGTGGCGGCCATCGTATGCAGTACCCTGATTGGCCTTTTCGCCGCTGTTTTGAGGTCGTTCGGACCGTGGGGCACGTCCCGCATCGCGAAGCTCTATACGGAGCTGTTTCGCGGTACACCCGTGCTCATCACCTTGATGTTCATCTACTTCGGAGTGTCCTACTTCGGGTACGCCATCGACGTGTTCGCGGCCGGGGTAATCGGGTTGAGCGTGTATCAGGGCGCCTACATTGCCGAGGTGTTCCGGTCCGGCATCGAATCCGTGCCCAAAGGGCAGTGGGAGGTGTCGCAAATTCTCGGTCTCTCGAAGGTCCAGGCGTTTTCCTCAGTTGTGCTGCCCCAGACCGGGCGGATTGTGCTGCCCCCGCTCGTTGGTCAATATCTTTCGCTCATCAAAGACACGTCGATCGTCAGCATGATTGGTATGTCCGAACTGATGCACGGTGGCCAGGCCATCGTGGACCGGGTTGGGAAGCCTGTCGAAATTTACGGACTCGTCGCACTCATTTACTTTGCCGTGTGCTTCCCGCTCTCACAGTGGGTGCGCCACCATGACCGCAGGAGACTGTCGTGAGCGATCAAACTCAAACCAGGCCCATCATTTCACTCACGGGCGTCAGCAAGTCGTTCAGTTCGACCCGGGTGCTGAAGGAAATCAATCTCGATGTCCGGTCAGGCGAAGTTCTGGTGCTGATCGGAGCGTCTGGCTCCGGCAAGAGTACGGTGCTGCGCATCATGGCGGGACTCGAAACGTCGGATTCGGGCGAAGTTTGGGTCAACGACGTTCCGCTTCATGACCCGCGCCGTGCACGCGAAATTCGTGGTCACGTAGGCATGGTTTTCCAGCAGTTCAATCTTTTTCCGCACAAGACTGCGCTTGGGAACGTCACGCTCGCGCTCATCAAGGCTCGCAAGATGAATCCCGCCGACGCACACAAGCGCGCGATGGAAGCGCTTGACCGTGTTGGTCTCGCGGAACGCGCAGAGCACTATCCAAGCCAGTTGTCGGGTGGCCAGCAACAGCGGGTAGCCATTGCCAGAGCGCTTGCGGTCGAGCCAGGCATCATGTTTTTCGACGAGGCGACATCGGCACTCGACCCGGAACTGGTTGGCGAGGTCACTGAAGTCATGCGCGGCCTGGCGCGCGACGGCATGACGATGGTGGTTGTCACCCACGAAATGGGCTTTGCTCGCAAGACCGCGGACCGCGTTGTGTTCATGGACAAGGGCGTGATCGCCGAGCAGGGCGCGCCCGAGCAGATTTTCGTCAATCCTTCGAACGAGCGCACGAAGCAGTTTCTTCACAGGGTACTCGACCATTGACGCTGAAACCCGCACGTCGCTCTTGCGAAGGTTCGCGTACGGTAAACTCAGCTGTGTTTTCAGTGAATCGACTTTACGAACGCCTTGATGGAGTGAATGCATGGCTGTTGGAGAATCATCGCGCGCCAGAGGCGTAGACCGCGTCGTCGAAATTTTTCGGCAATTGCATATAGCCCAGCGGCCAATGACGATGCGCGAGTTGATCGATGCAACCGGTGCGCCTCGTTCGAGCATCTATGAACTGGTTACGATTCTCACCGGGGTTGGCTGGCTCGAGACCACCGCGGATGGTAGCGTGTTTTTTGGGCGCGAAATGCACTACTACGGGTCTGACTATGCAACTCACAACGATTTGATCAGCCGCTCTCATCAAGCCATTCTGGCGTTGGTCAGGAAGTATGAGGAGACTACGCAGTTGTGCATGCTCGAGGGCAATAAATATACCGTCGTGTTGTCGGAGAGCAGCGCGCGTCCTTTCAACATTAGTTCGGACATTGGCGTGAGGGTGCCGATTCCATGGACCGCGACCGGACGCCTGTTGCTTGGCCACCTGAATGCGGACGAGATCCGGGAGCTAATTCCCGGCGACGATTTCGTCCTCGACAACGGGGTTCGTATCGACTTTAACGGGTTCTTTCAGGAAGTGCAGCTCGCGAAAGAGCAGGGCTATTGCTGCACAGAGGGTTTGTCGAATGCCTTTCGGCTCTGCATGGCGGCGCCTGTCCGCGACCGCGCAGGCTTTCCGATTGCGGCGCTCTGTTTCATGACGAGTCGCGATACGAGCCCGGAGAGGCGATCCGCGATGCTCGAAGACCTTCTACAGTCCGCGAAGGCGTTATCGCTTAGGTAGTTCCGGGTGCGTTGAAAGCAGCTCGGCCATCAATCAGACAATGTGAGAAGGAGTGAGAGTGTGAAGCGTTATGGCGTAGAAGGCGGTAAAGGAACGGGTGGCCAGCACATGCCATTTGCACGTGCTGTCGAGGCGAATGGCTGGCTATTCGTTTCCGGTCAGACGCCGATGGAAAACGGCGAAGTCATTAACGGCGGCATCGTTGAGCAATCGCATCAGGCGCTGAAGAACGTATTCGCGATCCTGCACGAAGCGGGCTATGGTGCGGAACACGTCGTGCGCTGCGGGGTTTGGCTCGATGACCCGCGCGACTTCGCTTCTTTCAACAAGGTGTTTCGTGAGTACTTTGGCGAGTATCCACCCGCACGCGCGGCGGTCGTTTCGAGCATGGTGATCGACTGCAAGGTTGAAGTCGATTGCGTAGCCTATAAAGCACCGCAAAATTAAAAGCGCGAGTGATCGCCTGCACTGCATCAACCCGGCATGCGCGTCTCGTCAACGCGCAAGGCCGGTACCCGGTATTGCGTCAAGCCAACCCACTAAAGCTTCGTTGACTTCCGCGCGTTACGCAGGCCCGTGATGCTCCAGAATGAAGCTGCGTCGTTGCGGCCCGCAGTGCAACGGCGGGTCGACTCGCGCTGGCCGCATTCTCCCGGTCACTGGTGAGAGCGCGCTGATTGCGCGACGCCAATTGACAAAACATTGACGTGGCCAGCGCGCGGCCCGGGAAGCACAGGAAGAGGACCGCTGGCGCCTTTGGACGTCAGCAACACGCGACGATGTGGCGCGTTGACCGCGGGTCGGGACTCTCGCTCGACGAAGCGAACGTGATGATTCGCGAGCTGAAAACTGGGCCTTTTCTCGATGGTTGTCGCGGGCGGCAGAATGACGATGTTTCCGCGTTCGCGTCGGCGATCGTAGCTTTCTCGCAGATCGCGTTACTCGGCGATACGCTGCTCGAGGCAGAAATCAACCCGATCTTCGTGCTTGCCGAAGGGCAGGGCGTGCGGGTGGCAGATGGCGTTGCCGTTCTTGCAGACACAAGCCACGCGGGCTGAAAAATCACACAGTTCGTAGCAGGTGACGACCGGCCTCGGCCGGTCGATATTCCCGCCCGCGCTAGTGCAGTATCTTCGAGAGGAAATCCTTCGCGCGGTCGGACTTCGGGCGCTCGAAGAACGCCTCCTTGAGGTCGTCTTCCACGATATTCCCGCGGTCCATGAAGATCACCCGATGCGCGACTTTCCTGGCGAAGCCCATCTCGTGTGTGACGCACATCATCGTCATGCCTTCCTGCGCCAGTTCCACCATCACGTCCAGAACCTCATTGATCATCTCAGGATCGAGTGCCGAAGTGGGCTCGTCGAACAGCATCGCAATGGGATCCATCGACAACGCGCGGGCAATCGCCACACGCTGCTGCTGTCCGCCGGAGAGCTGAGCGGGATACTTGTCCGCATGGGCGCGCAGGCCAACACGGTGCAGTAGCCGCAGCGCCTTGTCGGCCGCCTCATCACGCCCTCTGCCCAGGACCTTCATTTGCGCCAGCGTCAGGTTCCCCGTAATCGACATGTGCGGAAACAGTTCGAAGTGCTGAAAAACCATCCCGACTTTCGAGCGCAGCCGGGAGAGGTTGGTCGTTCGATCGCCCACTGACTCGCCGTTGATCCTGATCTCGCCGTTCTGGAACGGCTCGAGTCCATTGACCGTCTTGATGAGCGTAGATTTGCCAGAGCCCGACGGGCCGCATACGACGACCACTTCGCCCTTTTTCACTTCAGTTGTACAGTCGGTCAGCACCTGAAACTGACCATACCACTTGGAAACATTGCTGATAGAGATCATTTTGAAACCTGCGTCTGGGAGTGTTGGCTAGGCAGTGTCGCGTTTTTACGTTGAGTTCACCGATGCCGGCCGGCCTGGTAGCGATGCTCGAGCGTGCGCGCATACCAGGTGAGCGGAAAGCACATCGCGAAGTACAGCAGCGCGACCATCGCGTAGATCGGGAACGGACGGAACGCGGCGTTCGTGATCATGGTGCCGGTCTTGGTCAACTCGGTGAGCCCGATGATCGATGTCAGCGCGGTGCTCTTCACGACCTGCACAAGAAAGCCGACGGTGGGCGGCACGGCGATCTTCCATGCCTGCGGCCACACCACGTAACGCAACTGCTGGGGCCACGTCATCCCGAGACTGGCCGCCGCCGCCCATTGCCCTCGCGGTATGGCATCGACACACCCGCGCCAGATGTCGGCAAGATAAGCGCCCGTATACAACGTGAGCGTCACGGTGGCGGCGAGCCAGGGCGACACGTCCACACCGAGCAGAGGCAAGCCGAAGAATCCGAGAAACAACTGCATCAGCAGCGGGGTACCTTGAAACACCTCGACGTACAGCATCACGACGCGTCTCAGCCACGGCACCGGCGACACTCGCATTGCCAGCAGCACGAGACCCGTCAAACCACCGCCGACGAAGGCAGCGAGCGAAAGCAGGACCGTCCAGCGCGCGGCGAACAGCAGATTGCGCGCGATGTCCCATAAGGTGAACTCGACCATTACGAACGCTCCGTTGGAAGAGGGGAGGCCGCCGCGCGGGCGCGCAACGAAAGCAGTGTGCGCAGACGCCCGCGCGGTGTGCTGCCCGCGCCGCGAAGCGCCTTGCCAGCAAAGAGGCCTTTGCCCAGCCGGTTGATCAACAGCCGCATCACGATGGAGAGCAGGAGATAGATGACTGTGACGATCACGTAGCTCTCGAACGAGCGGAAATTGCGCGACTGGATATAGTTTGCTGCGTAGGTCAGGTCGGGCACCGAGATCTGAGACACGACGGCGGAACCGAGCATGACGATCAACACCTGGCCGAGCAGCGCCGGGAAGACGTTGGCAAGCGCCTGAGGCAGCACGACGTAGCGGAACACCTGGCGGCCGCGCAGGCCGAGCGCCATCGCAGCCTGACTCTGCCCGCGCGGAATCGAGTCGATGCCGGCACGCACGATCTCCGTCGCGTAGGCACCCAGATTGACCGTCATGGCCAATACCGCCGCCTGCATCTCGTCGATCTGTACCCCAAGACTCGGCAGTCCGAAAAATACGAAAAAGAGCTGCACGAGAAAAGGCGTATTGCGTATCAGCTCGACATAGGACGCAATCAACGCGCGGCTCCACTTCGGTCCCGCGACGGCAATGCTCGCGCCCACGATGCCGACCACGCCGCCCAGTATCGTGGAGACGGCCGTGAGGCCAAGCGTTACCTCGACGCCACGCGCGAGCATGCCCGCGTACAGACCGAAGTCACTGAAATCAAACGTATAGGTCATCGCGGCGCCTTCCGTATTTCAGGGGAGGAAAACACGTCCAACATTAAAGATTCGTCGGCAGCGGAGCGCGCAGCCACTTCTGCGAAATCGCATTCATCGTGCCGTCTTTCTTCGAAGTGGCGATGGCCTCGTCGACTTTCTGCATCAGGCGTGGCTCGTTCTTGTTCATGCCGACGTGATCCGGCGAACTGAAGAGCGAGAACTTCTGTTCGGGATCGTTGGCCGGATGACGCGCCATGATGGTTGCGCCGACGTCGTTGCCAACCACGAGCAATTGCGCCTGACCGGACAGAAACGCGGAGATCGCGCCGTTCGGATCGTCAAAGCGCTTGATGGTCGCAGTGGGCGGAGCCACTTTCGACACGCTCAGGTCTTCGAGTGTGCCGCGCGCGACAGCAACCGTCTTGCCGGCCAGGTCTGCCGCATTCTTCACGGGCAGCGACTTGGGGCCGAATACCGCGAGATAGTAGGGCGCGTAAGGCTGCGAGAAGTCGATCACCTTGGCGCGCTCAGGGGTCTGGCCAACCGAAAGCAGCATGTCGGTCTTGTGATCCGCGAGGTACGCCATGCGGTTGTCGCCTGTCACCTGAACGAGTTCCACCTTCGCGTTCAGCGCCTTGCCGATCAGGTTGGCCACATCGATGTCGTAGCCTTGCGGCTTCATGTCGGGGCCGATCGAACCAAATGGCGGATAGTCCTCAAAGACGCCGATGCGCACGACGCCCGATTTCGCGATCGTATCGAGCGCGTCGGCATGCGCGAGCGGGGCGAACGTGCAGAGGCCGGCCATGCCGGTAAGCGCCACGCAAGCGGCGGTGCGCGCCAGCAGGCGCTGTATGGGAAGAGTGATGAAGGCCGGGGTGTTCATGACGGTATGGCTCCTGTGACTGCTCTATTGAGGGGAAATAGCGTTCAGTGGACGCTGCGCGCCGCAATCAGCCTGCAGGCGTGGGCTGGCAACTCCGCAAGCACTGGTATGCCGATCGCGATGTCGGGCGTCTCGCGCGGCGTTGTCGCCGCAGTCAGCGTGAAGCCGTCGCAGTCGATCGTCGCCTCGATCGATGCGCCCACATCGCGCACGAACAAGACCTTGCCGGCAACCGTATTCGGCCCCGGGGGCGAAGCCGCGGGGCGCACACAGATGTCCTCTGGCCGGATCAGCAGGCGGATATCGCCTGCCGGTCCCCGCGCACGCGATGCGGCGCTCACGGCGATCGTCCGGCCGCCGGGCAGTGCGATCCGGTCCGTGCCATCGAGCGTCACCGGCAGGATGTTGCCGAGACCGATAAAGTCTGCGACGAATTCATTGACGGGATCGCGGTAGATGTCGAGAGGCCTGCCGACCTGTGCAATGCGGCCCTTTTCCATCACGACGATCTCGTCGGCCATCGTCATTGCTTCGCGCTGGTCGTGCGTGACCATGATCGTCGTGATGCCAAGCCGCTGCTGCAACAAGCGGATCTCGACCTGCATCGCTTCGCGAAGCTTCGCATCCAGTGCCGACAGCGGCTCGTCGAGCAGCAGCAGTCTGGGCGCCGAGGCGATCGCACGGGCGATCGCGACGCGCTGCCGCTGCCCGCCCGAGAGCTGCGTGACGGGCCGGTTCGTCATATGCGGGAGCTGGATCATCTCGAGCAGTTCGGCGACGCGCTTCGCCTGTGCGCCGCGCTCGACGCCGCGCAGTCGTAACGGATACGCGACGTTCTCGGCGACGGTCATATGCGGGAACAGCGCGAGTGACTGGAACACCATGCCGAAGTCGCGCCGGTTCGCTGGCACGTGGGTCAGATCGCGGTTCGAGAACATCACGGAGCCCGAGGTCGGCGTCTCGAGTCCCGCGATCATCCGCAGCAACGTCGTTTTGCCGCAACCGGACGGTCCGAGGAAAGAGACCAGTTTGCCGTCCGCGACGCTCAGGTCGACGTGATCGACGGCAAATGTGTTGTGGAAGCGCTTCGTGACGGCCTGGAGTGAGAGTTGGGTCATGAGAACTCCTTATTGCGCATTCATGTACGGGCACGGATCAGATTGCGACGCCTTTGTCGCCGACGAGCTTTTCCAGCAGCCAGATCAGAGCAAAGTCGACCATCACGATCACAACGGCGAACGAGAACACGGTCGGGTCCAGCGAAGAGACGGTCCGGCTGTAGAGCCACACGGGCAACGTCATCGTGTTGATGCTGTACAGAAAGAACGTCACCGTGAATTCGTTGAACGAGATGATGAACGCGAACAGCATGCCGGCCAGGATGCCGGGTCGCATGAGCGGGAGCACGACATCGAGGAGTGCGCGATGCGGACTTGCGCCCATCACGAATGCCGCTTCCTCGAACTCGGCGCCGACTGACGCGACCGAGGCAGCGCAGTTCTTCACGGTGAACGGCAGGGCGAGGATCACGTGCGCGATGATGAGCCGAAGCACGCCGAGGTCCGTCGGCAACACATTGAAGACCAGCAGGAGCGAAAGGCCCAGCATCACCAGCGGATACACGAGCGGCAGCGCGACCAGTTGCTCGACGATTGCCTTGCCGCGAAAGCGGTAGCGCGACAGCGCATACGCAGCCGGCACCGATACGGCGGTTGCGATCAGCATCGTCGAGACGGCGACGATTAGGCTGGTCGTCAACGCGGTGCCCATCGAAAGCGCGTCCCCCGCGTCTGGCGACACGAACGTGTGCCACGCCGCGTGATACCAGCGCAGGCTGAGGCTCTGCGGCGGAAATTCGAGCGTGTCTGAATTGCCGAACGACATGGTGATCAACGTCAGTATCGGCAATGCGGCGAGAAAGAGCACGATCGTCGCAAGGAGACTGGTGACTCGCCCGAGCCGGCCGGGCATCGTCGCGGGAATACGAAGGGTGCTCATGCGCGGGACTCCCCATGACGTTGGAGTCTGTGTGCGAGCCGCTGCGAGATCGCCATCACCGTGAGCGTCGCGACCATCAGCACGACGCCCGATGCCGACGCGGCGGGCCAGTTCAGCAGCGGTGCGACCTGGTCGTGCACGAGCACGGCAAGCATCGGCACCCGGCGTCCGCCGAGCAGCAGCGGCACCGCGAATGCGCTCGCGTTATAGGCGAACACGAGCAGCGCGCCGGACACGAGCCCCGGCATGGCGAGCGGCAGCATGACGTGGCGCAGCGTCTGCCAGCGCGTGGCACCCAGGGTCGCCGCCGCCTCTTCGTACGACTGCGAGATCGCACGCATGGCGCTCGATATCGGCAGTACGGCGAGCGGGAACGCGGTCTGGATCAGGCCGAGCAGCACGCCGTTCTCGCGATACAGCCACAGTATCGGCCGCTGGATGACGCCGGCGGACAGCAGCACGTGATTGACGAGCCCCGACGGCCCGAGCATGACGAGCCAGCCGTAACCCTGCAGCAGCAGGTTGACGAGCAGCGGCAACAGCACACCGGCCAGCAGGAGCCGCCGCGCGAGCCGCGACTGCGTGCGCGCCATGGCCAGCGCGACCGGAATCGCGAGCACCACGGCGCACACCATGCTCTGGAACGCGAGCTTGAGCGTGAGCCACAGCGAGCGCAGGAAGTACGTGTCGCCGAGGTCCGCATAGTTTTGCAGCGTCCACGTATGCCACTCGTTGCCCGATACGCCGAAGCTCATGCGCAGGACTACGATCGTGGCGGCGACGAGCACGGCGAGAAACGCGAGAATGGGCGCGAGCAGCAGCAACGGCGGCACGCGGGGAAGCGCAGGCGGCATGTCGTGTTGCGCGCGGGCGTCGTCGCTGGAAGCCGCTGCGCCCGCGCGGCTCGAAGAGAGTGTTGGCATGACCGTCAGGCCGCAAAGAGCTCGGTATAGCGCTTGATCCACGCGGACTGAACGGCGGCCAGCGCCTTGTCGTCGTGCAGCACCGCTTTCTCGGCAATCTGCTGGGGCGAGGGCACGAACGCACGGCTTTCCGGCGGGATCATCGCTTTGCCGTTCACGGGACCGTTGAGCACGTCCGCGGCCATGCGGCCCTGGACGCCCGCATCGAGCGAATGGTTGATGAACGCGTGAATCAGGTCAACGTCACCGGGGTGCGCCTTCGGAATCACCGTGAACATCAACTGGCTCGCGAAGCCCTCCTTCATGCCGTAGGTCACGCCCATCTTGTACTCCGGCTTGCGGATCTGATCGGGGAAGAACGCCGGGGAATAGATGCCGCCGATATCGAGCGAGCCGGTGCGGAACAGGTCGGCCACCTGGTTCGGGTTCTCGCCGAGCGTCATGACGCGATCCTTCAGTTGCGCGAGCTTCGCGAACCCAGGTTCGATGTTCTGCTGCGAGCCCCCGTTCATCTTCGCCGCGATGATCGCGAGATCCACGGCCTCGGCCCATTCGGGTGGCGGCAGGAACAGGCGTCCTGAATATTTCGGATCCCATAGCGCCTCGTAGCTCGCGGGAGGCGCCTTGACGGTCGACGTGTTGTAGATCAGCCCGTCCGACCAGAGCAGGTAGCCCACGCCGAATCCGTTCGCGCCCGTGCGGTACTGCGGCGCGACCTCCTTGAGGTTCGGCAGCTTGTCCAGCTCCGGCTTCGTCAGAAGGCCAGCTTCGCCGAGACCCGACGCGCCGACGCCGGCCAGCGTGATCACATCGTAGGTCGGCCGATCGCCGGAGGCTTTCACCTTGGCGACCATGCCGGAGGTGCCGTCCGCGCGGTCGGCGATCACCTGCGCGCCGGTTTTCGCGCTGAATGTGTTGGCTATGTTGCGCAGGGCGGCAGCACCGGTGTCGTCGGACCACGTCAGCAGTCGCAGCGTCTTGCCGGCAAAGTGCTTCTCCTGTGCCTTCGCGGTGCGGATAAACGGCATCGGCAGCGCGGACACTGCCAGCGCAGCCCCCAAAGTCTTGATGGCTTGCCTTCTAGTCAATTTGGAGTCCTGCATGATTGTCTCCTGGATCAATCGTGTGTCTGGGTGTCCGCTCTGGCCGCCATTCGGTAACGCGGCGGGTCAATCAACTGTAGGTGGGTCAAAAACACGCAGCAAACGAAATCTCTGCATGCGCGCCATGACGTAAGCTCATGCGCCGCCGCTGTTCTGCGCCGCGTGAGGCGGCTCCGCTGCTGGCATCAGGATTTGTTTGATTTCCTGGAACGCCGCGAGCCCGAACGGACCCAGTTCGCGGCCAACGCTGCTGCGCTTGTAGCCGCCCCATGAGGTCTGAGGAAAGATCAATTGTGGTGCATTGATCCAGACGACGCCGGCTTCGAGTTCGCCGGCGATCTTTTTGCCGCGTTCGGCGTCCCCGGTGACGATCGTCGCGACGAGGCCAAACTCGGTGTCGTTCGCGGCGCAGACGGCCGCTTCGTCCGTGTCGAAGCTGCGCACGCAGAGCACAGGCCCGAAGATCTCTTCGCGCCACAACACGCTGTCGACCGGGACGTCGACAAATATCGTCGGCTTCACGAAGTATCCGGGACCGGCCGGCGCCTCGCCCTCGATGACGAGGCGCGCGCCGTCGGCTTTGCCGCGCTCGATGAATCGCTTGACGCGCTCATACTGGGTGCGATTCGTGAGCGGCCCCATTTGCACACCTGCCGTGAACGGATCGCCGACCACGGTGCGCGTCGCACGATCGGCGAGACGAGCGACAAGCTCGGCCTGGACCGATCGCTCGACGAGCACGCGCGACGTCGCAGAACACATCTGCCCCGCATTGAAGAATCCGCCCGCCATGACGAGATCGGCGGCCAGCTCGAGGTCCGCGTCCGCGAACACGATGATTGACGACTTGCCGCCGAGTTCGAGCCCGACGCCCTTGATCGTATCGGCTGCTGTCTTCATCACTTGCGTACCCACAGCGGTGCTGCCCGTGAACGAGACCTTCGCAACGAGCGGGTGCGCCGCAAGGGGGGCGCCGACCTCCGTTCCGGTGCCGGTCAGGACGTTCACGACGCCGCGAGGTACACCGGCCTGCTCGATGATGGCGGCAAGCTCCAGTTCGGGCAGCGGCGTCACCTCGGAGGGTTTCAGCACCACGGTGCAGCCCGCGGCGAGCGCCGGCGCGAGCTTCCAGGCGGTGGTCACCATCGGGAAGTTCCACGGCACGATCAGCGCGACTACGCCGGCCGGTTCTCGGCGGATCTGCGCCTGGTAGGCGCTGCTGGGGATCGCTACGCCGGATGCGCCGGTTTGATCCAGTTGTTCCGCGAGCTCCGCGTAGTAGTTGAACGTGGCGACGACGTCATCGACATCGATCTGCGCCTCGGCCAAGGGTTTGCCGTTGTTCAGCGACTGAAGCGAGGCGAGACAGGCGCGACGCGCCTCGACGCCGTGCGCGATCGCCCGAAGGACAGACGCCCGTGCGGTACCAGTCGTGCGCTTCCAGGCAGGCAGCGCACGGGCCGCGGCCCGTACCGCGCAATCGACGTCATCGGGGCCGGCGGCCTCGACCTCGGCAATGATCTGCTCAGTCGACGGATTGACGACAGGCAGACGGCGCCTGGTTTCTGCCGCGCACCAGCAGCCGTCGATATAGAGCTGGGTGCGCAGCGAGCCTGATGGCTCTAGAGCCGCCCGCGCTAAAGTTTCGGCGTTCATGCCGGCACCTTTGCAAACCATTCGGCTTCGCTGACCTCGATCACCGTCGGTACATCACGCACCGCCGCGAGCCGCAGTTGCGCGGCCAGGGAGTCGGGGTTGTCTGCCTGGCAGGCAGCGCATCCAAAGCCGCGCGCGAGCGCGATGAAGTCGGGCGTATGAATGTCGACGCCAACCGGAACGATGTTGCGTGCAGTCATGTACTTACGGATCTCGCCATAGCCGAAGTTGTTCCACAGCACCACGACGGCCGGGACTCTCGCTTCAACTGCGCTCGCGAGTTCTGGTAACGTGAACTGCAGTCCGCCGTCGCCGATCAGGCATACGACGGGTCGCTCAGGTGCCGCGAGCTTGGCGCCGATGGCGGCGGGCAGGCCGTAGCCGAGCGTCCCGTAGCCGGTCGACGAATTGAACCAGGAGCGCGGTGCCGGTGCGTCATGCACGAAGTTGCCGGCGTAGACGGGACTCGTCGAATCCCCGGCGATGATGACGTCGGGGAGCGCGTCGACGATGGTGTCGATGAGGCGCCGCTGCGCAATCGTTGGGGCATCCCACGTAGCGGCAAGCGCGCCGCGAACGGCCGCCACGCGGGCCGCCCCCCAGTCGCCGCCTTCCCCGGCGCGCACCGTGCGTTCATGCAGCCTCATCGAGAGACTGCCAAGCGCCTGTTGTGCGTCGCTTGTGATAGGCACGTCCGCACGGAAGTTGCGCGCCAGTTGCTGAGCGTCGATATCAATGCGGATCAGGCGGCCGTCGATCGCGAAGCCTCCATCGAACACCACGTCATAGTCGGTTTCGCCCAGTTCGGTGCCCACCGCGAGCACCACGTCCGCTTCCCGGATCAATGCGCGGGTGGGTGGCAACGACTGCGTCGAGCCAACCAGCAGCGCATGGGAAGGGGGCAGCAGGCCCTTGGCATTGGTCGTGAGTGCGACTGGCGCCTGCAGGCGTTCGGCAAGTTCACGCAGTTCCGCCGCGGCGCCTACCGCTCCGCCACCCGCGAGGATCAGCGGCCGGCGCGCACTGGCAAGCAGGTCGGCGGCCGCGGCGAGGGCGGCTGCACTCGCCGCGGGTCTCGCTGGCAATGCGGCGCGGCGGCCGGGAACGCGGGGCGCCGGCGCAACGATCACATCGAGGGGCATTTCGATGTGCACCGGCCTTGGCCGCGCGCTTTCGAATACGGCGAACGCGCGGGCCAGAACCTCAGGCAATTCGGCGGCATCGAAAAGCGTGTGAGAGAACGCCGCAAGACCCGCGAATACGTCGCGCTGTGACGGTAGCTCGTGCAGACGTCCGGCTCCCGTGCCCAACTCGCGTCGCGCGTTGACGCTCGAAATCACGAGCATCGGGATCGAGTCGGAGTAGGCCTGGGCCATCGCCGTTGCGATGTTCGTCATGCCCGGTCCGGTAATGATGAAGCACACGCCCGGCTTGCCGGTCACACGCGCATAACCGTCGGCCATGAAGCCCGCGCCTTGTTCGTGGCGTGGCGTCACGTGCCGGATCGCCGAGGCTGCGAGGCCCCGATACAGTTCGACTGTATGCACGCCGGGAATCCCAAACACGTATTCGACGCCATACGCCTCGAGTAGGGAGACCAGTGCTTCGCCACAGGTTTGATCGGGTATAGGCAGCCGATTCGTCGTGCGATTGCCGGCCTCATCCAGGCGGGCAGGGTTGTCGGGGTAATTCATCGGTTGTCGCGTTCCTGTCTGGTGTGAGCCGGCAGGGGTGCCGGTGGATATTGCCCGATACCTGCTCAGGGGCGCATGCACGCGCGATGGATGCCAGTCCACTAGCCTTGAGCATGTACACCGTTTTGCTGAGGCCATTTTCAGCGCCGGCGTGGGTGCGAACAATCGATAAGTTTTCATGAGGTGCATGAACTTGCCTCATGGACTGATGAAAACCCGTATGGTGGATTTCTTCACGCGCATCGGGGTGCGTGGGGGCGTTAACAACGAGAAACCCATGCCGAAGATGGCGTGCCAAGACCTGCGGAGATCGTCGATTGGCGATTTGGCTCGAACGCAGACAGACAAAGTTGCCCAAAATTTTTCAACGAATATAAGAATCGCGCCCCATCATCCAGTTGACGCTTGGGCAATTCGGTTCGGCGGTTCAAGCGGAGATGGTCCGTCCTGTTCCCTCGAGGATGGCCAGAAAGACAAGCTGCTGATCAACGAAGACTGTGCCGCGGTGCCCGGAAGATCAGGGCGCAATTCGGCCTCGATCTGATGGATGCTCGGCAAGCTGGTTCCGCGCGCTCCTGAGCGCCTTCCGCCAACGCCAGGAAATTAAAGATGTGGGGATCCTTCAATGCTTCTCGGGCAAGAGCGGATTGAGGTGTGGAGGCAGGCGTTCGGCGACATTCGTAACAGCATTGCCAGCCCGGCTACATGCATCCGTTTCGACCTGCGCGACGAGCATAGCCCTCGATCAACCGTGTTCGAGCGTCTTGGTGGAGTACCAATCGCGTTGGACGGGGTCCTTGACCTTGTCAGGCAAGGTGCAAAGGTGCCGCCAGGGCAATTGTTTAGCAGGCTGCTGCACAAATTGCGGGTCCGGCCAGGCTTGGGCGAGCGCGCGCATGTGTTTCAGGTTGCGCGGCGAGAAACCCCGCATATCCGGAAAGGCGACCTTCAGGTCACGTGCAAGCTGTTCGACGATGCCGGCTCCCCATCCCTGGCTACCAGTACAGCTTAGTCAGTTCGCAGTTGCACGCTCGACGCGCAGCTTCAACTCGTACAGCCAGCGGCGGTAATCTTCACTCGCAGCGAGGTTTTTTGAGGTCATCTGACATGCATTCCTGGCTTCGCGCCGCCGATCGGTGCCGTCAAGCTTGACTACCGCAACCCGCAGTCGTCTTGATGGGGCTGGATGATAGCGCCAGAAAACATTATGTTAATTAATTATTCAGACCGTTGTTTTGGACTGCCTCACGCCAGTTGAGGCACTGGACGAGCCTGCCCGCGTGCGGGGGCATATTCCTTCTATTAAAATTTCAGGGACAGAATGTCCGTCTGAAGCTATGTCCGTGCGGGAAATATGGCAGACTATGTGCATGGTTCATGCACATAGGAGGTGCGCATGAATAATACGCCTGTGGTGCAACCCGATGCCATCAAGCGGGCCGCTAAAGCACACGCCCCATCAAAGGTTACGCGCAAACCCACCAACGTTTCGCTTCCGACGGATCTGCTCGAGCGTGCCAGGGAACTGAACGTCAACGTTTCGCGGGCAAGCGAACGCGGCTTGCGCGAAGAGGTTCAGGCGGCCGAGGCTCGTGCCTGGGCGGAACGGAACGCGGACTTCATTGCGGAAATGAATGCACGTATCGAGCGTGACGGCTTGCCCCTGGAAGAATATCGGATGTTTTGATGGCGCGTTTTGATCTATACAACAACCCCTCGACAAGATCCGGGACCAGGTCACCGTTTCTGCTCGACGTGCAAAGCGATCATCTCGGTAATCTCATATCGCGCGTAGTCATTCCATTAACGCGCGTAGCGGGAAATTACACAGCGAGCAAGGTTGCGCAGGATCTCTCGCACATCATTGAGATCGAGGGAGAACCGTTCGTGCTGGAAACGCCGTTGCTCGGCGCGTTCAGGACGAGTGATCTCGGCCCCGCAATTGGCACGCTCAAGGATGAACAAAGCCGCATCAGTGCCGCGCTTGACCGTCTCTTCGGCGCTTACCGATCCCACTTAATCACCGTCGACAACGCAAAAGTGATAGCGGCAGCATCGGCGACCGGCCCCTGCCATGTCACGGTACCAATGCTTGCCGTGACACGGCCCCACCTGGGGGCGGCGTGGAGAGGAGTGGTCTGAGTGTATCTTGCTCAATCCTCGTTCCAGCATGTCCGTGAGATTCGAATATGACGCGTTGCTGCATGTTGAGGCAGCAGGTCAGACGAAGCTGGAAGTACTACAGGTTTTCCGCACGCTGGTTGATTCTGGTGGCAGATCTCAGTGAACTAGCTTTTTGAGTGTTCGCAGCGAATCGCTAGACCGGGCAAATCACTCCGTGAAAACGCCCAATGTCAATTCCTATTGCTCTCCCAATGTTGAACGCGACAAGCGTGTGCGCCGTGGACTGAGAGTTGGGCAGCGCCGCCGTAACGACGGCGCTGCCCGAGTAAGTGGTTAAGCAGGCTGTCAGCCTGCTTGCTCCCCAGCTTATTGCAAAACGCGGCCTTCTCCCGTCTGTTCATGGTTTGGCGCGGGTGCGTGAGGTTGGTGTCGTGCCTTGCCTAAGCTGCGCCCACTGTCGTTTGTTTCCATGGATGTGAATCGTCACGCCACGTCAGTGTCCCAAACTGCGCCCCGCCTTGCTCTGTGATTGCGTTCACAAGAGCGAATGCGCGACCACCGTCTCCGTCAAGCCCATCACGCGGACCGACTGCCATGCCGCATGGCGTGTCATTATTTTTATTGGCCGCTCGCGCGAGCGATAGGCTACTTATTACCAGGAACCGCGCGAACGAATGTCCGCTCAGTGCAAATGCACGCCGATGGCCCCAACGTCCCTCATCGACGCCGACGTCGAGTACAGGTGTAAATACCCAGTCGGGCTGGTATCGCCTGACGATTGTGTCCGCCAGTTCACTTTCGAGGTCCTGGCAGATCAGGACCACACATCGTCCAAGACTGGCGATGTCCGCGACCACGATGCAATCTCCAGTGGCAGTGTTCTCGAAAAAAGTGGTGGACGAGTCGTCATGCTGCGCGATTGCACATTCCTTCGCTCGATCAGGGCTCATCGTTGCGAGCATGACCTTGCGTTGACGCCATAGCACGGTGCCGACTCCATTCAGAACATGTGACTCATTCCACGGCAGGTTGTACTGGGCGCCGTCGCAATCGGCTGTCAAACCCGAACCACACACAAACAATCTGGGCACAGTTTCGTATTGTGGCAAAAGACCTGCGAGCTGGCCGGCGTCCTGTTCTGAGACGATGAGCTCCGGCGCGATAGCGATATCGATATCCCGCTTTCCCAATTCCGGAAAAATCGTTCGGACACGTTCTGTGATAGAGACGCCCGGCGCCAAGCTGTAGTCGACAAATGATTTAGCATCCAGTGGTGGCAGGTGTCGTCCTGGCGGGAATCTGAACTTTCGGTGGATGTCTCGCGATCACACTCCGCGCGCCCTGGTGACCCCTGCCTTCGGAGACTTCCAGCATATGCGCCAGAAGTGCCAGCGCGTAACCCCAGGCAGCGGCAGGTAAGCGTTCATTCATGACTGGCCCCAGGCAACTGGCGATGAGTTAGCTCGAAGCCCGGGCGTTCGACGTGGTCTGCCGACCGATCCTCGGGTCTCCGGCGACAACCTGGCCTGACTGAAGATGCGCACGCACTCCGCTGGCTTCCGTTGATAAAGTCGGGCTGTCGCGACCATGAAGCATTTGCCTGCCATGTCCGGAAGCGCCAGATTTTGATATGGCGAGGCGGAAGTCCACGAGGAAGTTCCCCGACAGCCCCATCGAATGAGTCGAACACAGCGCACCGACGCGGCACGATTCAGCTCGCCGGTGCATTCGTGACGGGGTTAGCGGCCGCAGTGACGTGTATCCATGGTATCGGCTGGCCAGCGGCGTCTCTGGTCGCTGGGTGCCATGGGCGGGGACGACGGTTGACTGAACGTGCCACGGGAGGCGGCAGATATTGTTCGACGAATGATCCGGACGCGTGCCGTCGAAGCGAAGACACTCTATACTCGATTCCGCGTGATATTTGCGAAGCGTAAGTAGCCGGGGGCTTGCGATGACAAATACGATAACCACTTCTCTTAACCGTTGGTCCACGAGCGAAGTCGCACCGGCCATGCGGTTCGACTACTATGCGAACGCCCTGTCCACTGCACTTACGCCGATGCTGCTGATCGCGGGCAACAGTCGGACGTTCGAATCGCATATGACCGCAGCGCAGGCAGGACCCGTTTGCGTGATCCGGCAAAGCGGCTCTTCGCACAGTGTTCGCCGGGACCCGTTCCATGAAGACCGGGCGCTGGAGCACTCGTGGCATTTGATCGTCAATCTCTCGTCCGCGTGGAATACACACCATCGTGAGGCGGTGCGCCTGCTGCCAGGGGAGATGATCATCGTGGACTCGCGCATGGACTTCATGGTCGAGATCACGGGGCGCTACGACGTCGCGCACTTCAAATTTTCTCCAGCCTGGCTGCGACAGTGGGTACCGGCGCCTGAAGCGCTGGTTGGGCGCCGGATTGCTTCGAATTCCGGATGGGGACGCGTGCTGGGCGCATATCTGGCCGAGCTTTCGCCCGAAGCGATCGATGCGTCGCCGTTGCCGGTGTCGGTCCTGACCGATCACATCGGCGCCCTGCTGGCGCTGATCGCCGCGGAACGTGATCTACCCGCCGCTGTGGCGCAGCGCCGCGACGACTCGCTGCATCGGCGCATCTGCGACTGCATCGCCCAGCGCAGCGCCGAGCCGGGCATCTGCGCCGCGGACATCGCGAGGGAACTCAATATCTCCGTGCGAAGTTTGCACCGCACGCTCGCGGCCCACAGCGAGACGTTCGGCAAGCTCCTGATCGACCGCCGTGCGGCGGTTGCCGTGCGGATGATTCGCTCCAGCATCTGCCGGCGCCTTAGCCTTGCGGAAATAGGCCGGCGCGCGGGGTTCGCAGATCCGTCACACTTCAGCCGGGTCATCTCGAGCCGCTACGGCATGACGCCTTCGCGAATACGGGATGGGGATCAACGCTCGCCCGATGACGCTGAGCAATCGTCTGGCGCGTGAACAGAATCGGCCCTGATTCCGGGGCGTCGTCAACGCTGCGGTGCTTAAACCGTGGTGGTTGCGTGAGCAACCACTTGACCCTCTCTGGTTGTCTGCCAGTCGGGCAATAAAAAGGGTCTTTAAACATGGCCGACTTCCTGAATCACCTGCGCATATTCGTTCGTGTCGTCGAGGCAGGATCGTTTACCGCGGTCGCAAAAGAAAACGACTCCACCGCTGCCCAGATTTCCCGCGCCGTGTCTTCGCTGGAAGAGGAGTTGCAGGCGGTCGTATTGCATCGGACGACGCGCCACCTTTCCGTGACCGACGTGGGCGCGCGGTTCTACGAGCGGGCAAAGGCGATTCTCGGGGAACTCGACAACGCGGCGGACGAAGCGCGCAACGCCACGCAGAAGCCATCGGGGCGCATCCGCGTGCATTCGGCGCCCGGGCTCGCGTACAGCTGCGTGGCGCAGGTGCTTGCGAGCTATCAGCAGGCATTTCCCGATGTTTCCGTCGAACTCAAGGTCGAGCAGAGCATGCCGAGCCTTGTCGAGGACGGCTACGACCTGTCGATCGTCTCGGCTACCCGGTTGCCGGACTCTGCCTATATCTCGCAAGCGTTGGGCGCCGCGTACGCAGTGCCGGTCGCCTCCGAGTCATATCTCAAGCAGCGTGGCTATCCGCGAAAGCTGACCGATCTGGCCAATCATGCACTGCTGCAACTCGAAAGCCCCGTCGCGCCGCCCGACGAATGGCATCTGCAACAGGGAGCCGACACCCATGTCTGGACGATTACGCGCACGCCGTTCCGGGCAAACTCGCCCGAGGCGTTGCGGGCGGCGATTCTGGCCGGAGCGGGCATTGGCACGCTTGCCACCTATTCGGTGGCTGACGATCTCGCGAGTGGCAAGCTCAGGCGCGTTCTCCCGCAGATCCATCTGCGTCCGTTCACGGTCTATGCCGTCTATCCTTCGCGGCGCTACCTCGACGCCAAGGTGCGCACCTTGCTCGCGCATCTGCGTGCAACGCTGTCTCCCGCATTGGCACGGGCAATGGAGATCTGCGAGGCCCACGCCGACGCAGCCGTCGCTTCCAGCGCGCGGCGGAGCAACCGGACAAAGCAGCAGACGAAGCAGCAGACGAAGCGCAAGTAGGGCAGTCTGGCCTCATACGCGCAGGCGTGTACATGATTCCGTGCACGCGCAGCAAAATTGATTATCGCGCGACCCGTCTTAATCGCCGACGGCTTCATTTCTAGACTCCATTCCAAGCCGATGATCGTTCGATCGTTCATCGACGGATTCTCAATCCGATACTGGAGTCACCACATGAAACCCACCTTGTTTTCCTGCCTGCTCGCGGCCGTGCTGGCCGCCCCCGCTGCAGCCTTTTCACAGTCAATCATCACGCGTGCACAGGTCCGCGACCAGCTCGTGACCTTCGAGTCCGCCGCCGCTCCCGGAGCGCCGGGCGATGCGCACTATCCGGACGACGTTCTTGCCGCCGCCAACGGCGGTGCGAAGCCCGCAACGGCGTCGCGTGCCTTCGGCGACCAGGGGGGCGTTGCCGCCGGTTCGAGCGAAGCGGGCCGGCGCGCGCAACGCGCGGTTTCGGGCGACGTAAGCGACGTTCCCGGACTCAAGCCCATCTACTTCGGCCAGTGAGGGAGAGGTGAATCATGCAAACAATCGACCTCGTTCATCACACGGTCAGGGCGAACGGCATCCGGCAGCACTACGTGGAGGCAGGAGATGGGCCGCCCGTGGTGCTGTTGCACGGCTTTCCGGAAACGCACTACGCGTGGCGCCATCAGATTCCGGCGCTCGCCCGGAAGTATCGCGTGATTGCGCCGGATCTCCGCGGCTATGGCGAAACCGACAAGCCGGCGAGCGGCTACGACAAGCGCACGATGGCGAACGACGTGCGCGCGCTGCTGGATCATCTGGGTATCGATCGCGCGGCGCTCGTGAGTCACGATCGCGGATCCCGCGTGGCAACGCGCTTCGCCAAGGACCATGCGAACCGGCTGGACCGGCTCGTGGTGATGGACAACGTGCCCACGCGGGTCGTGGCGGAGCAACTGGACGCCCGCATCGCCCGCGCATACTGGTTCTTCCTGTTCCACCAGGTACCGGACCTGCCCGAAACGCTGGTTGCCGGCAACGAACGCGCGTGGCTGCGCCACTTCTTCTCCGACTGGTGCTATGACCCGAATGCGATCAGCGGGGACGCTTTTGAGGCCTACGTGCGCGCTTACGAAGCCCCCGGAGCGGTGCGTGGCGCGATGGCCGACTATCGGGCGAACGCCGAGGACGTTGCCCAGGACAAGGTGGATGCCCACGTACCCATCAGCGTCCCGACACTGGCGCTGTGGGGCGCCGAGTTTTACGCGGTCGGCAAGATG
Organism: Paraburkholderia sp. J7; assembly: GCF_905220155.1. Classification (NCBI taxonomy): domain Bacteria; kingdom Pseudomonadati; phylum Pseudomonadota; class Betaproteobacteria; order Burkholderiales; family Burkholderiaceae; genus Paraburkholderia; species Paraburkholderia sp. J7. Next base: position 15,680 of record NZ_CAJMYZ010000032.1, on the reverse strand, counting down.
TTCGACATGGAAGCCGTCTGGAAAGGCATGGCAACCGATGTGCGCACCCATGCGATCGAGCGCGCGGGGCATCTGCCGCACGAGGAGCAACCGGAGCGGGTCAATGCACTGCTGCTCGACTTCCTGGAGGGATGGAAGGGCTAAGCGTGGCATGCAGGCGGACAGCCATTGCGCTGTCACGCCTGAAGCCCCGCGCATCTTCCGCATATCGCCATGAGCCACGAAATCGCTTTTGCCCTGGTGCCTTTTCTCTTTTCGATGGGTGCCGGTTATCTCGCCCGGCGGCTGAGCACGACGCCCATGCCGCTCGCCGCCATCAACACGATGCTGGTGCATTACGCGTTGCCCTTCGCGCTCTTTGTCTATACCGCGCGGATGCAGCGCGAGAGCCTGGGTGCGCATCTGGCGCTCATTGTCGTGCTGACGATCGTGATGATCGTGCCGTATGCGATCTCGCTCCTGCTTTCGCGCTACGTCTTTCGTTCGGATCTCGCGCAGGCGGCCGTCAAGGCGGTCACGGTCGGCATGCCGAATTTCGCTTCCGTTGGCTTGCCCTTGCTACGGGCGGTGTATGGAGAAGGCGCCGATTTGACCGTCGCCATCGCGGTCACGATGGGAGCGGTCATCATGTCGCCTGCCGCCCTCATCCTGCTCGAGCGCGCGCAGCATCGTGACGGACAGGCGCGGCTCGGCAAAGCGCTGCGCAATACTTTCGTCAAGCCGGTCGTGATCGCGCCGATCGCCGGCTTGCTGGTGTCGCTGTCCGGGTGCACGCTGCCAGCACTCCTCACGCAGTCGCTGGGCATCATCGGAAACACGACTGCCGGACTTGCCCTTTTCTCGACGGGACTCATACTCGCAGCACAACCGTTCCGGCTCGACGCACAGGCACTGGTTGGCGTTTTGCTCAGCAATGTCGTGCAGCCCCTGCTTGCCTTAGCGCTTGTCCGGCTGCTGGCGCTTCCGCAGCCGTTAGCCGGCCAGGCCATTCTTCTGTCGGCGATCCCGTGCGGTTCGTTCAGCATCCTGTTTGGCCTGTCTTATGGGGTAAAGGACACCTCGGCGGGCACGACGCTGGTCGTGTCGAGCGTAGTGTCGGCCGTCACACTCGCGGGCACGATGGTCTTACTCGGGCGGATTTGACCGCTTATCGAGCAACTTACATAGGAGTACGATTTAAAATGAAACGAACTTTCCTGATTACGGGTGCAAGCAAAGGTATCGGGCGTGCGCTGAGCGAGCGTCTCGCGCGTGATGGTCACAATGTGGTCGGCCTTGCGCGCAGTTCCGGTGACACGACTTTTCCAGGTACGCTCGTGTCCGTCGACCTGACGGACCGGGAGGGGACGCAAGCGGTGTTGTCCGATCTCGACGCGCGCTTCGTATTTGACGGCGTCGTCAACAACGTCGGGTTCGTTGAGCTTTCGCCGCTCGGCTCGATCGATCTCGATGATCTCGACAGGGCGATGCGCGACAACCTGGCACCCGCTGTGCAAACGGTTCAGACCTTGCTGCCGCGAATGCGCAAACGCGGCTGGGGCCGTATCGTGAATCTGTCCAGCCTCGTCGTGCTGGGCGTGGCTCAACGTTCGACGTATGCCGCTGCGAAGGCCGCGATGATCAGCCTGACCCGAACGTGGGCGCTCGAACTTGCCGATACGGGTATCACCGTCAATGCGGTCGCACCTGGGCCGACCGAAACCGAGATGTTCCGCGCGAATACACCGGAGGGCAGCGAAGCGGAGCGCCGTTTCCTCTCGATTGTTCCGATGAAACGGCTGGGGCGTCCCGATGAACTGGCGGCATCCATCGCGTTCCTGCTGGGCGAGGACGCGGGATTCGTGACGGGGCAGACGCTTTTCGTCGACGGCGGCGCGTCGATCGGGAAGTCGATGATCTGATTGGGATGCTGGACGCGGAGGCCTCCCAGGAGGCCTCCGCGTTTGCCGCTATTCCGGTTGGCCGAGAATATGAATGAGGTTCCCTTCTGGGTCCCGGATCATCGTCGAGGAAATGGTGGGCGTGAGTTGCGCCTGCGCCCAGACAATCTCTACGCCAAGCCTGGCGAAGCCGGCAGTCGCACCCGCAAGATCGCCGCTCTCCAGCACCAGCGCCTTCCAGCCCGTTTCGTCCAGGTGCTCCGGTGGCGGTGTGCGCTTCGCGGCGACCTTGGGTGTGCCAGGGCGGGAGACGAGTTCGAGCCGGAAGCCCATGCCGTCGAGCATGGCGTAGTTCGCGCCAACGGCATCGAAGTGCCCCTTCGCTGCGATGGCGAGGCCAAGTACGTCGACATACCAGGCAACCATGGCATCGAGATTCGCAACGGCGAGCGCGAAGTTGTTTAGACGTAGTGCGGGTGCAGCCGTTGGCTGCGGCGATTGTGCGGTACTCATGAGCCGGGCTCCTCGTTAGAGAGACGCATCGCGGGCAGCGCCGCGATGCGTCTGGAAAGCATTAGACGTTTTGGGGGAAGAGCGCGCGACGCGTTTCTTCGTCAAAGTCGGTCTTCAGCGTGAGCCGTTCCTTCAGTGCGAGCGCACGTGCGGCTGCGGGGCGTTTGCCGATTTCGTCTACGAGGCGTTTGACGTTGGCGTAGTCACTCAGTCCTTTTTCGGCAAGAATGTAGCCGGCGAACATGGCCCAGCCCCACAGCGCCATGTCCGCAATCGAATAGTGCTCACCTGCCAGATACCGTGTTCTGGCGAGCCGCTCGTCGAGCACGCGATAGTGACGCTCGACTTCCTTCAGGTAGCGGTTGCGCGCATAGGGCAAGGGCTCCGGGGTGTGGTGCTGGAAATGCACGGCCTGACCGGAGAACGGCGAGAGCCCCGTTGCCACGAACATGAGCCAAGAGAGCATTTCAGCGCGCGCGGCAGCATCGGCGGGAACGAACTTGCCGTGCTTCGTGGCGAGGTGCAGCAGGATGGCATGCGAATCGAAAACGGTCGCGTCCTCGTCGGTGATGGCGGGCACCTTGCCGTTCGGATTTACGTTGCGGAATGCCGGCAGATGCTGTTCGCCCTTGAACGTGTCGACGGCGATCAGATCGAACGGCAATTCCAGTTCTTCGAGCAGAAGGGCGGCCTTCATGGAATTGGGCGAAGGGTGGAAGTAAAGCTTGATCATTGGCGTTTCCTTGGTAAAGCAGGAGAGAAATTCGCTTGGAGATGAGGCAGTTCATCAAATCTGCATTGGTCGCTCGCACTACGAGGCGGACCGCGTCTCACTGACGTGATGGTGGACGCGCTGCGCGAGATTGCCGTTCGACGGGGCTGATGAAATCGTTCGACGGTATCGAACGTGTTGTTGCGAGGGGGCGGAGGGAAGTGAAGGCTACCGGCTGAAGCAGATGAGAAGCCAGCGGCACACGCAACGCGCCGCTGGTTCCCCTGCGCCAACTTACAGCTTTACGCAAAAAAGTCGATTAGCGCGCGAGCGATCGTTTTCGGATCGTTTTCAGTCGGAATATGTCCGGCCGCGGGGATACGCACGAGCGAGGAGTGCGGTATTTCGGTCACGAATCGCTCGGCGTGCTCGATCAACTGGAACGTATCGTCTTCGCCCCAAATCAGCAGCTTCGGCACGCTGGACGCGCGCAAGGCCGGAACGAGATCCATCGTGTAGTGGCTGTATGCCGCGCCCGCCAGGGCTAGCCACGAGCGTGTCACGCGGGGCTCGGTCCACGGGTCGAGATAGTCGGCAATTTCTGCCTCGGATGCGGGGCGTCCTAGCGCGGTGATCACCGACGTGCGTCTCGCCGCGAGCACATCGGCGGGCGTCGTGGCCGCGGCAATTGCGGGGTCGCGAAAGCGTGCGACCCCGGGGACCGGCCAGGAGTCGAACATGACGGCGTTCATGAGCGCGAGACGGCTCACTCCGAGCTTGCCGTCGACGAGCACCTGTTGTGCAACGCCACCGCCGATGTCGTGGCCGGCAACGCCGACTGGTCCGCTTATGCCGAGCGCCTGTGTGAAGCGAAACAGCCAATCCGCGAGCGCGGGAATGGAAGCGGTCGCAACCGACAATTCACCGGCGGAGCGGCCGAAGCCCGGGAAATCGACGGCGATCGGGCGCAAGCCCGCAGCAGCCAGATCGTCGATGACGGGTTGCCAGACCCGGCTCCAATAGGTGCCGTGGAGCATGAGCACGACGCGGCCGCGGTCGCCGGCGCACAGATAACTGGCGGCGACACCGTCCACTTCTACAGTCTTTCGTTGCATGATCAGAACCTCTTGATGGCGCGATTGCAGCGCCGGTATGTCTCAACGGATAAAGCGCTTGACGTAGTCCGTACCAAGTCCGATCGCCTCGTAGTGCCTGCGGGCAGCTTCGATCTTGGTGAATACATCCTCGTAGCCTGTTGCGTTGCCTTGAGGATCGACGTAGGTGTAGCCACCTGTCACGTGAAACCAGGTGATCATCTCTTCAACGCCTTCGGGCACGAACAGCGTATGCGTTTCACCTGCCGGCTCGTGTGCATACGAGCCTTGTTCGGCGACCCAGTCGTGTTCGAGGTAATACCAGCGACCGCGCAAGACCATGGCATGCACCGGACCGGTGTGACGATGACGCGAGAGCACGCCGGACTGGCGCACGCGCAGCAGATTGACGTAGTAGCCCTGGCTCGCATTGAGGAGCAGGGGCTTGAACGATACGGTCTTCGTCGTGGGTACCCACAGGTTGTCGTCTTGCAGCCACTCGTCGAGCACGCCAGCGTGAACGAGGTCTGCCGACATGTCGGCAGGCTGCGGATGTTGATAGGGGATCGCCAGTTCGTCCGGCTTGCGTGTTGTTGCTTCGCTCATGATGATGTCCTTGTCAGATCAAACGATGTTCTGTTGCGCATCACGCGCTCAAACCGCCTCTACCGGCGCGACAGAGCTTACGGGCCCAAGACCGCGCAGCAGTTGTCGGTATGCTGCGCCGCGCTCGGTCAGCGCTTCGTGGCTGATGGACCCGGTCCGTGTCAGCGGGCCGATGTTGTAGATGACGAACGGACGTCCATATTCCATGCCGGCGAGGTGCGCAGTCTGTTCGAACGGCGCAAGCAGCGTATCGACGATGTGTTCACCATGGCGCTCCAGCAGCGCCGGCTTGAGATACGGCCGCGTGACGCCTTCGGCCCAGATGTGTTCGCGGGAGGGCGGAAAATAGCGTTCGCGAACACGCCCGATCGTCACGGCAAGCTGGAGCGTGCGGCCGTCCAGTACCAGGGATTTTTCCGGCGCGCTGCCGAACAGCGTGTCGTTGACAACGTCGTCGAGCCACTTCTTGAGCAATGGCGGGCAGTTGTACCAGTACAACGGAAATTGCAGAACGAGATGTCCATGCTCGCGAATCAGTTGCTGTTCCCGTGTTGCGTCGATGCGGAAGTCGGGGTACAGCTTGTACAACTCACGCACGGTGATATCCGGTTCCTGGGCGATTGCATCGCGAAGGGCCTTGTTGCCGCGCGAGTCTTCGATGTTGGGGTGTGCGACGATCACTAACGTCTTCATCTTTCATCCTCGATGGGTTTCGGATTCAACGTCGCCGACTATACTGGGGTGCCGAACGCTTGATTAGCCATCCGAACGCCAAATCACTTTACGAGCTCTTCAAAAGATGGACAGGATTGACGCGCTGCGCACGCTGATCGAAGTGGCCGAGATGGGCAGCTTTTCCGCCGTTGCAAGACAGCGCGCGATCGCACCTTCGTCGGTGACGGTGGCAGTCAGGCAGCTTGAAGAGGAACTGGGCACTTCGCTGATCACGCGCTCGACACGACGCCTCGTTTTCACACACGAAGGCTTGTTGTTGCTGGAAAGCGCTCGTCGTATCGTTGCTGAATGGGACGCAGCAGTTACGGGGTCGAGAGAGGACGGCCCGTTGAGCGGGCCGATACGGGTGACGGCAACGAACGATTTCGGGCGCGCTCAGTTGCGAGCGCTGCTCGACCGGTTTCAGGCCCTTCATCCCCGTGTTCATATCAGCCTGCTGCTCAGCGACAGCACCGTCGATCTGATTGATGAGCATATCGATCTGGCTCTGCGCAATGGCCCGCTCGTGGATTCCGGCTTGCACGCGCGGCTCCTCGTGCGCGGCGAGCGGCTCGTGTGCGCCTCGCCGCACTACTGGCGTACGCATGGCAAGGCCAAAGTGCCCGACGACCTGACGGGCCACAACTGCCTGATTCTTGCGCGGCCAGGCGCGCCGCTCGCGATCTGGCCGTTTCGCATGGCAGGCAAGCCGCACAACGTCAAGGTTTCAGGCGATCGCCAGGCGAGCGACGGTGGCGTACTCCGCGAGTGGGCGTTAGAGGGCGTAGGGGTCATCATCAAGAACCGTTGGGATATTCGGACGGAACTCGCGTCCAGGACGCTGGAGACGGCGCTGGAGGAGTACGTCGCGGAGCACGTCGATTTGTATGCCGTTTATCCGGCCGAGTTACCGGCGCGGCGCGTGACAGCGCTCATCCAGTTCCTCGCGGACGAACTTGCCGCAGGATAAGGTCGTCGTGACTTTGCGCACGCAACGACTCATCCACCAATGCGGGCTAGTGTGAAATCGGCTTCTTGATCGGGTCGTGGGGCCCCGCGAGCGCGAACACGACGATCTGCGCGGGTTCTGTGTCGCTGGCATTCCTCGAAACGAGATGATGCGCGCCAGGCGGCTCGTACCAGGCTTCGCCGGGACCATAGGTCCTTGCGGGCGAGCCTTCGAGTTGCGACACGACGTGACCAACAGTCACGTACGCGAAAATGGAACCCGGATGCATGTGTGGCTCAGAAGCCTGACCAGGTGCGAATGTCACGGTGGCGATATCGACGTTTTTGCCGGGTAGCTCCGGAATCGGTTGCTGCATCACCGGCTTGATGGCTTCCTCGCCAGCACCTTCTGCCATGGCGGTCTGAATGCCAGCGAGGGACAGCGTAGCGGTTGCGAGTGAACAATAAAGGACTGCAAACCGAAAGGCTTTCATCTCGGCTCCTCAGGCTGGCGTTTTGCGGAATGCGATGGCGAAACGGTTCCAGCTGTTGATTGCGCAGATCAGCAGGGTAAGATCCACCACTTCGGCGTCGCTGAAATGCGGTGTGACGCTTTCCCATGCAGCGTCCGGTATATGACTCTGCGCAACGAGCGTGACCGCCTCGACCCATTCCAGCGCGGCGCGCTCGCGTGGCGTGAAAAACGGCACCTCTCTCCATGTCACCAGCGTTGCCAGCCGGCGGTCGGTTTCGCCGTTCTTGCGGGCGTCGCTCGTATGCATGTCGACACAGTAAGCGCAGCCGTTGATCTGTGACGCGCGCAGGCGCACAAGCTCGATCAGCGGCTTTTCAATCGTACTCTTTCCAATCCGCTCTTCCAGCGCGAGCAGCGCCTTGATGGCTAGCGGGTTGGCCTGATAGAAGTCCAGACGTGGTTGCATGACAGCTCCTTCGAATGAGCCGAAGGCGGCGCGCGGACGTGGTACGCCTTTCGGATTTTGGAATGTGGCAACGCTGACGCGAGCCTATCGTATCGGCCTGTTTCCGCGGATTCTGGCCGCTGCGTGCCAACGATGTGGGCTGCGCTTGACTGGGCGTGCCAGGCGCCTGTCTAAAGGCGAGCGCATCGCGCGACTTGATCGCGTGCCCTGGCACGCCGAGGCAACTTCAACCGTCGACGACGGCGCCTGGAGACCAGTGCCTTCGCGGAAAGCCCCATACGATTGGCCGGCCTGCGCGCTATCCGAAACGGCAGGTAAATCCGTAAGCGATTTCGGGTTAGCAGGGTTCTCAATCTCGTGCAGCAAATCCCCGGAGGTGGCTAGTGGCCCAGCGTATCGTTGTCATCGGAGCCGGGTTTGCCGGCATGTGGAGCGCCCTGAGTGCAGCGCGCCTGCTGGATGCACATGGCAGGACCGACGTGGAAATCACGCTTGTTGCGCCCGATCCGCATTTGCATGTACGCCCGCGCTTGTACGAGGAGGGGCCGGCCAACTTCAGGGCGCCGCTCACGGAGATTTTCGACGCGGTGGGCGTGAAGTTCGTGCAGGGAACGGTAGAGCGCATTCAGGTGCCGACCCGTACGGTCGAGGTCGTTGGTGAGGATGGACGACGCGGGATGCTCGATTTCGATCGACTCGTGCTCGCGAGCGGCAGCCGGCTCTTCAGGCCCGCTATCCCAGGTCTTGCCGGGCACGCGTTCAGCGTGGACCAGACCCACGAGGCGGTTGAACTGGAAGCGCATATCCTGAAGCTGGCTGAACGGCCGGAATCGCTGGCGCGCAACACGGTGGTGGTAGCGGGGGGGCGGCTTTACGGGTATCGAAACGGCGGCTGAAATGCCGGCTCGCCTGCGTGCCGCGCTGGGCGAGGATGCGGATGTGCGCGTGATCATCGTCGAACGCAACGAGGCAATCGGGCCCGATCTTGGCCCAGGGCCCCGGCCGGTCATCGAAGAGGCGCTTCGCGAGCTTGGCGTGACATGGAAGCTCGGCTCGGCCGTCGCATCGATGGATGACGAGAGCGTTGTCACCGCGGATGGAGAGCGTATCGAATCGAGTACGGTGGTCTGGACCGCCGGACTGCGAGCAAGCTCGCTTACGGAGCAGATTCCCGGTCGACGGCATGCGAGCGGTCGTCTCTATGTGGACCGTTACCTCGCGGTTGACGGGGTGACAGGTGTCTACGCGACCGGCGACGTGGCGTACGCCGCCACGGACGACGAAGGCAATCACACGATGATGTCGTGCCAGCACGCGATGAATCTGGGCCGCTCAGCGGGGCACAACGTCGCAGCAGATTTGCTGGGCCTCGAGCCGATTCCATATAGCCAGCCCAAATACGTGACGTGTCTCGATCTTGGCCCCTGGGGCGCGGTCTATACCGAAGGCTGGGAGCGCGACGTGAAGATGAAGGGCGCGGAGGCGAAGAAGCTCAAGCGCCAGATCAATTGCGAATGGATCTACCCGCCGGGCGCAGATCGCGCGACAGCGCTCGCTGCTGCGGATCCGCTTCGCATCGTCGTAGCCTGATTGTTCCGGGTCGTGGTGCCTTGCGGGCCTTTGTGGGAAACCGGGTCGCTGCTTCGGGTACGCAGAACGCCACTAACACGTGCTTCCATTCCTGGTCGCGTTCGCCGGAGAAGCCATATAACAACTAGCCACTAACGTGCAGCGAGGCTGACGATGGATTCATCCGGGCCGCCCCACGGCGTCGCCCCCCTCAGTGGCCCGCGTTTCATGATTGGTACTTTCGCGGTCGCTCTTGCCACCTTCATGAACGTGCTCGATTCGTCTATCGCAAACGTTGCGATCCCGACGCTCTCGGGCAATCTCGGTGTGTCAGTGGATGAGGGGACGTGGGTCATCACTCTCTTTGCCGCGGCTAACGCTGTGGCAATTCCGCTTACGGGATGGCTGACACAGCGCGTGGGCCAGGTGCGCCTGTTTGTCTGGGCGATTCTGCTCTTCGTAGCATCTTCGGCTGCGTGCGGACTGGCGCCCAACCTCGCTCTGCTTCTCGTGGCACGCGTTGTTCAGGGCGCGGTGGCCGGACCGTTGGTGCCTCTTTCTCAGGCTCTCCTGCTTGCCTCGTTTCCAAAGGAGAAGAGTGCGAGTGCGCTGTCGCTATGGGCGATGACGGCGACAGTCGGGCCGATTGCCGGACCCGCGCTGGGCGGCTGGATTACCGACAGCTATAGCTGGTCATGGATCTTCTACATCAACGTACCCGTGGGGCTCTTTGCTGCGGGTGCGATCTGGGCGATCTACCGCGACCGCGAAACGCCGTCGCGCAAGCTGCCGATCGACAAGGTCGGCGTGATCTCGCTGATCATCTGGGTGGGATCGCTCCAGGTCATGCTCGACAAGGGTAAGGACCTCGACTGGTTCAACTCGCCACTCATCTGGACGCTGGGTATCGTCGCAGTAGTAGTGTTCGCGTTTTTCGTGATATGGGAGCTGACCGACGAGCGGCCGGTGATCGATTTGCGGCTCTTCAAGGGCCGAAATTTTCTTGGCGGGACGATAGCGATTTCAGTTGCCTACGCGGTCTTTTTCGCCAACCTGGTGATTCTCCCTCAGTGGATTCAGGGCTTTTTAGGCTATCGCGCCGTTGATGCGGGGCTGGCAACAGCGCCACTCGGCGTCTTCGCGGTCATCCTGGCGCCAGTGATGGGCAAGATCATGCCTCGCTCGGATATGCGGGTGCTGGCGACGCTCGCATTTTTAGGATTCGCGGGTGTGTTCTACATGCGCTCGCTTTACACGACGGAGGTTGACCGTTACACGCTTGTGCTACCGACCCTCCTGCAGGGGATACCGACAGCCCTCTTTTTCACGCCGCTCACAGCGATTATTCTTTCAGGGCTTCCCCCCGAGAAAATTCCCGCTGCCGCGGGGCTTTCGAACTTCGTACGGATCTTCGCGGGCGCAGTGGGCACTTCGCTCGTCAGTACCGGCTGGAACAATCGCACAATCCTGCATCACGCGCGCCTCATGGAACAGGCGAGTGTCGATAATCCGACGTTTACTGGCGCAATAGAGAGTTTCGAGCGAACGCTCAATGTCGGAACCCCGCAAGCGCTCGCGTTCTTTGAAAGCTCACTCAATGTTCAGGCGACGATGTTGGGTCTTAATGACATTTTTTGGCTCTCCGCGGTCATTTTCATAGCGATCGTGCCTCTGATCTGGGTGACGCGGCCTACGCAAGATGCCAGTAACAGCGCGGTCGCGGCGGGGGGACATTGAGGTCGACCGAGGCAGCGGCAAAATGAGAACATATTTGGCGATCGCAGTCCCAACGCCTGCCCGAAGAATACGCCTCACATTCCAGCCCGGGCAACAGACAATCCTTAGCCTCGAGACTCTCCGATGACCTGGTCGCGGTATTTCCGCAACTTCTCCAGGCCGGTGGCAGGGTGCTCGTACTGGTAGAGCAAGCTACCGTCCAAAAGGTCAATGGCCTGACAGCAAAGGCGCTCGCAGAGCTGGAGGATTCCGCCGACGATCTCTGTGCTCGCCCGTACGTGAAGTGCCAGGCTTTGCACCGAATCGTCTTTTCCGAGGTTGAACTCAATCGAGCCGAACTCGCCGTCGTAGATGCCCAACCGGGATCATTCCAGTTCGTGCCTGGAAGAACATCTGTCACCGCGGTCTGGACTTCCGAACGAGACCCTAGTGGATGTGGCTGATCGTCGCTGGGAATCTCCTCGATACGGCGATAACTTCAAGTGAATTTGTACAGTGAGACGTCCCAGCTCATGTTGGATGCTCCAGTGAGGCTATCGGTCAATAGGGGCAGACAGGGGAAATTGTCGGCAATTCACGCCCTCATGTCGAACGACCGGTTGTGGCCGTACAAAGTCTTGGGGCCGGGCGTGACGGCCCGGATGCAGTCACCGTTGAAGCCAATCGTCGCGACCGATGCCATAGACGTGATCACATTCGTCGTATGCCTCGTCGATTGACAGATACAAATGATCTGAAGTCGGAAATGGCGCATCCAGAGACTCATAGCGCATCAGTAGAAAGATTCCGCCTTCGAGTTCTTCAATCTCGATCTTCGCGGTCGTACCTTCGCTTTCGCCTCGTCCGTCAAGGGATTTTCGAGTTGGCGCCCAAATCAGCATAGGCGGTTCGTGTTCGTCAAACGTAGTGTTTTCATGTGCGTCGTCAACGTTGTTGGCTCGCGTTCTCGTGATTGTCGACGATCTGGGGGGGCGATGTCGAATGACACGAACTGGCCGACCACCGCCCAACGCCCGTGCGCCGCAAGTGCCTTGTGCTCGGCCTCTCATGCAGCAGGCATAACCCAGCCCGGGAGAGGCATCTATGCTTCTCCGAAGCGGCCACTCGCAGTCCGCAATGGCAGGTAGATAGCGTTATCGACGGTGGATTGCGCTCTATGTGACGAGCTCAAAAGGCGGCGGATTTGGTGATCTGGGCCTCCCTCCTTGGATTTCAGCGAGTGCTTTGTGCAACGCGTATATCTCGGCGGGCTCGCCATCCAATCGGCCACTTCGGGGGATTTTTGTTGCGTGTTGGCTCATCCAGCGCAGAAGCGAAGCCCAAAACCGCTTTGCTGGTCGTACATCCGAGCCGTTTGCGTACCGTGCTCCACTCCATTCGAATGAGGACACGGCGATGGCATCTGGCTGAGCTTGCGAGCGCTCATGCACATTCAGCCAGAGAACTCCGGGATGCCCCGGCCCGAAGAACGGCTGCTTCGGGTCCGCACCTTGACGCTGCTCCGCCCACCCTGCCCAAGGATTGTCGATCACACCGTGGCAGTCACCGTCTCTGGCGGGGATTAGCGGCAGCAATCCGCTTGGTACGTACCACAGGCAATTGCGCCCGGTTTGCAAATGAATGGGTCGGTGCGCGCGCCATCTTCCCGCGGTCGCCGGTTGAATTATCGCGACATCGCGTGATTGATTCAGAAAGCTCTCAAGACTTGCGATATCGTCACGGCACGCATAGAAGGGAAGCCAAGGCATCAAACGCTCCGACTAGACAGGGGACTATGAGATGTCTGGGATTGTTAACGATCCGAGATCACATGTCGAATGTCCCTTCATGGCCGGACAGCGTCCGCGCGCTGTCCGGCGCTCCAGCTTCACACGTCGGTTTGCTCCGCCATCTCCAGCGCGTCGTCGACTTCGATACCCAAGTATCGAACTGTGCTCTCCAGCTTCGAGTGACCGAGCAGCAGCTGCACCGCCCGCAGGTTCTTCGTACGGCGGTAGATCAGCGAAGCCTTTGTGCGTCGCATTGTATGCGTTCCGTAAGCAGCGTCGTCCAGTCCGATCGACCGGATCCAGCGATGTACCAGCCGGGCGTACTGGCGTGTCGACACATGCGGCGATCCGTGGATCCGGCTCGGAAACAGATAGTCACCCGACGCGAGAGCTGCCGCCTGGATCCACGCTTCCACGCTCGCACGTGTCTGTTCGGTGATTTCAAACTGCACCGGCCGCTGCGTCTTCTGCTGCATGACGGTTGCTCGCGCCGCCACACGCGAGCCGTGACAAACGTCTGAGACGCGCAGCCTTGTGAGATCGCATGCCCGAAGCTTGCTGTCGATCGCCAGATTGAACATTGCCAGGTCCCGTGTGCTTCCCGCGAGTTGCAAACGGATACGAATCGCCCAGATCTCTCTGAGTTTCAGTGGTGGCTTCTGGCCGGTCAGCTTTCCCTTGTTCCAAGGCACGCGCCGCGCGCTGCCGACGTCAATGGCTTCCATGACGATTCTCCTTTCGACGGAAGGAGGTTCTGTCTGAGGCAATCGCCGGCGGACGATATCCGACCCACAAGGGACCGTCGCTCTTCTCCAAAGCGGTCGTTCCGATGCCGAGTCGCAACCAACCTTGTCGAACAATGACGCCTGCCCGCACACCGACTGGACCATTCGGTAGCGGGAATGCCCTATCCAACGAGCCTCTTAAACCCGCTGGGTTGTGTGAGGATCAACTATGTGTACGTAGGCACCATCACGTCAACACAGCGGACATCAGCAGCCGAGTTACAAGCCCAATGCGCGTGGCTCGGATACGTCGTTCACTTTCTCCTATAAGTACAACATGGAGAAGACTGACAACGGCTGGCAGATCACGCAGTAAGCATCTAGCACCTCGTAGCAACAGCGATGAGCACCTTCGGGTCCTTTTTTGCTTGCTGGACACATCTATGCTCGACTGATGAGGTCGGTGCGTTTAGCCTCACGCTCGTCGAACTCGGCATTGTGACGCTGCAAATACGCAGCCCGCGCTCCACAGGGAGGCGTCAGCAGATCGCCCATCGGCCCAAGGCCCGCGAGATCATGTTTGAGCAGGGTGAATGAACAACGCAACGTGCCATCCGGGGCGAATGTGATGAGGTAGCGATCGAACAAGGCATCAACGTTCGCAGCGAGCAGCAGACCGTTTTGGGGATCGGTTTGCTCGTGTAGTTCTGATTTCGCGTACGGGACAATGTGGGACGCTCGCAAAACCCCCACAACAGATAGCCGCGTGACTACGCAGGAGCTTCCGAATTCTTTCAGCAGATCATCGCGATATTTGCCCTGTCCCATGCGCGCCTCCACCAGCATGCGCTTTCGCTCCGGGCTCTCTTTGCTCGCCTGAATCCGTTCAATGTCGCTGGCAGCGGTGACATCACTGCCCACTTCTGTCTGCGAAAGCACGTCGCCATCGATGTAACGCGCCCAGTCCTGCATCAGTTTTTTGGTTGTCTCGATACCCGTTACCCACAGGTAATGCTTGCGCTCGCCTGGTTCGTAACGTGAAAACAGGTCAGCGGGATCGATGCCGTGTGTCTTGGCAAAGGTGTCGAGAACGAAATCGGACGGTGTCGCGGCTGACGAGGCCCCGGGAAATCGATAGACGATTGTCCGAGGGTCCTTTTTTCGGCCCCACAAGTCGTGCCGCATTAATCCGACATAGACGCCTCGGTAAGTAATGCGCAACGTTAGTGCTGAGCCCGGCGACGGTGATTGGGTTGTAGCTGCAATCCTGAACCCAAGAAGCATAAGAACATCATAGACCTGCCATGCAAGCTCGTTCAGCTTTGGGCCCGTGTAGCCCGGGAGGTCCCGCTGTTCGCGTGTGAGGCCGGAATCGTCTGTCATTGTCAATGCGGTTTGCTTTCTGCGTTCGTGCCGATTATATGGTCGGGCTTCAAGACATGGCCGCTCTGCGTTTTTTCTTTGACAGCAGAATTTTCTGTAGCGCATCACGCATTGGAGCAGAGCATGCACGCCCCCCAATCCATCATTCTCGAAGCGGTAGACGAAGTATCGATTCTTTGCAGCAACGCCGCATCCCCAATGGGTCAGTTCTGCGTGGACGTCGACACCCTCGCATAGGCCTCACCCTAACTACGGGCGCGCAAGAGGGCGTCGTCAAGCCCTTTGGTATATACCAGCCTTCAGCTTTTTCGCTTCCAGAACAAAATGGCCTCGCAGGTGGCAATCGACGCGACCGACGCTGCTGGAGCCGTCACCAAGCAAAAAAATAAAAGGACGCTCGAGCATGTTGTCATGCGCGGCATTGGGGTGTGACTTCGGCATCTCAAATAGTTCGCACGGATCCAACACGAAAGACTGCGCGGTCGCCAGTTTGCTTGCCTTTACCCCTTGCCAGCGATCAATGAACCCCCTTAATTTATGTCATTTTGTTCAGAGCGCGGGTTGATACCATCATCACGTCTCGCGGTGAACCACGATGTCACTAGACGATTGTCGACAATCCTAGCAGGGATGTCGAATGTCTCAAACTGGCCGACGACAGTCGCACACATCGAGAAGGATCATTCGCCTTAGCCCCAAAGCTCAACGATCACAACATCCGTATCGCCACGCGCGATCAAATCCAGCTGCGCCTCGTCACGGATGGCTACACCGTCTCGCGGTGCGAGCTGGATAGGTCCCACGTCGAGCTGCCCGTGATCTGCGACCAGATAGGCCGAGCCCGGCTTCGGTAACACGTGGCTTATTGTCGCGCCTTCGCGCAGGGTGGCGACACGCACGCGTGCGTCGGCATTGATGGGCAGCGCGCCTTCGCGCACATCTTGGGGATCGCCGCTCGCCAGCGTCACGAAACGGCCTTCGCGACATTCGCGCGAACAGACGCGCGTTGACCAGCGCGGCGTACCGCCCGGCGTGCGCGGACGCAGCCAGATCTGAAACACGCGCGCGGCGACATCTTCCTCGTTGCGT
>NZ_CAJMYZ010000031.1:0-79058 GCF_905220155.1 Paraburkholderia sp. J7 | reverse complement strand
TAACGGCGCAAGGTGGCTCCACCATGCGTGCAAGGCGAACTGCGAGGCGATTGAGCAATCAGCCCGCGTCTACATCAACGCTCTCAGGGACATCCAGCCCGGCGAGGAGCTGTTCATCGACTACGCGCTTGAAGTCTCGGCGAAAACGCGCGATTCAGCCAGCGAGTACGCCTGTCGCTGAGGCGACAGGCGTTGCCGCGGCACCATGCTTGCTCCGATCCAGGTTCGCTCCGCAGACGGTTCCCATCAACGCAGTACGCGGCGACTGCGGGGCCAGTGCCACCAGGCGCGGAAGCCTCCGCACATCAGGCACAACGAACGCGTCAAAGGCGTGGTTCGCACTGCCTGTGGCCGTTGGGACATTATTTGTTCAACGCGCCGTTGCAGCCGAAGTGCCGGTGTCGGCCACAACCTGCCGTTCGCCGAGCGGTGAAACGGGCCTTTGGAGCGGCCGTAGAGCCCCGGAAGCTGACGGTCAGGCAAAGTGCCCTGCGGCCTTTGCCGGCGTTCGAAGTCATTCATAAGTCTCCCATAGGCCAGAAATCATCTCACGCCAGCTGGTCGTCAGCGCGATACCCGGTTTATGGCTATCCTCCTGCGCGTAAAGGCAGGCGTCGGAGAAGGCCGCACGGCGTGGTCGGTCTGCGCCGAGATGAGCGCTTAAGGGGACTCGCGGAAACACCGCCCGCATCACGGGGCCAGTGAATAGTCGTACAGTTCGAACTTCTCGGTCTTTGAACCCTGATAGCGCACGAAAAACACAGCCTCTGACTTCACGACCCGTTTGACCGCGGGCGCATACCAGAAGGTTGCATCCCATGGTGCACGAGACAGACTGCCTCCCTGGTAGGTTGAGATGCCGTGCATGACAAGCCTGAAGGCGTCGAATTCGCCTGCCCGCACCTTTACGCGTTCAAATGCTTCAACGGAGACGCTCGCTTCACTCCGGTGGCTGCCGGTTGGGTTCCGGACGGTCCATCGGGCATACCAGCTCTTGCCCACCGACATCGGGAAGCTCAGTGAACACAGACATGGCTCATAGCTGGTATCACCGGATCGAAGCAGATTGCCTTGTACATCAAAGGCCAGTTCGTAAGGCTCGCCCCAATTCCTGGTTTCGGCGAATGTCGTCTGCGTGTCTGTCACCGACGTGACCGTAGACTCGATCGCGGTTTTGCCGTACACGAGGACCCACCGGTCGCCGACCCGGTAAGTGGGAACCGGCGCGACAGGAGCCGTCGTTGTCGCTTGGGTTTGTGCCCAGACAAGACCGGAGGATCCGCTTGCCACCAGGGCAGCCAGCGCGGCCGCGCGGCAGATGGCGCCTAACCCGAAAGGGGAGGTGGATGTACTCCTCCGCAACAATGCAGCGCGCGCAGTCATGGCGCCCTCACGAAGCCATTTGGCATGTGGTGACCGAGCGCTCAGCGACAAGGCGCCCGAACCACGCCAAATCACGATCACAGAAATGATCAGCCATCTCTTCGTAGCACCGCATTTCTGGCGCAGTGCGTGTCGCCGATGCACTGCGACCGTCGGCGTGACGTCTCCGAATGACCGCTTTGAGGCAGAAGGGATACGAGTCGGGGACGACCGGCGCGCCCGGTCGTGGGACGCAGTGCGACCAATTTGAGACAATGTCTGGCGTCCTCGGCTGGACATTCGGGTGTCGGCTTTGCTTCGCCTTCCGCCGTTCGCACAGACGGCGATAGACGGTAACTCCATGCAATTGGATGGGGAGTGCCATCTCGGTACTGCTGAAGTAAGTCCGCGGCCCCCCCACTTTCCAGTGACAGCCCGATAACATCAATCGTTTAAAGCAGATTCGACGTATTGCCGCAGCCGGCTATGCCCAAAGCCGTCTCGAAGCCGAGACCAACACAGCCCTCAATATCTGAGCGTTAACAAGGCGTGATTGACAGCGCTGCGTGTGCCAACATGCGTGCGGAAGGAATAGAACTGTAGCTCGATGCTCCCGACGAAATAGTCGGCGCCAAGCTCAAGAGGGAAGTTAAACGGCTACGAGGCAAGCTTAAAGCTGGGCTGCTGGGCTGCGTCGAGTTCGTCAAAACTCGACCCCATTCCGTCGCTTTGCAGCCGCGAACCCTATTCGAAAATCGCATTCGGCAAGCAGTCTGGCCTAATCCTCAACTCGCTGATTCCGGTCCGCTTTCGAGATATGGCGACACCCATGTGGCAACGCTTGTCCTGCGTCTGGCCTCGTTCGACCGAGAGACGCTCGGCGCAGCGAAAACTCAGATCAATCGTTTTGGAATGCCGACTGCCGCCGAACTCCAGTCGAGCATTGACCTCTTCTTCCCTTCGCTGGCCTCGCCAGCTGGGCAGGCTCGTCGCTGCCGGCGCACAGCACATTGGCGAGTACGAATCCTGCGAGGGTGAGCTTTTTCATTTCGGGGTAGAACCTATGCATGGGAAAAATCCAGCCGCGCAGCATAACGGCAGGCTGGTTGCATCAGGTTGTCCCTCGTCAGCGTTTCACTTCATTGCCCCGCGCCATCCCCCGCCGGATTCGCACTCTCGCGCAAACAATCCAGCGCCAGCGCCACGGCCGCGCGGCTCACGCTGTCGCGCCGCCAGTACATGGCCACCGCGCCCGAACTGCCGAGCGGCATCGGCATGGCAAGCACGCGCAGCACGTTGAGCCGCTCGAAGCGCACGGCCGCGCGATGCGAGGCCACGCCGATCAGGCGCGTCTGGTTCAGCAGCGTCACATTGAGCATCGACGAATTCGATTCCACGGTGTGACGCGGCATGCTGCGCCCCGCCGCCGCGAGCGCCGTTTCGAGCGCCGTGCGAATGGGCGTACCCGCCGGCCAGACGATCCACGCGTACTCGAACAAATCGGGCCAGTCCAGCTTGCGGCGTTTCGCTAGCGGATGCCCGAGCCCCACGACGAAGTTCACGGGGTCGCGATAGAGCGTCTCCATTTCGAGCGTCGGGTCGACCTGCGCATTGGCTGCGCGTCCCACCACGACGTCGAGGTCCCCGTGCACGAGCGCCGGCATCATGAGGTTCATCGTGCTTTCCATGAGCCGCACCTGCGCGCGCGGCATCGTCTCGATGAGCCGCGCGACCGCGAGCGGCACCGTGTCCGCCGCCGACACGCCCGACGTGCCGATCGAGATCAGCCCGCTGCCGCCCTCGCGCAGCGCGCCCATGTCGTCGCGCGCGCTGTCGAGGTGGCCCTCGATGCGACGCGCGTGCTCGATCAGCGCCTCGCCATAGGGCGTGGGCCGCAGGCCGCGCGCGTGGCGCTCGAACAGCGGCAAGCCGATGTCGGCTTCGAGGTCCTTGAGCCACTTGGAGAGCGCCGGCTGTGTGGTGTTGAGCGCTTCGGCCGACTGGCTCAGATTGCCGGTCTGCGCCACGGAAAGCAGCATCTGCAGGTGCCGCAGACGCAGGCGATGTGTCCAGTCCATGTGTCCCCCGCCAAGCTATATCCAAAAACATATGGATAAGAAGAATTTGTGATTTTACCGGATATGGCTTGCTGACTTATAAATTCGTTCAGCGGCAATGCAAACGAACGCAGCACCGACACGCAGCACCGACACGCAGCACCGACAAATACACAGGAACACAGGAGACTCGCATGTCCAGCATGTCAGCCAACGCAGTCACGCCCGAACGCGCGGCCTACTACGCGCAGATCGCGCGCAGCGGCATGTCGCCGCTTTGGGAGTCGCTGCACGCCCTCGTGCCGAAGTCGCCGCGCCCGCAAGCCCTGCCCGCGATCTGGAAGTACGCGCAAGTGCGCGAACTCGTCATGCAGGCGGGCTCGGTCATCAGCGCCGAAGAGGCGATCCGGCGTGTGCTCGTGCTCGAAAACCCCGGACTGCCTGGCAAATCGAGCCTGACGCCCAACCTCTACGCCGGCCTGCAGTTGATCCTGCCCGGCGAGATCGCGCCGAGCCATCGCCATACGCAATCGGCGCTTCGCTTCATCGTCGAAGGCAAGGGCGCGTGGACAGCCGTGAACGGCGAGCGCACCACCATGCACCCCGGCGACTTCATCATCACGCCCTCGTGGACCTGGCACGATCATGGCAACCCGTCGGTCGAGGAAGGCGGCGAGCCTGTGGTGTGGCTCGACGGTCTGGATATTCCGCTGATCGCGCATCTCGACGCGGGCTTCGCAGAAAATTACCCCGAGGCCACGCAGCCCATCGCGCGCCCCGAAGGCGACAGCTACGCGCGCTTTGGCCACAACATGCTGCCCGTGCGCCATACGGTGAGTGATCCGACTTCGCCGATTTTCAGCTACCCGTACGCCCGCAGCCGCGAAGCGCTAGAGACGCTCTACCGCAACGGTGAACTCGACGACTGGGACGGCGCGAAGCTGCGCTACGTGAATCCGGCCACGGGCGGCTGGCCCATGCCCACCATGGCGACCTTCATGCAGTTCTTGCCTGCGGGCTTCAAGGGTAAGACCTACCGCAGCACCGATTCGACCGTCTATTGCGTGGTGGAAGGCCACGGCGCGGTGCGCGTCGGCGAGGAGCGCTTCACGTTCGACCCGCACGACGTGTTCGTCGCGCCTTCATGGGTGCCGGTGCAACTCGAAGCACAAAGCGACGCCGTGCTCTTCAGCTATTCCGATCGCCCTGTGCTCGCCGCGCTCAATCTGCTGCGCGAGGAACGCATCGGCTAACGCCTTTATGGCAAGCGCGTGTCCGATTCGATACGGGCTTGCCAATTAATTCGCAATCCATATCAACCTAGTCACTCTCCCAAAGAGCAACCATCATGGCATTCGTTTTTCAGCCCGAGGCGCCCGTCGCCCTTGCCGTTGCCGACTCGACCGATCAGTTCGCCGTGCGTCGCGTGTATTGCGTGGGCCGTAATTACGCCGCGCATGCGCGCGAAATGGGCTTCGACCCGGACCGCGAGCCGCCCTTCTTCTTCTGCAAGCCCGATAACGCCATCGTGCCCGTGGCCTATGGGCAAACGCTGGAACTGCCGTATCCCGCGCAAACGCAGAACTACCACTACGAGGCCGAACTCGTGGCGGTGATCGGCAAGGCAGGCTCGGACATCGGCCTGGAAGATGCGCTCTCGCACGTGTGGGGCTACGCCGTGGGCCTCGACATGACGCGCCGCGACCTGCAGATGAAGATGCGCGAAATGGGCCGCCCCTGGGAGATCGGCAAGGCGTTCGATCTTTCCGCGCCGGTGGGGCCCGTGCATCCGGCAAGCGTCGCCGGCCACTTCGACAACGCGGGCCTGTGGCTCACCGTGAACGGCGAAACGAAACAGAAGAGCGATGTTTCTCACCTCATCTGGTCGGTGGCCGAAACGGTTTCGTATCTCTCGAAGTTCTTCCGCCTCGAACCGGGCGACGTGATCTTCACCGGCACGCCCGAAGGCGTGGGCCCCGTGAAAGCCGGCGACACCATGAAGGTGGGCGTCGAACGCCTGGGCGAGCTGACCGTCAAGGTGGTTTGAAGCGCAGCCGTTCAACAGGAAAGTCCATCGTGCAGCTCTACAGCTTCTTCAATAGCTCGACTTCGTACCGCGTGCGCATCGCGTTGCGGCTCAAGGGCGTCGAGCATGACTATCTCGGCGTGAACATCCGCACCGGCGAGCATCGCGCGCCGGACTATGTCGAGCGCATCAACGCTTCGGCGGCGGTGCCGGCGATCATCGAAGGCGACTTCCATCTTGGCCAGTCGCTCGCCATCATCGACTGGCTCGACACGCGCTATCCCGAGCCGCGTTTGATTCCGACACAGCCCCAAGCACGCGCGCGCGTGCTTGAACTCGCGTATCTGATTGGCAGCGATATCCATCCGGTCAACAACCTGCGCGTGCTCAAGTATCTGCAAGACGTGCTGGACGTCACGCCGGAACAAAAGAACGCGTGGTATCGCCACTGGATCGCCGAAGGCATGGCGGCCGTCGAGCGCCTGCTCGCACAAGCGGCAACGGCGCACGATGGACCGTGGTGCTTCGGCGCGGCGCCGACACTGGCCGACTGCTGCCTCGTGCCGCAAATCGCCAATGCGCTTCGTATGGGCTGCGACCTCTCAGCCTATGAACGCAGCATGGCTGTGTATCGGCACGCTAGCGAGCACCCCGCATTCGCAGCGGCCGAGCCGCAGCGTCAGCCCGATTACTCCAGCTAGCCACGCGCCTCAAACAAATCATTCAGGAGACAAGACATGCATACCTCTAACGCCAAGCGCAGCGCGATCGTGGTGGGCGGCGGTATCGGCGGACTGGCCGCGGCGCTCGCGCTCGCGCGGGCCGACGTTCGTGTGCTGCTGCTCGAGCAGGCGCCGCAGATCGGCGAGATCGGCGCGGGTATCCAGCTCGGCCCCAATGCGTTCACGGCGCTCGACGCGCTAGGCGCGGGCGAGGCTGCGCGCAATCGCGCGGTATTCACCGACTCGCTCACGCTCATGGACGCGACCAACGCCAAGCCCGTTGCGCGCATCGAAACGGGCGAGCGCTTTCGCGAGCGCTTTGGCAATCCGTATGGCGTGATTCATCGCGCGGACATTCATCTGTCGATTCTCGAAGCGGTGAAGGACAACCCACTCATCCAGTTCCGCACCGACACGCAAATCAAGTCGCTCGAACAAAACGAGTCAGGCGTCACCGTAATCGACCAGCATGGCGAGCGCTACAGCGCCGACGCCGTGATCGGCTGCGACGGCGTGAAGTCCGCGGTGCGTGCGGCGTTGATCGGCGACGAGCCGCGCGTGACGGGCCATGTGGTCTACCGCGCCGTGGTCGACGTGGACAACATGCCGAAGGATCTGCAGATCAACGCACCCGTGGTGTGGGCGGGCCCGCACTGCCACCTCGTGCACTACCCGTTGCGCGGCGGCCGCCAGTACAACCTCGTCGTGACCTTCCACAGCCGTGAGCAGGAAGTCTGGGGCGTGCGCGACGGCAGCAAGGAGGAGGTCATTTCGTACTTCCAGGGAATCGACGCCCTGCCGCGCCAGATGCTCGACCGGCCCACGTCGTGGAAGCGTTGGGCCACGGCCGACCGCGACCCGGTCGAACAATGGAGCTTCGGGCGCGCCACGATCCTCGGCGACGCCGCGCACCCGATGACGCAGTACATGGCGCAGGGCGCCTGCCAGGCGCTCGAAGACGCGGTCACTTTGGGCGTTGCCGTCAAGGCAGCCGATGGCGATTTCGTCGAGGCATTCAAGCGCTATGAAACGGCGCGCATTCCGCGCACGGCGCGCGTGCTCTACTCCGCGCGCGAAATGGGCCGCATTTACCACGCGAAGGGCGTGGACCGTCTGGTGCGCAATGCGCTGTGGGTGGGCCGCACCCAGGACCAGTTCTACGACTCGCTGCAATGGCTCTATGGCTGGCGCGCCGAGAACTGCCTCGACACCGGCTCGGCGTAAAAGCTAGCGCGCGAAGTACATGTCGTGAAGCTCATCCACGTTCACGTCCTTCGCGCGCGCAGCGAACGTGACCTTGCCGCCCTGCATGAGATACACCTGATCGGCCAGGCGCAACGCCATGTTGGTGTTCTGCTCCACCAGTACGATGGTGCGCCCCGCAGCCTTGAGGCGTTCGAGAATCGCGAACACTTCCTGCACCATGACGGGCGCAAGCCCAAGCGAAGGCTCGTCGATCAGCATGAGTTGCGGCGACGACATGAGTCCGCGCCCCAGAGCCAGCATCTGCGCCTGGCCACCCGATAGCGTGCCGGCGGGCAGCGCCCGGCGCTCCTTGAGCAACGGAAACAGCGCGTAGACCTCTTCGAGCTGCGCTTTCGCCCCGGCGCGCCGCGTTTTCGCGAACGCGCCCAGCATCAGGTTCTCCTCGATCGACATGTCGCGGAAGATCATGCGCCCTTCGGGCACCATCGCAATGCCGCGCTGCGCCATGTCCCATGTAGGCACGCCCGCGAGCGGCGCGCCGTCGAAGGTGATCTGGCCGCGCTCCAGCGGCACGAGCCCCATGATCGCGCGCAGCAGCGTGGTCTTGCCCGCTCCATTCGGGCCCACGATGGTCGTGACCTCGCCGCTCACGATATTGAGCGAAACGTCCCACAACACGTTGATCGCGCCATAGCCCGCGCGGGCGCTGCTGACTTCAAGCATGAGCGGCCTCCCCCGTATAGCTGCGCACGACTTCGGGATCGCGGAACACATCGGCGGGCGGGCCGTCGGCGATCAGCTTGCCGAAGTTGAGCACGCACACGCGGCGGCACAGGTTCATCACGGTTTCGATATCGTGCTCGATGATCAGGATACCTACGTTGTATCGCTCGTGCACCGCCAGCAGCGTTTGCATGAAGCGGCGCTTGGTAGCGGTTTCGAGGCCGCCCAGAACCTCGTCGAGCAGCAGCAGCTTCGGCCCCGTGGCAAGCGCCTTCGCCACTTCGAGTGCCTTGAGTTCGGTCAGCGCGAGTTCCGTGGCCGCATCGCGCTGCGCCTTGCCTTCGAGCCCCATGAACGCGAGGATTTCGTCGATGCGCGCCGCGTCCACGCGCCCGGTGCCGAAGCGTTGCGCGACGATCAGGTTCTCTCGCACCGTGAGTTCGTGCATGGGCTGCGGCACCTGGAACGTCCGCCCGATGCCAAGGCGCGCACGGCGATAAAGCGGCGACTTCAGAAGATCGACGTCGCCGAACCGGATCGAACCGCTCGTGGGCCGCACGAGCCCCGAAATCGCGTTGAAGAGCGTGGTCTTGCCTGCGCCGTTCGGGCCAACCAGGCCCACCACGTCACGCGTGCCGAGCGAAAGCGAAACGCCATTGACTGCCGTGATCCCGCCAAAACGGATCGATACGTCCTGCAAGCGCAATTCCGCTGCCTGGTCAGCTTGCTGCATAAACACCTCGCCGGGTACGTTTGAAGCGCAGCGCGGTCAGACCCGCGGGGCTCACGATGATCATCGCTACGAGCAGGATGCCCAGCACGATCTGGTGCCCCGTTGGCAGCAGGCTCTTGAGCACGAGCTGATCCACGAGATAAACCGTCACCGCGCCCACCAGCGGCCCGAGTATGGTGCGATAGCCGCCGCAGATCGCCGCGATGATCGGCACGACGGCCCAGCTCGCATTGAACGCGTAGTCGGGTTCGAGGAAGTTGATGTAGTGCGCGTTGAACGCACCGACGAGCCCCGTCATCAGCGCCGAGAGCATCAGCATGGCGAGTTTGAGCATCACGCTGTTCACGCCCACCACGCGGGTGGCGTCCTCCGACTCGTGCATGGCGCGCAGCGCGAGTCCCACATGGCTGCCGCGCAGCCGCGCGTAAATCGCGGCGAACACGAGCACGAGCGTGAGCACGACGAGATAGCCGCCGCTCTTGCTGCCGAAGTCGAAGCCCGCCACCTTCGGCAACCCCGGAATGCTGGAGAGACCACTCGCGCCGCCGGTGAGATCGGACCATTCGGTCGCGATGATGCGGAAGATCTGCGCATAGGCGAGGATGGCGAGCGCGAAGTACGGGCCCTTCAGGCGCAGAGCGGGCGCCATGGCGAGCGAGGCGATTGCCGCTCCCACGCCGCCCGCGAGCATCGCGGGAAACACGGGCCAGCCGGCCTTCAGCGTGAGGAGTGCGGAAATATACGAACCCACGCCAAAAAACGCCGCGTGCCCAAAACTCACCATGCCGCCGAGGTTGCCGAGCAGCGCCCACGCCAGCGCCACGCCGGCGATCGTGAGCGAGGCCACCGCGAGACTCATGAGATACAGGTTCTGCCCGAACACGAGCGGCACGCCCGCGTAAAGCACGACCAGCACCACGGTGAGCACGGCCACGCGCGGGCCGGACCCGGCCGTTGTGGTTTTCAATGTCGACATCGTTCTCATCCCCTTCGTTTCGCCACGCCGAACAAGCCGTTCGGCAGCACGTAGAGCACGAGCAGGAACAGCAGCATGCCCGCGAGCTCCTGCAGCGCCGAACTGGCGAGCGTGACGGTGAGCGCCTCGGTAATGCCGAGCAGCATCGCGCCCGCCAGCACGCCCGGAATCGAACCCACGCCCGCGAGCACGGTGATGATGAACGCCTTGACGGTCAGCGCCTCGCCAATGGAAGGCTGGATCGCGCTCGACGCGTAGATCGACACGCCCGCGCACGAAGCGAGCAGCCCCGCGACGACGAACGAGATCAGTTCGGTCTTGCGCGGGTCGATGCCCATCAGGCGCGCCGCGTCGCGGTTGCTGGAGATCGCGCGCACGGCGCGGCCATACCACGAACGCGAGAGCCACCACCACAGCGCGAGCATCAACACGACGCTGATGCCGAACGAGAGCACTTCGCTGCGCATGGAAAGCAGGCTGCCGAGCATCACGCTGTCCTGCAGCCATGCGCTGCCGGTTGAGCGCACATCGGCGCCCCAGCCCAGCAGCACCGCATTGGTCAGCACAATGCCGATGCCGTAGGTGAGGATCAGCGAGTTCAGCTCTCGGTCGCGCTTGATGCGGCTCACGAGATACCACGCAGCCGCCGCGGCCACGCAGACCACGGGAATCGCCACCGGAATCGCAAACACAGGATTGAGGCCGAGCTTCGTCTCGAACGTGTAGGCGATATAGGCGGCCAGCAGCACCAGTTCGCCGTGGGCGAGATTGATGATGCGCATCGAGCCGAACACCAGCGCGAGCCCCAGCGCGACGAGCGCATACGCGCCGCCCACGAGCACGCCCGAATACAGCGATTGCAGCAACAGGTCCGTCATCGCGGCTCCTCCTTCGTTGCGCGCGCAATTACCACGGCAGCGCGGGGTAGTTCAGCTTGCCGGTGGCGCGCTCCTTCGGCCACACGAGCACGATGCGATTGCCCTGGATCTGCGCCATGTTGTTCAGGAACGCGGGGTTGTCGCCGTTCGGCGCGAAGCTCACCTTGCCGATCAACGTGTCGTGCGGCTTCGCGCGCAGTTCGGCGGCAATGCCGTCCTGCTTGAGCGTGCCCGCATCGGCCGCGCGCGCCATGGCATCGAACAGCAGACGCGATTGCACATAGGCGAATTCGGCCAGGTAGTCCGGTTCCTTGTGATATGCAGCCTGATACGCCTGCACGAAAGCCTTGCCGTCCGCCGTGCCGAAGTCCGCGGGGTACGGCAGCATCGCGCAGCCGATCACGTTGTTCACGAGGTCCGGGTAGTCCGCAGTCATCTTCGGCGTGACGATGGACCACGCGCCCATCACGGCTTTCAGTTGCGGGCGCAACACCTTGGCGGCGCGCAGAATGCCGATATAGTCGTTCTCGTAGGCGATCATCAGCAGGACTTCAGGTTTGTCCTGCAATCGCACCTTGTTCACGAGCGGCTTGAAGTCGGTCATCGCCGGGTCGAACGCGTGCACGGTCACCGTCACGCCCTGAGCGCGCAGTTGCGTGGAGACTTCGTTGCTGAGATCGGTGGTGGCCTGTTTCGTCGAGGCGACAATCGAAACCGACTTCACGCCCATGGCGTTCAACTGCCCCACCACGGCCTTCGAATAGCCCGATGCGGGCCCGATGCGGAAGAAGTGCTTGAGGCCGCGCGAGGTCATCGCACTGTCCACGGCGCCCGAGGTGATATAGACGACGCCGGCCTTGTCGGCCGCTTCGGAAGCCGGGCTCACCGAATTGGAGCCGTAGCCGCCTGTAATGGCGAGCACGCCTTGTGAGGCGAGCTGTTCCACCGCGGAAACAGCTTTGGCAGGCTGCGCCTCGTCGTCGACCACGGTGAGCGCCACTTTATGTTTGCCGCTGCCCTTGTTGAAGAGATCGGCGGCGAGGCGAATGCCTTCGAGCTGTGCGTTGCCTGCGCGCGCCATCGACCCGGTAAGCGGCAACTCCACGCCCACGGGCAGCGTTTCGGCAAATGCGGCGGGCGTGTGGGCAAGCAGCGCGCAAGCGCTGGCCGCCCCCGCGCCGATGCGAAAGAGCGCGCGCACGAGGGCGCGCGGCTTGCTGCGAGTAGCGAAGCGGACCATCGAACCTCCAAACCTTAGTCTCGGTGATAGGTAGCGGCGCCGTTCATACGCGGCGCTCGCCCTGTTTCGTTGTTCTATGTTTTGCTTACCACGGCACGCCCGGATAGACCGGCTTCGACGTCGCGTAGTTGGCGGGCCACACGAGCGCGAGCTTGCCGTCGTGCGCGAACTGGCCCATGTGCGCCACGTAGTTCGTGTTGTCGCCGCGTGCGTCGAACGCCACCTTGCCGAGGAACGTGTCGTCGCGCTGCGTGGCGCGCAGCGTGTCGGCCAGGCCGCCCTTGTCGAGCGTGCCGGCTTTCTGCGCGGAGGCGATCGCGTCGAAGAGCAGTTGCGCGTAGACGAACGACGTCTGCGACTGATAGTTCGAGGTGGTCTTGAAGAGCCGCTGGTAGGTATCGGAGAAGTCGCGCTGGTCCGCCGAGCGGTAGTCAGCCGGTGAGGACAGCACAGTCGCGCCATACACGTTCGGCACGAGGTCGGGGAACGACTGCGCCATCTTCGGGCTCGCGAACGCCCACGGCGCCGCAATCGCCTTCAGGTCGGGCTTGAGCACGCGCGAGGCGCGCAGTATGCCCACGTAATCGTTTTCGTAGCCGAGCATCGCCATGGCGTCAGGCTTGTCCTGCAGCTTGACCTTGTTGATGAGCGGCTTGAAGTCGCTGATCGAGGGATCGTAGGCATGCAGGAACGTCTTCACGCCCTGCGCCTTGAGCGCCGTGTCGAGCTGTTTGGCGAGGTCGCTCGTCGCGTCCTTCGTCGAGTAGAGGATCGCGACCGATTTCACGCCCAGCGTGTTGAAGAGCCCCACCATGCCCTTCGTGTAGCCGGGCGTGTTGCTCACGCGAAAGAAGTTCTTCAGGCCGCGCGTGACCATGTCGTCGCTGGTGCCGCCCGAGGTCACGTAGACGAGCCCGGCCTTGTTCGCGGCTTCGGACGCGGGGCCAGCGCAGTTCGAATTGGCCGCGCCCGCGATTGCGAGCACGTGCTGCGAGGCGAGCTGTTCGACGGCGGCAACGGCCTTGGCCGGGTTCGATTCGTCGTCCACGGCGACGAGGGTGATCTTGTCCTGCGGATGGCGCCGGTTGTAGATGTCGGCCGCCACCTGGATGCCGCGGTACATCTCGGTGCCCGCCTGGGCGAGCGCGCCGGTGAGCGGCAGTTCCACGCCCACGCGCCATTCCGTTGCGTGCGCAAGCGACGGCGCGAGTGCGATGGCCAGTGCCGCCGCCAGCGCGCTGCACAGGCGCGCCTGCGCGGGCCGCACACGTGCGGATTTGCCGATGCCCGCGTGCTGCGCGCGCGTCTTGAGTCGCATCATGTCTCCTCCTTTGCCTTCCGGGGCTTTTGTGTACTTTGGAGTGTTGCTGCGCGGCGGCCGTCTGATTCGCCTGTACGCGCCACTACTGGACAGGTGCCAGTGTGGTTCAGGCGCGCGGGGCCAACAATTCGTTTTCGGGAAAGCGGGCGTTCGGCTGGCTGGAAGTCGGCATTTGTCCCGATGTGTGGGCACGCGCAGCCGGCGGAGCCATTGAGGAGGGGCGAAAAAAAACCGCTGCACTCAGGCAGCGGTCTTGGGGAACGGCTCGGCGCACTACACAGGGTGTGCGCCGTCAAACGGACAGTCTACGGATGCGCTCAGGCCGGCGCGTTTTCAGTGGCCAGCTTCGAGACCATGCCGGTCTTGGCGTCGTAGGCATAGCCCTGTTGCTCCAGATGAGCGCTGACCGCTTCGACGACCACCTGCTGCTGGGCTTCCTTGCGCAGCAGGTCATGCTCCGGCGCGACCTGGCCCAGCTCGGCGGCAAGGCGGCGGCTCAGCGAAGCTTCGCCGGCGCTGCGGGCAAGGCCCACGATCGCCTTTTCGTTGGCCTGGGCCAGTTGCTGCTTCAGACCGTTTGCGTACTCGGACCAGCGCTTGATGTTCTCGCGTGCATCGGTAATCGCGGCGGCGTGCGTTGCCGTCTCGTGGGCAAGCTGGGCCTTCAGCGCCTCGACTTCCTCCGGGTCGGCGGCGACGGCCGTCTCTGCCTCGGCTGCGCCCTCGGCCGCTTCGCTCGACGCCGCGGCATTGGCGAATTCGCCCAGTTCGGCCAGTTCGGTCGCGCGCTGCTGTGCGGCTTCGGCGCGCTCCTGCGCTTCGGTCAAGCTCGCCGTCAGACGTTCAATTTCGGAAGCGTCGGCCGTGCGCTCTTCGCTCAGGCTGGCGAGCTGCTGCTGGGCGTTTTGCAGTTCGGTTGCGGCGGCGTCGCGTTCGGCCTGCGCACCGGCGACCTGCTCGCGCTGGGCCGCGTGGGCTTCCTGCTCGGCCTGCAGCGCGGCGCGAATAGCCTCCAGTTCGCTTTCGAGCTTCGCAACGGCCTCTGCATGAGCCGCGTCTAGCGCGGCGCGCTCCGCTTCTTCATGTTCGGTCGAGGCGGCAGGCTCGGCTTGCTCGGCCGCCTCCGCGGTTGCGGCTTCGGCTGCCACGCCTTCGGCGGCCTGGCTCGCATGCGCCTCGCGCTCGGCTGCCAGTTCGGCGACCGCGCGCTCCAGCTCGGCCTCGAGGGTCGAGACGCGCTCCGCCAGTTCCTCGGCGCGCTTTTCCGCTGCCTCGGCACGCTGCACCGCGCTCGCGATGTCTTCTTCCAGACCCGACCCGGCGTCGGTCTTCGTCTCGTAGGCACGCGTCATCTTGTCCAGCTGGACTTGCAGGGCGTCGAGCTCCTGGACAGTGGTCTGCAGCTCTTCGAGGGCATTGTCGCGTTCGTTGCAGGCGTCTTCGACGCGCTCGCGCATCGACTGCAGCCGGCGCGCCACGGCGCGCTCGGCCTCGTCCTGCGCCGAGGTCCACAGACGGTCGAGCGCGTCGCGCATCGTGTCCGTCACGGTTTCCGGCAACGCCGGGCGTTCCACGACCTGCTGCACGCGCGGGGCCCGCTCTTCGCGCCACTTGCGCAGCGACGCAGCGACTGCGACCACCGAGCCGGTATGCACTTCGGACCAGATGGCCATGGGAGAAACCTTCTGGCCCTCGTCGGCCATCCGTTCCGCGATTTCCGCAACCAGTTCGTCCGTGATCGTAATGCTGCTTGACATATCTGCCTCGAGAAAGTGCGAGCCCACCCCGCGTTTCTAGAGATTGTCAGCCAACCACCCCCCGGTTAATCGATGGAAAAGCCGGGTTTAAGGGGGGGTGTTCATGGAATTGCGCCGGCCGGAGCGCTTTCGCGTCAAACCGGCGCGGCCACCCGGAACGACGCCGCCGGGGCAGTGACGGCGCCCGGCGCGCCCCCGTTTGGGTAGTCCAGGTCAGGCTGCCAGCGCCTTGCGGATCGCCGCCGAAAGCTCCGCCGGGGCGAACTTGGAGACGTAGCCATTCGCGCCCGCGTTGCGCGCGTGCGCCTCGTTCGCGCTGCCCGAAAGCGACGAGTGGATGAGCACGGGAAGATGCTTCAATCGCTGGTCCGCCTTGATCTTGCGCGTGAGCATAAAGCCGTCCATCTCGGGCATTTCGAGGTCGGTGATGACGAGCGACACCTTGTCGCGAACCGGAATGCCCTCGTTCTGCGCGTCGGTGGCCATCTGCTGGAGGATCGTCCATGCGGCCTGGCCGTTGTGGGCAATCACGTGCGGCACTTCAAGCGCGGTGAGCGCCTGGCCGATCAGCGCGCGGGCAAAGCCCGAGTCGTCGGCAGCGAGAATGCGGCCGCCCGCGAGGCGCACGGCCTCGCCCACGGCGTCGGCACCCACTTCGGTATGCTGCTCGGGGAAGGCGTCGCGCATGATCTGCTCGACGTCGAGCAACTGCGCGAGGCGCGCGCTCTCGGTGCCCGGATTGATGCGCGCCACGCCCGTCACGTAGCCCGTCGTGCCGCTCGACTCGGCGCTCAGCACCTCGCTCCATTCGAGCCGGACGATGTCCTCCACCTCCTCCACGGCGAACGCCTGCGTGCCGCGCGAAAACTCGGTCACGAGCAGAATGCCGGGCGGCTTCTCCGAGACAGAGCCGATCATCGAGCCGATATCGATCACCGGGATGATCTGGCCGCGAATATCCACCGCACCGGCCAGATGCTCGGGCGAGCCCGCAATGGGCGTGAGTTCGGGCATGGTCGCGATTTCGCGAATCTTGAAGACGTTGATGCCGTAAAGGCCGCGCGCCGCGCCCTTGCGCGCCGAACCCAGGCGAAAGAGGAGCAGTTCGAGCCGGTTATTGCTCGTCAGGGTGGTACGCTCATCCACGCCATGTTGTTGCATTGACTTCACTTTGTACTCCGTAATGTTCTGTCGCGAACCGGCTCGGGAACCGGTCATCCGGCTTGTCTCGGTGCGGGTCTCCGGCGCATGAGGGAGATAATTGCAGCCGGCGAGTCGAACCTTAATGTCGGCGCGCGGCGACCCCGCGTCCATCGGCACGGCTGCTTTTTCGCGTGACATCTGAGCTTTCCCCTACTAACGGCTCAAACGCGTCGAGCTTGAGGCGGTTTACGCGTTTATCTCGTTGTAAGCAACAGATCAACGGGTAAAATCCGGCGATAGATTCGTTATCCGAATCAATTATTTGATTAGACAAATGGCTACCCGATCATCGGGCAGCCAACATGCGATCAGGCGAGCCGGGTTATGCCGCCGGCTTTGAAAACGCCAAAGTACTGGGTCCCGCATACCCAAGCAGCGCCGACACTTCCACCGCGCCGCGCGCGATCAGCGCCTTGAAGCGCTCCATGCCCGGCACGCCGCGGCTTACCGGCGTGCCCATCACGAGCGCGGCGATCACCGCGCCCGATTCGTCGCGTATCGGCGCGGCAAAGCCCACCACATCGGCTGAGCTTTGCTCGACCGTGACGGCCACGCCGGTCTCGGCCACTTGCTTGAGAAGCGCCTTCAGCTCGCGCTTTTGCGTGCGCGTGACCGGCGTGTGGGCACGCAACTCGGCGGTGCGGAAATATTCGGTCTGCTGCGCCTCGCTCATCGCGGCCAGCAACACGCGCCCGCCCGAGGAGGAAAACAGCTCGCGCCGCTCGCCTATGCCCGCAATGAAGCGGATCGCGCTGCGGCTCTCCGCCGACATCACGTAGACCATGGAAGGCCGGTCGCTCGCGATCTGACCGATCAGGATTGTTTCACCCGCCTCGAGTGCGAGGCGCTCCATTACCGGGCGAGCGATTTCGGGAAAGCGCCGCTGCGCGACGATGGCCGCCCCGAGCTTGAAGGCTTCCACGCCAAGCGCGTATTTACCGCCGTTATGCGTGAGATAGTGCGCGTGCGTGAGCGCGCGCAGCAGCGCGAGCAGGCTCGTTTTCGGCGTGGCGCTCAAGTCCGCCAGTTCGGTGAGCGTGGCGCCCTGCGGATGGTCGGCGAGAATGCGCAGCACCTGCACGATGCGCGTAGTGGCCCGCGGCCCGGGCGACGCGGTGGATTCGGTGCCCGGTTCACGGTCTTCGGGGTGGTGCGCCATGGATCGATTGACGGTTGAACGGTGCGAAAAATTATACATGCCGCCCTGCCCCCAAAAGAGAGGCGAACCGTCCATGACGGTATCGCCGGCGCCTGCTCAAACGGCTTCCTCATGCTCGCCGCGCGTGTGCACTCGCGCGCCTGTGGCGATCGCCCCGCTCGCGCACAACGTGTCGATGTGCGCCGCATCGAGCCCGAGCAGATCGCCGAGCAGCGTGTGCGTGTGCTCGCCGAGCAAGGGCGGCGGCACGTCGTATTGCACGGGCGTGGCCGACAGGCGCAGCGGACTCGCCACGCTCGGCGACGTGCCCGCCAGCGGATGCGCAATGCGGCGCACGGATTCACGCGCACGCGCATGCTCGGAGCCGAAGGCCTGCGCTACGTCGTTGATCGGCCCGCACGGCACACCGCACGCTTCGAGCGCGGCGATCCACGCATCGCGCGTACGCGTGCGAAACGCCTTTTCGAGCACCGGCAGCAACAGCGCGCGATTCACGCTGCGCGCGCTGTTGGTCGCGAAGCGCGGGTCCGCAGCAAGTTCGTCCAGATCCATCGCGCCGCACAGCGAGCGGAACTGGCTGTCGTTACCGCACGCGAGAATCAGATGACCGTCGCTCGCCGCGAAGGTCTGGTACGGCACGACGTTGGGATGCGCGTTGCCCAGGCGCCGCGGCACCTCGCCCGAGCAGAGGTAGTTCATCGACTGGTTCGCGAGCATCGCCAGCTGGCAGTCGAGCAGCGCAATGTCGATGTGCTGGCCGAGGCCGCTGCGCTGCCGCTCGATTACGGCGGCGAGCACACCGGTTGTCGCGTACATGCCGGCCATGAGATCCGTGACCGCCACGCCGACCTTCTGCGGACCGCCGCCGGGCGTCTCGTCAGGCTCGCCCGTTATGCTCATGAGGCCGCCCATGCCTTGAATGAGGAAGTCGTATCCGGCGCGGTGCGCGAGCGGCCCGCTCTGACCGAACCCCGTGACCGAGCAGTAGATGAGCGCGGGATTGAGCGCCGCGAGGCTCTCATAGTCGAGCCCGTACTTCTTCAGGCCGCCCACCTTGAAGTTTTCCACCAGTACGTCGCACTGGCGCGCCAGTTCGCGGATCAGCGCGGCGCCTTCGGGCGCGGCGATGTCCACCGCCATCGAAAGCTTGCCGCGGTTCGCACACTGGTAATACGCGCTCTCCACCGTGTCGCGTCCCGCTTCGTCGCGCAGATAGGGCGGCCCCCACGCACGCGTTTCGTCGCCCGGGCCGGGCCGTTCGATCTTGATCACCTGCGCGCCGAGATCAGCGAGATTCTGCGTACACCACGGCCCTGCCAGCACGCGGGAAAGATCGAGCACCCGTATGCCTTCCAGCGGGCGGCCGCGCTTTTGCTGCGCTTGTTGCTGTGCCTGCGTTTTTGTCGACTGCGATGGCGATGCTGCTTTCATCTGCTGCATGTGAAATGACCTCTGCCTGGAGTGCGGAACTGCACGTTCATGCGCGGCGCGCGCGCAATTTCATTCGAGCGGCTTGCCCGCAGTTTCGGGCATGCGCCAGTAAGCAACAAGACTCACGGCCGCGCCTGCGCACACGTAGGCGAGAAACCAGCCTTCGCGCTGCTGCGATTGCAGCCAGGTCATGAGATATGGCGTCGTGCCGCCGAGCAAGGCGACCACGAGGTTGTACGCGGCGCCAATGCCGATGCCGCGCACCGCAGTCGAGAACAGCTCGGCCATGATCGCGGGCGCGATGGCCGAATAGAGTCCGTAAGTGAGCAGCCCGAAGCATTCGACGAGCAGCATCGACGTGATGCTCGGTCCGATCGCGCGCACGACCGGATACAGGAACACGAGATAGGCCACCGCGAACACCATCAATTGCGGACGCCGCCCGAAACGGTCCGACAACGCACCGAAAAACGGCTGCGCGATCATGAAGATGGCAATGCTCAGCGTGCTCGCCAGAAACGCGTCGGCCGGCGTTGCGCCCGCGTGGCGGATCGCGTAGATCGGCATGAAGCTGATGAAGAGGTAGAAGCTGAACGCACCCAGCACGCTAATGCCCACGAGGCGCAGGACAGCCGTGCGATGTTGCGTCCATGTCCACCACAGCGAGCGGCGCTCGATGCGGCCCGAGCGTCGCAGTTGCTCGAACGCGTGCGTTTCGCCCACGTTGCGGCGCATCCAGAAGCCCGCGAGCGAGCCGCAGCCGCCAATGAAGAACGGAATGCGCCAGCCCCACGCGACGAGCGCTTCCTTCGGCATGACGTTCGTCATCACACTGGCAAGCGCGGAAGCGAGCAGCAGGCCCGCCGCGATGCTGAAGAACAGGAAGCTGCCATACAGCCCGCGATGCTTCGCGGGCGCGGATTCCGCGAGGAACGTGGTGGCCGCGCCGTACTCGCCGCCGACCGAGAGGCCCTGCACCATGCGCAGCACCGTCATGAGCACCGGCGCGAGCACGCCGATGCTCGCATAGGTGGGCAGCACGGAGATCAGCAACGAGGAGCCCGCCATCATCATGATGGTGAGCGTGAGTGCGGCGCGCCGCCCGAAGCGGTCTGAAAAGCCGCCGATCACCCAGCCGCCCAGGGGCCGCATGAAGAAGCCCACGGCGAACACGGCGAAGGTCGCGAGCAGCGAGGCCGTGTCGTTCTCGGCGGGGAAAAACTGTTTGCTGAAGTAGATCGCGAAGGTCGTGTACACCGACCAGTCGAACCACTCCACCACGTTGCCGACACTGCCGGCGAATATGACGCTGGCCGTGCGTCGCGGCACCGCTTCGGCTGCCGCGCCTGCCTGCGCGATTTCGGGGTTGGCGTTCATCCAGCTTGTCTCCTTGATTCCTGTTTTCAGGTTTATTCGAATCGTTCTGGCGGCTCGGCCGGCGGAACCGGCCACGGGTTCCGAATGTAGCACTGGATTCCGAATGTCGAACGAACGCTATGCCTGGCGTATACCCGATAAGCGCCCAACTTATAGCTACTTTTTCTTTATAAACAATAGCTTATTGCATCCTCACAACTCGACCATGCTGTTCCGATATTCGAACCGTGTTGCTGATATCGAAACACGATTCTAAAATCGGAACACGATACCGGCGCAACGCGCCATTCAACACTGGAGGAAGACAGGCATGACGACACACGAGGACGCCCAACTGCTCGGACGCGGCTTCTACTGGCAGGAGCTGCAAGCGGGTCAGCGCTTTCGCACCTTCCGGCGCACGGTGACGGAAACCGATCTGGTCAATTTCATTTCGGCTACCGGCATGCTGGAGGCGATCTTCATCGACGCGCATTTCGAACACGGCGCCATGAGCGGCCGCCCCGTGCCGGGCGCACTCACGAGCGGCCTGATCGAAGGCTTGCTGTTTCAGACCATGGTGCAGGGCACCGGCCTCGCCATGCTCGAGTTTTCGATGAAGGCGCACGCGCCGGTCCTCGTCAACGACACGATCTACGGCGTGGTGGAAGTCGAGGAAGTGAAGCCCACCTCGAAGCACAATCGCGCCGTGGTCACGAGCCGCGTGGAAGTACTCAATCAGCGCGACGAACTCGTGCTCTCGTACACCGTCAAGCGCATGCTCGCCGGCCGCCCCGA
This sequence comes from Paraburkholderia sp. J7, assembly GCF_905220155.1. Lineage (NCBI taxonomy): Bacteria > Pseudomonadati > Pseudomonadota > Betaproteobacteria > Burkholderiales > Burkholderiaceae > Paraburkholderia > Paraburkholderia sp. J7. The sequence continues at coordinate 58,110 of NZ_CAJMYZ010000031.1, read as the reverse complement.
ATGAGCGCGCAAGCGCTCGATGACTTCGCACTGCCAGGAACTGCGCTGTAACGCGCAGCACGTTATGAACGACCCATTCGCACTCAGAACGATTCCCCCCGAAGACGAAGCCTTGCGCGCGCCGGTGCGCGCATTTCTCGCGCAAGCGCTCAAAGGCGTGCCGCCCGCCGTACGCGCGCGTTCGTGGCTAGGTTTCGACACCAACTTCAGCCGCCAGCTCGCAGCGCAAGGCTGGCTGGGCCTCACGCTGCCGCGCGAATATGGCGGAGGCGGCCGCAGTCCGTTCGCGCGCTTCGTGCTCGTGGAAGAACTGCTCGCGGCCGGCGCGCCGGTTTCGGCTCACTGGATTGCCGACCGCCAGAGCGGCCCGCTCATCGCACGCTACGGCACCGAAGAGCAGAAAGCGTTCTACTTGCCGCGCATCTGCAAGGCCGAGGCGTTTTTCTGCATCGGCATGAGCGAGCCGAACGCGGGCTCCGACCTCGCGAGCGTGCGCACGCGCGCCGAGCGCACGGCCACTGGCTGGCGCCTCTCTGGCCGCAAGATCTGGACGACGAACGCGCCGCATTCGCATTTCATGATCGCCCTCGTGCGCACCTCGGGCGTACCCGAAGACCGCCATCGCGGGCTTTCGCAACTGATCGTCGATTTATCGCTGCCAGGCGTGCATGTCGCGCCGATCCGCGACCTCGCCGGCGACGCGCATTTCTCCGAAGTCACGTTCGACGATGTCGAATTGCCCGAGAGCGCGCTGATCGGCACCGAAGGCGCAGGCTGGGAACAGGTCACCGCCGAACTGGCGTTCGAGCGCAGCGGCCCCGAGCGCATCTATTCGAGCATCGTGCTGCTGGAGGAATGGGCGCATACGCTGCGCGAAGCCGCGCGCGCAACCCGCACACCGGTTGGCGAAAGCGAGCGCCGCACGCTCGGCGCGTTCGTGACCGAACTGGCCACGTTGCGGGCGATGTCCGTCGCCGTCACGGGCGCGCTTGCCGACGGTGCAAGCCCCGCCACGCAGGCCGCCCTCGTGAAGGACCTCGGCACCAGCTTCGAGCAAAGCGTGCCCACGCTGATCGGCGACGCGCTCGGCGCGCAACCGCAGCAAGCCGTGCCCCGTGAGCTTGCCGATACGCTCGACTACGTGACGAAGATCGCGCCGTCGTACTCGCTGCGCGGCGGCACGCGCGAGATCCTGCGCGGCATGATCGCGCGCGGCCTCGGGCTGCGCTAAACGAACGACGAACATGGAGAAGAACACCATGGATGACATGCTGACCGAATCGGCGCACAACGTGCTCGAACGCCATTGCACGCCGCAGTTCGTACGCACCGTGGAAGCGGCTCGCGAGCGCAACGCGGGACGCGCCCTGTGGGACCAGCTCGAAGCGCTCGGCTTTCTCGACGCACTCGTGCCCGAGGAGAAAGGCGGTTCGGGCATGCGCCTCGCCGCCACGGCGGGCGCGCTGTTCGAATTCGGCGCGCACGCGCTGCCGCTGCCCGCCGCGCACACGATGATCGCGCGTGACCTGCTTGCCCGCGCGGGCGTCGAAGCGCCACGCGGCCCCATCGCCATCGCGCTTGGCAATGCCTCGCGGCACGGCACGGCGTTCGTGCCGTACGGTCTCGTGGCCGACACGCTCATCGTCGAAACCGCCGATGGCGCGAGCCTCGTCCCGCTCGACAATGCCGAATTGCGCGCGCACGGCGACAGCCTCGACGCCACGCTCACCTACCCGGCGCACGCGGCGCGCGCGCTGCCCGCAAGCGTGCGCGGCGTGGGCGAGCTGGGCGCGCTCGCCACGGCCGCGACGATGGCGGGCGGCATGCAGCGCGTATTCGACATGACGCTAGGCTACGTGAACGAGCGCCAGCAGTTCGGCCGCTCGCTCGGCAAGTTCCAGGCCGTGCAGCAGCAGTTGAGCGTCATGGCCGAGCACGTGGCCGCCACGCGCGTTTCAGCCCAGTTGGGCTGCGCGGGTTACCACACTTCGGAGCAGCGAATCGCGGCGGCCATTGCCAAGGCGCGCGCGAGCCGCGCCGCACCGCTCGTGGCGAACGGCGCGCACGCGCTGGTGGGCGCGATGGGTATCACCGAGGAGTACGACCTGCAGCTCTATACGCGGCGTTTGCACGCGCAACGTCTGCAATATGGATCGGAGTCGTTCTGGGACGATGTCGTCGGCACGCACGCCATCGATCATTGGAACAACGTTGCGGCGGGGGTCATCGGCATTTACGATGCGCTCGACGAAGCGGCGGCGGTCGCGACGTAATCGTTGATTCCGACCGGCAACGCGAGGCGCGCGATTTCCGCAAAATAGCGCGCGCCGGTCATCAGGATATCGTCGTTGAAGTCGTAGCTGGCGTTGTGCAGCGGAATACCGCCGCGCTCCGGCACGTCGCCGTTACCGATGAAAATGAAATTGCCCGGCACGACCTGCAGGAACGCGCCGAAATCCTCGGAAATCATCATCGGCTGCACGTTCGCGTTCACGGCGGCTTCTCCCGCCACGTTGCGCGCGGCGCACGCCGCCAGTTCGACGAACTGCTCCGAATTGACCGTTGGCGCAAATTCGTGCGTGTACTCGAAGCTGCACTCGGCACCGTGGGCCTGGCAAATGCCTATGCTGACCTCTCGCATGCGGGTTTCGAGCAGCGATTGCACGGCCTTCGAATAGCTGCGCGTATCGCCCTTGATGATCACGTTCGACGGGATGACGTTGCGAATGCCGTCGGTGATGAATTCCGTGCAGGAGATCACCGCTTGCAGGCTCGGGTCGAGATTGCGCGACACGATGGTTTGCAGCGCCAGGACGATTTGCGACGCGATGACGATCGGGTCGACACCCATATGCGGGCGCGCCGCGTGCGTACCACGACCTTTGATACGGATAACGAAATTATCCTCGCTCGCCATGATGCCGCCTGCGCGCGTGGCGAACGTGCCGGCGGGCATGCCCGGCATGTTGTGCGCGCCGAAAATCGCGTCGACGGGAAAGCGTTCGAACAGGCCATCGGCCATCATCGCCTTGGCGCCGCGGCCGTGCTCCTCGGCCGGCTGGAAGATGAAGCGCACCGTGCCGTTGAAATCGCGCCGCTCGGCGAGTAGCCGCGCCGCACCGAGCACCATCGACATATGGCCGTCGTGCCCGCACGCGTGCATTTTTCCGGCGTTCAACGAGGCATGCGCGCGGCCCGGGGCCTGCTCCGCGATATTGAGCGCGTCCATGTCGGCGCGTACGCCGATCGCACGCTTGCCGTCGCCCGCCGTGAGGTTCGCCACGAGCCCCGTGCCGCCAATGCCGCGATGCACGTCGAGCCCCAGTGTCTCGAGGATCTTCGCCACGTAGTCGGCGGTATGGATCTCCTCGAAGCCGGTTTCGGGACGCTGGTGCAAATACTGTCGCCAGCTTTTGAGTTGGCCTTGCAGCGTGCTTTCCATGTGGATGTCCTCTTTCCGGTTACTGCGTGAGCTGGGTCAGCCACGCGTCGCGACGCGCCGCCACGGATTGCGCAGACGCGCCGACAAGCTCCGCGTACAGGCCTGGCGCCGTGGCGCCCTCGGTGCTGATCAATAGCACGTGTGAGCGCGCATCGAGCCCTGCTGCACGCGCGAGATCGGGATCGTGCATGAGTTTCGCGAGGCCCGCGAGGCCCGCCGCGCCGGACTCGCCCGATACGATCGGCACGTCGCCAGCCGCGCCGTTGGCGAGGCTGCGCATCGCTTCTATGGCGTCCGCGTCGTCGATCAACATGAAGTTGTCGACGCACGGTTCGAGTATCTTCCATGCGAGCGGCGACGTCTCCCCGCACGCCAGGCCCGCCATCACCGAGTCGACCGATCCGGTGGCAATCGCCGCGCGGCCCGCAACAGCGCTTTGATACAGGCAGTCTGCCTGGCGCGGTTCAACCACGATGAAGCGCGGACGCGCGGCGCCACGGTGCTCCCACAGATAGCTCGCCACACCGGCCGCCAGACCGCCCACGCCGCCTTGCAGAAACACATGCGTCCATGCGGCACCGTCAGACTGCTCGATCACTTCCGCTGCGATGGTGCCGTAGCCTTGCATGACGTCGCGCGGGATCGCCTCGTATCCTTCATAAGAGGTGTCGGAAACGACGTGCCAGCCGTTCGCCTTCGCGAGTTGCGCCGCGTGCTCCACGGATTCGTCGTAGTTGCCCGCGATTCGAACGATCCGCGCGCCATACGCGGCAATCGCCGCTTCGCGCTCCGCACTGACGTTCGCATGAAGGACGATCACACAGTGGCAGCCAATCGAGCGCGCGACTGCGGCAAGCGCCTTGCCGTGGTTGCCATCGGTTGCGCTGATGACCGTGAGGTTCGTGACCATCTCGCGGTAGCGGCCCTCGATCAGCATGCGAGGATCGACGTCCTGCAGGGGCCACGAGCGCATGATGAGGCGCATCAGCGCAATCGGTGCGCCCAGCGCCTTGAAGCTGCCAAGAGGAGAACGAAACGATTCGTCCTTGAGGCCAATGCGGGCAACGCCCAGGCGCGCCGCCGCCCCGCCCAGATCCCAAAGCGGCGTCGGCTCCGGGCTGATCAACGCCCACCCGGCAAGCCAGGCCCGGCTCTCGTCGCCCGCCTTCACGTTCAGGATGCCCCTGAGCGTTTCCGGGTAGGCGTTGCGCGTGGCGCGGGGGTTGGCGATCAGCATGGGTTGGCTCCGGTGAACTTGCAGTACCGAAATGATATTGCGCAGCCCCTGCGAAAAAGTCTCATAATGCGGTCGAATCACGCAAAAAAATATCGACTTTCAGGCCCCCGCGCAAATGGCGACACATCTCGACTCCTTCGACCGCAAGCTCCTGATGGAAGTCCAGCGCGACGCCCAGATTCCGCAGAACGAACTCGGCGCGCGCGTGAATCTCTCCACGGCGGCGGTGAACCGGCGATTGCGCCGTCTCGTCGACGATGGCGTGATCGACCATTACGCGGCGATCGTTTCGCCCGAGAAAGTCGATCATCCCATCACGATCGTCGCGACCGTCGAGGTGGAAAGCGAACAGATCGACTTGCTCGACACCATGAAGCGCACGTTTGCACAATGCCCGCAGATTCAGCAGTGCTACTACGTCGCGGGCGAGTGGGATTTCGTGCTCATTTTCGCGGTGCGCAACATGGACCAGTACACGGAACTCACGCGCGAGCTATTCTTCTCGAACAACAACGTGAAGCGGTTCAAGACGCTGGTGAGCATGAGCCGCGTGAAGGTGGGGCTCGAAGTGCCGCTCGCGCTGAACGGCGAATGAGAAACGCGCATTTCGACGCAACACAGCCCTTTCGAAAACAGGAGCCACGACACATGAGCAACACGGCGCATCATGCTGGAGCCATTGAAGGTGACGCGTTGTTCCACCACCCGGAAGTCGCCACGCTGCGGGCCGACCTCGCGCTCGCGCTGCGTGCCGCCGCGCATTACGGGCTCGGTGAAGGTGTCTGCAATCACTTCAGCGTCGCGCTTCCCGGCGAAGAAGGCCTCTTCCTGCTGAACCCGCGCGGCCTGATGTGGAGCGAGGTCATGGCCGACGACATCGTCATTGTCGACGCACAAGGGCGCGTGATGGCGGGCCGCCATGCCGTGGAACCGACGGCGATGTTCATTCACGCCGCCATCCACGCCATCGCAAAGAAGGCCTGTGTGCTGCATACCCACATGCCGTATGCCACCGCCCTCACGCTCACGCAGGACTGCGGGCTCGATACGACCTTGTCGCAGAACGCCATGCGCTACCACGGTCGCGTCGCGCTCGACCGCGAATATAACGGCCTCGCGCTCGGTCCCGAGGAAGGCGAGCGCATTGCGCATGCGCTCGACGGCAAGGACATCGGCTTCCTCGGCAACCACGGCGTGGTGGTGTGCGGCGAGCGTATCGACTACGCGTTCGACGACCTCTATTACCTCGAGCGCGCATGCGCTGCGCAGGTGCTCGCGGGTTCGACCGGGCGCGCGTTGCGACCCGTGGCGGCCGATGTCGCGCAGCGCGTGGCGGACCAGATTCAGGGCGAGCGATTGCAGTCGGAACTGTTCTTCGCAGCGCTGCGAAGAACGCTCAAACACGCCTGAGGAAGGGGCGGTCCTACTTCCCCTGCCAAACCGCCTTGCGCTTTTCCGCGAACGCCGACGCGCCCTCGCGCGCGTCGGCGGAAGCGAACACCGGGTCGGTGATCTCGCGCTGACGCTCGAACATCTCCGCACTGGACCAGTCTCGCGACTCGCGCATCACGCGCTTGCTCGCGGCCACCGCAAGCGGGCCGTTCGCCACGATCTTCTGCGCGAGTTCGAGCGCGCCCGCCAGCGCTTCGCCCGGCGCGGTGAGGCGGTTGACGAGGCCGAACTCGAACGCGCGTTGCGCGCCGAACATGTCGCCCGTCAGCACGAGTTCCATGGCGATGCGCTCCGGCAACTGCTGTTGCAGACGCAACAATCCGCCAGCCGCCGCACACAACCCGCGCTTGACTTCGGGCAGTCCGAACTGCGCGTTGTTCGCCGCCACGACGAGGTCGCTCGCGAGCACGACTTCGAAGCCGCCCGCGAGCGCATAGCCCTCCACCGCCGCAATGAGCGGCTTGCGCGGCGGCGCTTGCGTGAGGCCCGCGAAGCCTCGGCCCGGCAGGCTCGGCCGTTCGCCCTTCAGAAAGCCCTTCAGGTCCATGCCCGCACAAAAGGTGCCGCCCGCACCGGTGATGATGGCGAGCCGCAGGTCGTCGCGCCGCTCCAGTTCGTCCAGCGCGGCGGCTATCGCTTCGGCCACCGCCTTCGTGCAGGCGTTGCGCGCCTCGGGACGGTTGATCGTGAGGATCTGGATTCCGTCGCGATACTCGATCAGCAATTCGTCGCTCATGGTCGGCCTCACTCAGCGCGGCTGCATGCGAATCGCGCCGTCAAGGCGAATGGTCTCGCCGTTGAGCATCGGATTCTCGAGGATATGCAGCGCGAGCGCGGCGAATTCGTCGGCAACACCCAGGCGCGGCGGAAACGGCACCATGCGGCCAAGCGATTCGCGAATCTCCTCGGGCAGGCGCGCAAGCAGCGGCGTGTCGAACAGCCCCGGCGCGATCGTGCATACGCGGATGCCCTTGCTCGCCAGGTCGCGTGCGGCCACGAGCGTCATCCCCACCACGCCCGCCTTCGACGACGCATACGGCACCTGCCCGATCTGCCCTTCGTATGCCGCTACCGACGCCGTGAGCACGCACGCGCCGCGCTCGCCGCCCGCATCGGGCTCGTTGCGCGCCATGGCCGCCGCCGCGAGACGCAGTGCGTTGAAGGTGCCGAACAGATTCACGCGCACCACGTTTTCATAGGCTTCGAGCGAGCCCGGCGAGCCGTCCTTTTCGATTAACCGCACCGCACCGCCGCGGCCCGCGCAATGCACGAGCGAGCGCAGCGTGCCGCGCTGCGTCGCCGCTTCGAACACGGCGGTCATGTCGTCGGCGCTCGTCACGTCGGCGGCCACGAAGCTCGCGTTCGCGCCGAGTTCGTCGGCCACCGCCGCGCCGCGCGAGCTGGCGAGGTCGGCGATCACGACCTGTGCGCCTTTAGCGAGCAGGCGCTGCGCGCTCGCGAGACCCAGACCCGATGCACCGCCCGTCACCACCGCCACCGTGCCGGCGAATTTGTTCTGCTCGTCCATGTGTCGTTTCTCCTTCGTTGTTCGTGGTTGCTTTATTTAGAGCCGTTCAATGAGCGTCGCGTTGGCCATCCCGCCCGCCTCGCACATCGTTTGCAAGCCGTAGCGGCCGCCGCTCACTTCGAGCGCGTTGAGCATCGTCGTCATGAGGCGCGCACCCGAGGCGCCGAGCGGATGCCCGAGCGCAATCGCGCCGCCCGCCGGGTTCAGGCGCGCCGCGTCCGCGCCCAGCGACTTCTGCCAGGCGAGCGGCACGGCGGCGAATGCCTCGTTCACTTCGAAGTGCGAAATATCGCCGATGGTGAGACCGCGTTTCTTCAGCAGACGCTGCGTGGCGGGAATCGGCGCCGTCAGCATCATGAGCGGATCGTCACCGCAAACGTCGAACGCCACGATGCGTGCGCGCGGCTTCAACCCAAGCTGCGCCGCCTTCTGCTCGCTCATGATGAGCAGCGCCGAGGCGCCGTCCGAGATTTGCGAGGCATTGCCCGCCGTCACGTTCCAGCGGATGCCCGGAAAGCGCGCTTCCAGCTCCGCGCTTTCGAACGACGGCACGAGACCCGCGAGCCGCTCGACCGTGGTCCCGGCGCGAATCGTTTCGTCGAGGTCGACACGGCGCACGCCCTCGGGTCCCGGAACCTCGATAGGCACGATCTCGCGCGCGAACTGGCCCGCCGCGCGCGCGGCGTCGGCACGGCTGTGCGATTGCGCCGAGTAGGCGTCGAGCGCCTCGCGGGTGAGCGCCCACTTCTGCGCCACGAGATCGGCGCTCACGCCCTGGCCGACCATGCCTTCGGGATAACGCACGTGGTACAGCGCGCCATACGGATCGCGGCCGATGCGCGACGACCCCATCGGCACACGGCTCATCGACTCCACGCCACCGGCCACCACGATCTCGTTCACGCCCGCCATGATCGCCTGCGCCGCGAAATGGATGGCTTGCTGGCTCGAGCCGCACTTGCGCTCGATAGTGGTGGATGGCACGTGCTGCGGAAAGCCCGCCGCGAGCCACGCGAGACGGCCGGGCGTCGAGGCTTGCTCGCCCACCTGGCTCACGCAGCCGATCATCACGTCGTCCACGCTGCCGGGGTCGAGGTCATTGCGCTCGATCAGTTGCTTGAGGACCTGCGAAAGCAGATCCACAGGATGCAGGTCGACGAACGCGCCGCCTGCCTTGGTCCGGCCCATCGGGCTGCGCACTGCGTCGACGATTACCGCGCTATGGGTCATGGTTCTCTCAACGGTTGGAAGGGTCATGAAAAATGAAACACTTGACTCAAAATACACCTCCACGAATCACTATTTCAATAGTGGTAAACATATTTCGGTTCTATAGGATCATTTTTATTGATTTCTCGTTCACGATCCGCAACACTGTTTGCACGACTTGACACCAGAAGACCGAAAAAGGAGACATCGGCGCGCGGCGGAGCGCTGCGCCGCATCGCGAGGGCGAAAAAATGAGCCTGGCGTCTTAAAAAATTGTTCCGGCGAGTATCGGAAAGCTAGAATCCGGGGTTTGCCGCGGGCCACATCGGCACGCCGCACCCTTACCCCGACGAAGGACCCGAAATGAACGACCAGGCCAACTCCCGCACCGACGACGCCGCCGAGTCACAGCCCGACTCACAACCTGACTCGCAGCTCGTGAGCGCGCTCGCGCGAGGCATCCGGATCCTGCAGTGCTTTTCGATGGGAGACGCGGAGCTTTCGGCGCGCGATCTGGTCGAGCGCACGGGGTTGCCCAAGCCCACGGCCCTGCGGCTCATCAACACGCTCGCGGAGTTCGGTCTGCTGCGCTATTCGGAGCGCATTTCGAAGTATGTGCTTGGCACGGAGATGCTGAGTCTCGCCGCCCCGGCGCTTGGGCGCATGACGATCCGGCAGATCGCGCGGCCGATGATGCAGGAGCTGGCCGACTACTGCCACGGCCAGGTCACGCTCGCGGTGGGCTACCGCCTGAACATGGCGTACGCCGAAGTGATTCAGGGCGAAGGCAGCGCGGTGTACCGCTCGGAAACGGGCACGCGGCTCTCGCTTTCGCGCACGGCGTCGGGCCGCGCGTATCTGTGGACCGTGCCAGGCGCTGAGCGCGAACAGTACCTGCAGGAAACGCTCGCGCGCGACCCCGCGAAGGGCGAGTTGCTCGCGCAGCGCCTCGCGCAGGCGCAGCAGGAGTTGCGCGCGCACGGTTGCACGATCTCGCACGGCGACATGCAGCGCGAGATCCATTCGGTGGCGATTGCGCTGTCCGCCCCGATCGACGACGAGTATTGGGTTTTTGGCTGTTCGATTGCAGTTTTCAACATCAGCGGCAACCAGTTGACCGACGACATCGCCCCGCGGTTGATGTCGCTCGTCAGGCGCGTGGAGGCAGCGCTCGGCAGCATGACTGGGGCCGCGCATGACATGGAGACGAGACCGTGGAGCGTGTCCGCGAACTAGCTGTAGCAGCACCCACGCGGGAAGCCCTGTGCTTCCCCGCACTCAAGCAGAGCATCACCTACCAGGAGCTGGACGAACGCGCGGACCGTATCGCGCACTGGCTCCTCGGCCTCGGCCTGCAACCCGGCGACGGCATTGCGCTGCTGTTCGAGAATCATCCGGCGCTCGCCGTCATCGCCATCGGGGCTGAGCGCGCCGGCCTCTACTACACCCCGATCAGCATCCAGTTGAAAACACGCGAGGCCGCGCACGTCCTCAAGGACTGCGGCGCGCGCGTGCTGATCGCCTCGCAGGCCATGCATGAACTCGCGGCGACGCTCGTGGCCGAGGGCGCGGCGCCGGGCGTCGCCTGCTTCGTTGCCGGCGCTTCCGGGGCGCTGCCTGGCTTCGCCTCGCTCGAAGCGGCGCTGGCCGGTGTCGATGTGAGCGCGCCGTTGCCGCCCTTGCCGCGCGGTCGCGACTTTCTCTATTCGTCGGGCACGACCGGCCTGCCCAAGGGCATCCGCAAGCCGCTCATGCCGTTCGAGCAGCGCGATGCCGACGACACCGAAACCGCCGCGTGGCGTAAAACCTTCGGCTTTAGCGCCGACTCGGTCTACCTGAGCACCGCGCCGCTCTACCATGCCGCGCCGCTGCGTTACCTCATGCGCATGCTGCACACCGGGGGCCGCGCCATCGTGCTGCAGAAGTTCGACGCCGAGGCCGCGCTCGACGCCATCGCGCGCTACCGCGTCACGCACAGCCAGTGGGTGCCAACGATGTTCATCCGCCTGCTGAACCTGCCCGAGACCACGCGCGCGCAATACGACGTGAGCAGCCTGCGCGTGGCGATTCACGCAGCCGCGCCGTGCCCGCCGCACATCAAGGAACAGATGATCGCGTGGTTCGGCCCGGTGATCTACGAGTACTATGCCGGCTCCGAAAGCGTGGGCCTCACGGCGATCGACTCGGACGAATGGCTCGCGCATCGTGGCTCGGTGGGACGCTCGAAGTACGGACAGATCCATATCATCGACGATGAGGACCACGAACTTCCGGTGGGCGAGATCGGCCGCGTGTTCTTCGAAGGCGGCCCCGCTTTCGAGTACCACAACGATCCAGTGAAGACGCGCAGCGTCTACAACCGCCATGGCTGGGCCACTTACGGCGACATCGGCCATGTCGATGCAGAGGGCTATTTGTACCTGAGCGACCGGCGCGTGGACCTCATCATCAGCGGCGGTGTGAACGTGTACCCGCAGGAGATCGAGAACGTGCTCGCCGAGCATCCGGCCGTGGCCGACGCCGCTGTGATCGGCGTGCCGCACCCCGAGTTCGGCGAGGCCGTGAAGGCGGTCGTGCAACCGCGCGAGCGCGACGCCGCCAGCCCGCAGCTCGCCGAGGAGTTGATTGCGTTTTGCCGGGCGCGGCTTTCGCATATCAAGGTGCCGCGCTCGGTCGAATTCGAGGAGGCGCTGCCGCGCCACGACAACGGCAAGCTGCTACGGCGCATTCTCAAGGAGCGCTACCGCCAGCCGGCAGTTTGATACGGATAACGAAGTTACTAAAGATACTGGAGACACAAAGTATGCGCAGCGTATTCCGCGACGATCACGAAATTTTCCGCGAACAGGCCCGGCGCTTTATCGAGCGCGAAATCGTGCCGTTTCATCATCAATGGGAACAAGAAGGCATCGTGCCGAAGTCGGTATGGCGGCGTGCGGGCGAGGAAGGTCTGCTTTGCTGCACGATTCCTGAAGAATACGGCGGCGGCGGCGGCGACTTCGGCCACGCGGCCATCATGATCGAGGAACTCGCGCGCGTGAACGCGAGCGGCATTGGCTTTCCACTGCATTCGGATATCGTCGCGCCTTATATCTTCGCGTACGGCAGTGAAGCGCAAAAGCGCGAATGGCTGCCGAAGCTCGCGCGCGGCGAGCATATCGGCGCCATCGCCATGACCGAACCCGGCACGGGCAGCGATCTCAAGTCGGTGCGCACCACTGCGCGCAAAGACGGGGATCACTACGTCATCAATGGTCAGAAAACCTTTATCACGAATGGCCAGAACGCCAGCCTCGTGGTTGTGGTCTGCAAGACCGCGCCGGAACTCGGCGGCAAGGGCGTTTCGCTGATCGTGGTCGAGGAAGGCACGCCCGGTTTCAGCAAGGGCCGCAAGCTCGACAAGATCGGCCTGCGCGCGCAAGACACGTCCGAACTCTTCTTCGAGGACGTGCGCGTTCCCATCACGCTGCGGCTTGGTGAGGAAAACCAGGGCTTCTCGTACCTCATGCGCGAACTCGCGCAGGAGCGGCTCGTGATCGCGGTGCGCGCGGCCGCATCGATCGAAGGCATGCTCGCGCGCACGATTCGCTATACGCGCGATCGCAAGGTGTTCGGCCAGGCGATCTTCGATTTCCAGAACGCGCGCTTCAAGCTCGCGCATGCGCGCGCGAAGGCGGAAATGGTGCGCACCTATGTCGATGATTGCATTGCGCGGCATCTGCGGCGCGAACTTTCGCCGGTGGACGCCGCGATGGCGAAGCTCAACGCCACCGAACTGCAGAACCAGTTGCTCGACGAATTCCTGCAGTTGCACGGCGGTTATGGCTACATGTCCGAGTATGTGGTGGGCACCGCGTGGGTGGACGCGCGCGTCATGCGCATCTACGGCGGCACCGACGAGATCATGAAGGAAATCATCGCGCGCACGCTGTAACGGCGCGCCAAGCGACACACCGGGAAGCAGGCACACATGATCAAGCCTTTGGAAGGCGTTACCGTCGTGGAATTCGCGGGGCTCGGCCCCGCGCCGTTCTGTGGCATGCTGCTCGCGCAAATGGGCGCGCGCGTGATCTGCATCGGCCGCGCGGGTGCGCCCGAGCCAACCGGACCGCTTGCGCGCGGGCGCGAATGCGTCGCGCTCGACCTCAAACGCCACGACGACATTGCCCGCGCACTCAACCTGATCGCGAGTGCCGACGCATTAATCGAAGGCTTTCGTCCCGGCGTGATGGAGCGGCTAGGGCTCGGCCCGCATGTGTGCCAGGCCCGCCGCGCTTCGCTCGTCTACGGCCGCATGACCGGGTGGGGGCAAACCGGGCCGCTCGCAAACACGGCGGGCCACGACATCAACTACATCGCGATCTCGGGCGCACTGCATGCGGTGGGTCTCGCGGGCGGCGAGCCTGTGGTGCCGCTCAATCTGGTTGGCGACTTCGGCGGCGGCGGCATGCTGCTCGCGTTCGGCGTGGTGGCCGCGATTCTGCGCGCACGAGGGACCGGCGTCGGCTGCGTGGTCGACGCCGCGATGACCGACGGCGCGGCCATGCTCATGAGCATGATGTACGGCTTCTACGCGGCGGGGCACTGGCAAGACGAGCGCGGCACGAACCTGCTCGACGGCGGCGCGCCCTTTTATCGCACGTATCGTTGCGCGGACAACCGTTATATCGCCGTGGGCTGCATCGAGCCGCAGTTCTATGCGGCGTTCATGAAGGGAATCGGCGCGGAAGATCTATTGGCGCTGCCGCAACGTGACCGGGCGCACTGGCCGCAAGTGCAGGCACGCATTGCCGAGGCCGTTGCCACGCGCACGCGCGACGCATGGACCGCCGTGTTCGAAGGCAGCGATGCGTGTGTGACGCCCGTGCTGAGTCTCGCGGAAGCGCCGCTCGATGCGCACAACACCGCGCGCGGCGCGTTCGCGCAGAGCGGCGAGGCGTGGCAGCCGCAATGCGCGCCGCGCTTCGTGAGCTACGGCGGCGCGAGCGCTTAGCCTCGCACCTCGCCCAGCGTCGCTTCATCGTCGGCGAGCAACGAAAGCTGGCCGGTCGCGACGATATGACTGAGCGGCGCCGGGCGGCCGAGCAAATAGCCCTGCACTTCGTCGCAGCCTTCGTCGGCGAGCAGCGTGAGCTGCGCCTCGGTTTCAATGCCTTCGGCCAGCACCGGAATGCCAAGGCTCTTGCCTAGCGCGAGCACCGCGCGAATGATCGCGGTGGCCTGCCGGTTCGATTCGGCTTCGCCTATGAAGGACTGATCGAGCTTGATCTTGTCGAACGGAAACGAGCGCAGCGTGTCGAGCGACGAATAGCCGGTGCCGAAGTCGTCCAGCGCGATACTCACGCCAATGGCCTTGATCCGCTGCAGCACGTCGAGCGAGCGCTCGCGGTCAGCGAAAATGGCGGTCTCGGTCAGCTCGAGCTCCAGGCGTTCGGGCGCGAGGCCAGTCTCGACCAGCACGGTCTCCACGAGCTTCGGCAAATCAGCGTGCGAGAGTTGTACGGGCGACAGATTCACGGCCACCTTGTAAGGCGGCAACCACGAAACGGCGCGCGTGCATGCTTCGCGCAGCACCCAGGCGCCAATGCCGAGAATGAGACCGTTCTCTTCGGCAAGCGGAATGAATTCGGCGGGAGAGATGAAGCCAAGCCGCGGATGCTCCCAGCGCAGCAGCGCTTCATAGCCGCAAATGTCGCCCGTTGCGATCGAGGTCTGCACCTGGTAGTGCACGCTCAACTGCCCGCGCGCGAGCGCCTCGCGCAAATCGTGCGTGAGCGAACGGCGCGCCCGCGCGATCTCGTCCATCGCCGGCTCGTAGAAGCACACCGAATGCGAGAGGTCCGCCTTCGCGCGGTACATGGCGAGGTCGGCGTTGTTGATGAGCACCGTCTTGGTGGTGGCGTCGTCGGGATAGATCGCGACGCCCAGGCTCGCGCCCGAAAGCACTTCGGCGTCGTCGTAGCGCACGGGGCGGTACAACGCGGTTTCGAGGCGCGAAAGCAGATCGCCGAGCTCCTCGCGCGAGGCGAAGCGCGTGAGCGCCACGAACTCGTCGCCGCCCACGCGTGCAATGAACTCGCCTTCGTGCATCAGGCTCGAAAGACGCCGTGCCAGAATGCGCAGCACTTCGTCGCCGGCATGATGGCCGTGCAGGTCGTTGATTTCCTTGAAGCGGTTCAGGTCGATGCCGACGAGCGCAAGCTTGCGCGTGTCCTGCGTGCGCGCCAGTTCGGCGTCGATGCGTGCGTTGAAGCTCGCGCGATTGGGCAGGCCCGTGAGCATGTCGCTCATTGCCATCGTGCGCAGATGCTCGACGGATTCGGCGCGCACGCTGTCGTCGAGCAGAAAGCTCACGCAGCCCGCGCCCGCGATCACGAGCGCCATGCACGCCACCGCAAGCGCGAGCGCCTGCAGCGCAGCGGGGTTCGAGAAGTGGCCATCGATCGGCATCGGCACGACCTGGAACGCGGACATGCCGGTGAAGTGCAGCGCGGCGATGGCGAGTGCAAGCACGCCCGCCACGACGCGCGCGCCGGCTTCGGCATTTGCCCGCGCGCTGGCCGCGTTCTCCTGCGGCCGTCTCGCCGTCACGCCGGCAAGATGCAGCGCCAGCGCACAGATCGCGACCGCGAACGCGATCGACAGGGCGATGCCGACGCGACTCCAGATCACGATGCCCTGTACGCGATACGCGAGCATGCCCGCGTAGTGCATGAGCGCGACCGCCAGCCCGACAATCGCGCCGCCGAGCGCGGGCGCGGCGCGCGTCGCGCGGTTCGCGACCTGGCTCGTGGCGAGCAGAAACCCGAGGAAGCTGCCCACGAGCGCGATGAGCAGCGACGTAATGGTCAGCACGGGATCGAAGGAAATCGGCACGCCCGGCTCGAAGCCGAGCATGGCGATGAAGTGTGTGCACCAGATGTCGGCGGCGGCAACCACGGCCGCGATGAACGACCAGCCGAGACGCTGCAGCGAATGCGTCGCGAACGCGCGCAGGAGCAGCCGCGCGGTGACCCACGAACCCGCGGCGCAAATCAGCAGCGCGACGACGACGAGCCACAGATTGTGCTTGTAGACGATGCAGCCCACTACGCTCATCACGGGAAAGTCTCCTGGTTCACCACGCGTTCACCCCGGGCATCGCGCCACATTATCACGACAATGCGACGAGGCCGAGCACCTCCCGCAACTTCGCGCTCGTCGCGTGCAGCGACGACGACGCGGCGGCCGCTTCGTTCACCAAAGCGGCGTTGCGGCGCGTGGTGTCGTCCATCTGGGCGACCATGGCGTTGACCTGCTCGATGCCCTGCGCCTGCTCGTGGCTCGACGCGGTGATCTCGCCCATGATGTCGGCCGCGCGGCCAATGCTGCGCACCACGCCCTCCATCGCGGCGCGCGCCTCGCCGGCGAGCTGCGTGCCCGCGCCGACCTCGTTCGCCGAGTTCTCCACGAGCTGCTGGATCTCGCGCGCGGCGGCCGCGGCGCGCTGCGCGAGACTGCGCACTTCGCCGGCGACCACGGCGAAGCCGCGTCCCTGCTCGCCCGCGCGCGCGGCTTCCACGGCCGCATTGAGCGCGAGAATGTTGGTCTGGAACGCAATGCCCTCGATCACGTCGACGATCTCGAAGATGCGTTTGGCCGAGGCTTCGATGGCGCCCATCGTCGTGGTCATGCGCGCGACGACGTCGTCGCCTGCCTGTGCAACCGTCGACGCTTCACGAGCGAATGCGCTCGCCTCCCGCGCGTGCTCCGCGCTCGCCCTGACCGTACGCGTGAAGACGTCCATCGAGGCGACCGTCTCTTCGAGGCTGCCCGCCTGGTGCTCGGTGCGCGCGCTCAGGTTCGCGTTGCCTTCCGCAATTTCGAGCGCGGCTTGCTCCACATGTGCCGTGCTCGTGCTCACCTCTTGCATGGCGCGCGCCAGCTGGGCGATCGCCCCTTTGAGCGCGATCGCCGTGGGGGCGCTCGCCGGCACGCCTTCTACCGCGAGGCACACCTCGCGCTCGCGCACCACGCTGCGCACGATGTCCGACAGCTCCGCCGCCTCGATGGCCGCCACGCGCAAACGGTGCGCAAGCACGATTTCAACGGCGGTTTGCGCGACCACGTAGGCGGCATGCAGCAGCACACGCGGCAGGTTCGCTTCGTGCGTGCAGTACACGGCAAAGTTGAGCGCCTGCAGCCGGTCGAACGCGAGGTGATGCACGGCGAAGAACCCGGCCGCGAGCACGATCGGGCGCCAGTCGCGATAGACGAGCAACAGGCCGAGCAGCACGAACACGCCGAAATGGAACTCGGTCATGCCATGCGCCGCCTGAATATGGAGCGCGACGAGCGCCGCGTTGGCGAGCGTGAGCACAACGCGCGAAAGCGCGGTGCCGCGCGCGCAGAAAAACACGAAGCTGCCGGCGCCGAGGAACAGCGCGGCGCCCGCGAGCGCAAGCTGCGGTTCGTAATAGACGAAGCCGATCAGCACCGCCGCGAGAGCGGAGATAACGAGCGTGCAATACATCACTGCGTCGGCGGCGCGCGCGACGTCGTCGAGCGCGCGAATGGCCA
The DNA here is from genome assembly GCF_905220155.1 of Paraburkholderia sp. J7. NCBI lineage: Bacteria > Pseudomonadati > Pseudomonadota > Betaproteobacteria > Burkholderiales > Burkholderiaceae > Paraburkholderia > Paraburkholderia sp. J7. The sequence continues at coordinate 40,683 of NZ_CAJMYZ010000031.1, read as the reverse complement.
CGCGCTGTTGCGAGCCGGTCGGTCGAAGCGGCTGCGTGCGACCCGGCGAATCTGCCAGCATGAACGACACTTTGATGAGGAAAAAGTAAGTTGCAGGTGGGCGTTAAAGCGGCGGCGGCTGGTGGACCTTCGAGCGGCTGATGGAATCCGGCTGCAAGAAGGACCGCCGTAATGGCGTCGGCGCGACTCGATGGCGGGCTCGGCAAGATAATCGGGACCCGCGAACGAGTTTACGGCAACGCCTGGGGAAACTTCAGGAAACCCTTTTCAGGACAAGTATTTGCAAACGTTTGCAGCGTTATGGTCCTATTTTAATTTCTTACACGGAATGAAAACACATGGGTTTGCGCGTGGTGAATGCCGTCCATCCACGACTTCGGCTCGTTCAGGCAGGAGAAATTACCAATAGCACGATCGTTCTATTTTAGGTAGGCTTCTCAACTTCTCCTCCCATGATGCGAGACCGTTCCGCCATGTCGCTGATCCTTTCCCGCCGCGATCTGAACTTCCTGCTCTACGAATGGCTCGATGTCGAAAGCCTCACACGCATCGCGCGCTACGCCGACCATTCGCGCGAGACCTTCGACGCCGCACTCGACACGTGCGAGAAGATCGCCACTGACCTCTTCGCGCCGCACAACAAGAAGAACGATCAGCACGAGCCGCACTTCGACGGCGAAACGGTCACGATCATCCCCGAAGTGAAGACGGCGTTGAAGGCCTTCAGCGACGCGGGCTTGATGGCCGCGGGCCAGGACTATGAATACGGCGGCATGCAGTTGCCGCTCGTCGTCGAGAAAGCGGGCTTCGCGTGGTTCAAAGGTGCGAACGTGGGCACGAGCGCCTATCCGTTCCTTACCATCGGCAACGCGAACCTGCTGCTCGCGCACGGCAGCGCCAAACAGATCGACACGTTCGTGCGCCCCGAACTGGCAGGCCGCTACTTCGGCACGATGTGTCTTTCCGAGCCGCAGGCGGGCTCTTCGCTTTCAGACGTCGCCACGCGCGCCGACTTCGAATGCGACTCGCCGCTCGGCGCGCAATATCGTCTGCGCGGCAACAAGATGTGGATCTCGGGCGGCGAGCACGAGCTTTCCGAGAACATCGTGCACCTCGTGCTCGCCAAGATCCCGGGCCCCGACGGCAAGCTCATTGCGGGCGTCAAAGGCATCTCGCTTTTCGTCGTGCCGAAGTACCTCGTGAACGAGGACGGCTCGCGCGGTGAGCACAACGACGTCGTGCTCGCAGGCCTGAACCACAAGATGGGGTATCGCGGCACGACGAACTGCCTGCTGAATTTCGGCGAAGGCACGCAACACACGCCGGGCGGCCGGGCGGGCGCGATCGGTTATCTCGTGGGCGAACCGCATCACGGGCTCGCGTACATGTTCCACATGATGAACGAGGCGCGCATTGGTGTCGGCCTCGGCGCGACGATGCTCGGCTATACCGGCTATCTGCATGCGCTCGATTACGCGCGCAATCGTCCGCAAGGGCGTCCTTTGGGCGCGGCGGGCAAAGACCCGGCTTCGCCGCAGGTGAGGCTGGTCGAGCACGCCGACGTGCGCCGCATGCTGCTCGCGCAAAAGAGCTATGTGGAAGGCGCACTCGCGCTCAACCTCTGGTGCGCCAAACTCGTGGACGAAGCGAACGCGGCCAGCGCCGCCGAGCGCGAGCCGCTCTCGCTGCTCCTCGACCTGCTCACCCCCATTGCGAAGAGCTGGCCTTCGCAATGGTGTCTCGCCGCCAACGATCTCGCCATTCAGGTGCACGGCGGCTATGGCTACACGCGCGAGTACAACGTCGAGCAGTTCTATCGCGACAACCGTCTCAATCCGATTCACGAAGGCACGCACGGGATTCAGGGGCTCGACCTGCTCGGCCGCAAGGTCGTGATCAAGGACGGCGCCGCGCTCAAGATCTTCGTCGGGCGCGTGCAAGCCACACTCGAGCGCGCGCACGCTTCGGGCGCTGCCGACGACGCCGCCAACGCCCGCGCGCTCGCGGCCGCACTCGAGCGGCTCACGCAAGTCACGCGGCAGTTGTGGGCAGCAGGCGACCCGGCGGTGACGCTCGCCAATGCTTCGGTGTACCTGGAAGCGTTCGGCCACGTGGTCATGGCCTGGGTGTGGCTCGAACAGGCGCTCGTGGCGCGCACGGCGCTCGCCGCGCATGCGGGAACACGCGGTGAGGAGGAGGACTTCTATCGCGGCAAGCTCGCAGCGGCCGCGTATTTCTTCGCGTGGGAACTCCCGAAGACGGGCGCGCAATTCGACCTGCTTGCTTCACTCGATCGCACCACGCTCGACATGCGGGACGCCTGGTTCTGAAGCTACGATTGCCCCGGCACGCGCGTTCCAGGGGGACTCACCGGCCCCCTGCGACGGCCAGCTTTCTCCCATGAGAGCAACGATGGCAGCCGCAACTCAACTCGCGGGTCTATTGCGCTTGCACGACGCCCGTCACGCGGGACGTGTGCATTGGCCCTCACACTTCGCCGTGGGCGTGCGCACTCTGAAGCGAGCGATCGGCGATGGCGGGGTGGTTCGTCGAAGCAAGGGTAACCTCGAAATGCTCGAGCGCCAGATCGACGAAAGTGCGCACCTTCGCTGAAACATGCCGCCTTCCAGGATAAACGAGCGCTAACTCCTTGGCGCCTTCCCGGATTTCGTACTCGCGCAGCACGGGCACGAGCAGCCGGTTCTCGATGTCGTCCTTCACATAGGCTTCGGGCAGGATCGCCAGGCCCATATGCACCAGCGCCAGCTGGCGCAACATGATCATGTCGTTGACCGTGCAGCGCGGGTCGATGCTGATCGTCTCCTCCACTCCGGCTGCATTGACGAAGCACCATTCGCGCCCGTGAATCGCACGCGAAGGCGCGAGAAACCCGCGTAGCGGCAGTTGCGCCGGCGTGGCGGGCGCGCCGTACGTATCGAGATAGCCAGGCGACGCGACCACGACCGGGCGCAACGACGCAAGCGGCCGCCTGACCAGCGAACCGCTGCTCACCTGGCGCGACGTGAGAATGCCGACGTCAAAGCCGTCTTCAACGAGATCGACATTGCGATGGAGCAGCGTCAGGTCCACCTTCACTTTCGGATAGCGCTGACAGTAATTCATGACGAGTGGCGGCAATCCGACCAGCGAAAAGGAAGCGGACGCCACCAGCTTGAGCGTACCGCTCGGCTCCGACGACCCACCCCCGACCGACGACTCGATCGAGTCCATCAACTCGAGCATCTGACGGCATCCCTGCACATAAGCCCGGCCGTCCTCGGTCAGCGAGAGGCTGCGCGTGGTGCGATTGATGAGGCGCGTATTGAGGTGAGCTTCGAGCAGCGCTACGTAGCGCGTAACGGCGGCATTGGACAGATCGAGACTCGCTGCGGCCCGGCTGAAGGAGTTGTTCTCGGCAACCTTAAGAAAAACGCGCATTGCCTGCAGTTGATTCAACATGATTCTTCAGACTCTTTTGCTGATATTTCAGGAAATTAGAAAAAAGCATGATTTACCTCTTTCGGCCGAATTTGTTTTTTTACCAATTTAAACTTCTTAAGACAAATTACCTGTTGTGAAGCGACAACGCAAAATCGAATAGAAAGCGAAGCTAATTAGAGATATGAGCCAGGAAATTTCAGTCAAACGCTTGATGCCGCCCCATATACCCGCTTTTTATTCACATAATTTGAACATTAAATTCCCGTTTATCTGTAGTTCAATGATCAAATAAATCTTATATTTCGTTCGCGCTACATCGCCGCGATTTCCGATTCCGATCTCGATACCGGATTTTCAGAATAACCCCTGCGCGAAGTAGTCATTCTCCGATTAGTGATCAGATTCTGTAGGTAAATCACCCATGAAAAAGAAAACCCTGATTTTCGCAGCGGCTTGCGCAGCCTTTGCCGGCGCAGCACACGCCCAAAGCAGCGTCACGCTATATGGCCTCGTCGACGCAGGGCTGACATACGTGAGCAACGAGGTGGCATCGACTTCGGATATGACGCCCAGCGGTTTGTCGAACGGCAAGGCCATGTTCGGCCTGACCGGCGGCAATGTTCAGCAAAGCCGCTGGGGCCTGCGCGGCGTGGAAGACCTTGGTAGCGGACTCAAGGTCGTCTTCAACCTCGAAAGCGGCTTTGACGTGACTAACGGCAAGACCGCCGACAACTCGCTGTTCAATCGCCAGGCGGTGGTTGGTCTCGCGAGCGACTACGGCACGGTAACGATGGGCCGTCAGTACGATTCGATGGTCGACTACCTCGCGCCGATTTCCGCAACCGGCTCGTGGGGCGGCACCTACTTCGCCCACGTCGACGACGCCGACAACCTGAACGGCACGTTCAGCGTCAACAACTCGATCAAGTATCAAAGCCCGAACTATGCCGGGTTCTCGATGAACGGCATGTATGGCTTCTCGAACAAGGCAGGCGGCTTCGCCAGCAACCGCGCATATAGCGTGGGCGCTGGCTATACCTACGGCGGCCTGCAGGTTGCGGCAGCCTACCTGCAGTTGCAAGGCCTGAACTCCGGCAACACCAACGGCGCGCTGCAGAATGGCGCTGCCCTTGACCTCGGCATCCAGAATCAGCGTGTCTGGGGCCTCGGCGCCAACTATACGTTCGGTCCGGCGGTCATCGGCACCGTGTTCACGCAAACGCGCTTCCAGGACAAGGTTGCGGACATCTCCGTACGCTACAACAACTATGAGGTCAACGCGCGCTACAACTTCACGCCGGCCTTCTTCGTGGGCGCGGCCTACACGTACACGCAGAGTCTGCGCAACACCCCCGCCAGCGGCGACACGAACAACCGCGCCGCGCACTGGAATCAGTTCGGCCTGATGGCGGACTACTCGCTCTCCAAGCGCACCGACCTCTATGCCGAAAGCGTCGCGCAAATCGGCGCCAACAACCAGGTCGGCACAAACATGACCCAGATCAACGGCACAGACGCGCCCTCGGCGAGCAAGAGCCAGTACCTCGTGAGCGCGGGCATTCGCCACCGCTTCTAAGCGTCACGGCACCGGCGTAACGCGGCGAGTTGACGGCGGCTTGTAGCCGCCCTCCACTCGCCTTTCGCCGCCCGCGTGCGCCATCCCGGCTCCTACCCGCGATGGCGCACCTTCCAACCCTCCCGATTTGCACCATGAAGTTGAATTCAAAGAGGACTACGAACCTACAGGCAAAGGGTTCGGCGATCAAACGCGAAGTCACCGTGGCGTCACTGCTCACCACCACTGCGCGCGCGTGGAATCTGGTGGAAAAGCAGCAGGACGACACAACGCACCCTACCGCCCGGCATGGCTGGCCGCAGGTCTTCGACGCAGACGGCAAACGCGTCGTGATGCACCGGCCGTAGGTCACTTCGCGCGCGATGCGCAAGGTAAAGCGGAAACGACCTTTCACGAATTGGGTAAAGCACGTCCGGTCGGGCTATTGATGACGAAGGATCGAAAAGTCGACCTAAATTTAAGAATCGTCTCATTTCCTCCATCCAAATAATACGTTTCTAAAACATCCGCTGTCAGTCATTACGGTCGCTTATGACGATAAGCAAAGAACTCATTCTCGATTAGTTTCGAGATGCAGCAATCTTCATTTATTTTTCACCTTTCCTCCCGATACGCACCGTTAACCTCTTGTTGCCATTTCCAGTCAGATGGAAATGAAGCAATTCGCGGCGGTACGCCCACGTAAAAAACTCAATGATTCGACCATTTCATTACGCTTTAGCCAGCGTCACACTCGGGCTCTGTCTCGGTATCAGTGCGTGTCATAAGGCCAAGCCCCCCGAGAGCGCCCTGCCGACCGCAAACGTCGACGCCATGACGGTCGCGCTGCGCGAGGTGCCGGTAGCTTTCGAATATGTCGGCCAGACCGAAAGCTCGCAGCAGGTCGAAATCCGCTCGCGCGTAAACGGCTTTCTCGAAAGGCGTGTGTATCAGGAAGGCACGCTGGTGCACGAAGGCGACGTGATGTTCGTCATGGACCGCAAGCCCTACCAGGCCGCGCTCGAGGCCGCGCAGGCCGAGTACGCACAACAGCAGGCACGGCTCGAGACAGCGCAGGCCAACCTCGACCGCGTGCGCCCGCTCGCCGCGAAGAACGCGCTGAGCCAGAAGGACCTCGACGATTCGATCGGCCAGCAACGTGCCGCGGCCGCCGCGCTCGAACAGGCCCGCGCGAACGTCACGAGCGCAAAGCTCAATCTCGGCTATACGACGATTACCGCGCCAGTGACCGGGTTATCGAGCTTCGCGAAAAAGCAGGACGGCTCGTACATCGACGCCTCCAACAGCCTGCTCACCTACGTGGCCAAGCTCAATCCCATGTGGATCAACTTCTCGCTTTCCGAGAACGAGATGCTCGACATGCGCACGCAAACGCGCAACGGTACCCTCAAGCTTCCCGCGCGTGGCCAGCTCGAAGTGGAAATCGTGCTCGCCGACGGCAGCGTCTATCCAGAACGTGGACATATCTCCTTTACCGACGCATCGCTGAGCGAGGAAACCGGCACCTATCTGATCCGCGCTGTCGTGACGAACCCGGGCGGCTCGCTGCGTCCCGGCCAGTTCGTGCGTGTGCGCCTGATCGGCGCGGTGCGCCCAAACGCGATCGCCGTGCCGCAAAACGCCGTGCAGCAAGGGCCGCGAGGCGCGTTCGTCTGGACCGTCGACAAAGACAGCAAGGCACAGCAGCGCGCGGTCGAAACCGGCCAGTGGAACGGCAATGCCTGGATCATTCAGTCCGGCCTGCATGCCGGAGATCACGTGATCGTCGACAACACGTTGCGGCTCATGCCGGGCGCGCCGGTCAAGGAGCATCCCGTGAGCGCGCCGGCAGCGAGCGCGCCCAGCGCTGGCAGCGCCGCTGCTGGAGCCGCCCCCGCGTCCGGCACGCACGCCGCGGGAGGCTGAGCGATGAAGTTCTCGCATTTCTTCATCGACCGGCCGATCTTCGCCTCGGTGATCTCGATCATTCTCGTGGTCGCGGGTCTCGTGGCGATGTTCAATCTGCCGATTGCTCAGTTCCCCGATATTTCGCCGCCGCAGATCACGGTCAGCACGAGCTACCCCGGCGCGAACGCCGACATCGTCGCGCAGAACGTGGCCGCTCCCATCGAGCAGCAGGTCAACGGCGCGGACAACATGATGTACATGAGTTCGTCGAGCTCCTCGACGGGCGACATGACGCTCACCGCCTATTTCAACATCGGCACCGATCCTTCGCTCGCGCAGGTGGACGTGCAAAATCGCGTGAACCTCGCGATGCCCAACTTGCCCGACGCCGTAACGTCACAGGGTGTGCAGGTGCAGAAGCGCTCGTCGGCATTCATGATGGTGATCGCAGTCTATTCGCCTGAGAACGCCTACAGCCAGGATTACGTGGCGAACTACGCGAACGTCTATGTGCTCGACGCGCTCAAGCGCATTCCCGGCGCGAACCAGGCGGCCATTCTCGGCTCGGCGGACTACGCCATGCGTATCTGGCTCAAGCCCGACCGCATGGCGCGACTCGGCATTACCGTATCCGACGTGCAGAACGCGATCAGCGAGCAGAACCAGCAGTTCGGGGCGGGCCGTCTCGGCCAGGCGCCGACCCAGGGACCGGTGAACCAGACTTTCCCCGTTGCCACCAAGGGCCACCTCACCGAGCCCGCCGAGTTCGACAACATCATCCTGCGCGCGGGCACCAGCAATGACGCGTCGCTCGTGCGCCTGAAGGACGTCGGTCACGCGGAACTGGGCGCGAAGGACTACACGCTGCGCGGCCGCTACAACGGCAAGACCGCCACGCTGATCGCCGTGTATCAGCAGCCGGGCGCGAACGCGTTGCAGGTGGCCAAGCAGGTGCGGCAAACGCTCAATGACCTCAACAAGAGCTTCCCGCCTGGACTCAAGTACGACATCGCGCTCGACACGACCGAGTTCGTGCACGAGTCGATCATGGAAGTCGTGAAGACCCTGCGCGACGCCGTGATCCTCGTGATCATCGTGGTGTTTCTGTTCCTGCAGAGTTTTCGCGCGACGCTCGTGCCGCTTCTGGCGGTGCCGGTGTCGATCATCGGGGCGTTCGTCGGCATGCTGGCGTTCGGCTTCTCGATCAACATGCTCACGCTGTTCGGCATGGTGCTCGCCATCGGCATCGTGGTGGACGACGCGATCGTCGTGCTCGAGAACGTCGAGCGCAACATGACGGAGTTCAAGCTCGCGCCGCGAGAAGCCGCCAAACGCGCCATGGACGAGGTCAGCGGGCCGGTCGTTGCGATCGTGCTCGTGCTGCTCGCGGTGTTCATTCCGGTGGCGTTTCTCTCCGGCATCACGGGCCAGCTCTACAAGCAGTTCGCGGTAACGATCGCGGTCTCGGTGGTGCTCTCGGGCATCGTCGCGCTCACGCTCTCGCCCGCACTCGCGGCCATCGTGCTCAAACCGGGCGAGCAGAAGAAGAACCGCTTCTTCCGCTGGTTCAATGACAAGTTCGAGCGGCTCACCGAGGGCTATGGCAGCTGGGTGCAGACCGCCATCCGGCGCGTGACGCTTTCCATCGCGCTGATCGCCGTCATGCTGATCGCGACAGGCGGCCTCTTCAAGCACATTCCCTCGTCGTTCGTCCCGGTCGAGGATCAGGGCTATCTGCTCGGCGCGGTGGTCATGCCCGATGCGGCGAGTCTCGACCGCACCGGCGACGTCTCGAAGAAGGCGGAGGACTGGTTCGCGAAGCAGCCGGCCGTGAGCGCGGTGGCGGCGCCGATCGGCTACAGCCTGATCGACTCGCAGTACAAGGCCAATGCCGGCACGCTCTTCATCGCGCTCAAGGGCTTCAAGGAGCGCGGCGAGAACGGCAGCGCGCAGGACCTGGTGCTTGCCGCCAACAAGGCGTTCGCCGGGTTCAAGGACGGCGTGGTCGTCACGCTCAGTCCACCCTCCATTCCAGGCCTCGGCACGACGGGTGGCTTCCAGTTCTGGCTGCAAAGCACAGGCGACGGCTCTTATCAGCAGCTTGAAGACAAGGTGCGCGAATTCATCGCCCGGGCGAAGAAGAATCCGGTGTTGCGCGGCGTGAACTCCACCATCAACTCGCGCTCGCGCCAGCTGCTCGTGGAAGTGGACCGCGAGCGCGCGGAATCGCTCGGCGTGGCCGTGCAGGACGTCTACACCGCGCTGCAGACGATGTTCGGGTCCTCGTACGTGAGTCAGTTCCCCAAGGGCAGCCGCCTCTTCCAGGTGATCGTGCAGGCCGAGCCGCAGTACCGCACGCAGCCTGAGGATATCCAGCAGCTCTATGTGCGCAATCACAGCGGGCAGATGGTGCCGATCAAGGCCGTGACGACCTTCCGCTTCGTGCCGGGCTCCGACATCGTCACGCGTTTCAACAACTTTCCCGCAGCGCAGATCATCGGCGACGCGGCGCCAGGCCACAGTTCGGGCGAGGCGATCGCGGCGATGGAGCAGATCGCGAAGGAAACGCTGGGCGAAGGCTACAGCTACGCATGGAGCGGGCAGTCCTATGAGGAGAAGACGGCGGGCTCCACTGCTGGGCTCGTGTTCGGCTTTGCGTTGCTCATGGTGTTCCTGATCCTTGCGGCGCAGTACGAAAAATGGTCGCTGCCGGTTGGCGTGCTGCTGGCCGTGCCATTCGCGGTCTTCGGCGCGCTGGTGGGCATCCTGCTGCGCGGCATGGAAGACGATGTGTACTTCCAGATCGGCCTGACCGTGCTGATCGCGCTCGCGGCGAAGAACGCCATTCTGATCTTCGAGTTCGCTGTGGAAATGCGCGAGAAGGAAGGGCTCTCACCATTCGACGCGGCGGTGAAGGCCGCGAAAATGCGCCTGCGGCCGATCATGATGACCTCGCTCGCGTTCATTCTCGGCTGTATCCCGCTCGCCATCGCGAGCGGCGCATCGGCGGCGAGCCGGCGCTCACTCGGCACGGGCGTGGTGTTCGGCATGCTCGGCGCCACGCTGATCGCGCTCTTCTTCATCCCCATGTTCTTCTGGGGCCTCGAAACGCTTTCCGAACGCGGCAAGCGCAACACCACGACGCCTACGGCGCCGTCACAGGAGGGTTGAGCGATGAAAAGCCGTATGCGTTGCGCGCTGCGCCCTCTTGCACTGATCGTGAGCGTGGCCAGTCTCGGCGGCTGCGCGGTAGGGCCCGACTATCACCGCCCCGCGGTGGAAACGCCCTCGTCCTACCGTTACGCCTCGCCGCAGGCCGAGGCAGTCGACGCCTCGCTCGAGTGGTGGCGCCAATTCAACGACCCTGTGCTCGATGACCTGATTGCGAAGGCGATCGTACAGAACAAGGATCTCTTGATCGCCGCCGCGCGGGTCGAGGAGTTCTACGGCCGCTATGTCACGACGCGCGCGGGACTGTTTCCGCAAATCGGTGTGAACTTCGATCCGACACGCAGCCGCGGCGTGCCGGCGGCCGGCTTCGCGCCGGTGGTCGGCAACCAGTTCCAGCTGAACGGCACGGTCTCCTGGGAACTCGACCTGTTCGGCCGGCTGCGCCGCATGACCGAGGCCGCGCGCGCCGACTATCTCGGCACGCAGGCCGCGCAGCAGGCCACGCGCATCGCCATCATTTCGAACGTGGCGACGTCGTATCTGCAACTGCGCGACTACGACAACCAGTTGCAGATCGCGCAGGCCACGCTCGCGAGCCGCAAGGGGTCGCTCGATCTGTTCGAGGAGCGCTTTGCCGGTGGAGTCGTGTCGAAGGTGGATTTGAGCCAGGCACGTTCGGAGTACGAGTCGGCGCAGACTTCGGTGTTCAGCATCCAGCAGCAGATCGCGCAGCAGGAGGACGCGATTTCGCTGCTGCTCGGCCAGAATCCCGGCCCGATTCCACGCGGCAAGGCGATCAACGCCCTGAGCGCGCCGGCCATTCCCTCGGGGTTGCCTTCCACCTTGCTGGAGCGCCGCCCCGATATTCTCCAGGCCGAGCAAACGCTCATTGCGGCGAACGCGCAGATCGGCGCGGCGCGCGCGCAGTACTTCCCCGACATCTCGCTCACTGGCATGTTCGGCGCGGCGAGCACCGCGCTATCCGGCCTCTGGATGGGGCCCGCGCGCGTATGGTCGTTCGCGGGCGCGGTCACGCAACCCATCTTCAAGGGCGGCGCGATCGCGGGTTCCGTGCATCAGGCCGAGGCGGCGCAGCAAGAGGCGCTCTTCAGCTACGAGAAGACGATCCAGCAGGCATTTGCCGATGTCGAGAACGCGCTCGTGGGCGCGGCGCGCACGCGCGATCAGCTCGATGCGACCACGCGGCAAGTGAGCGCGCTTACGGAGTATGCGGGGCTTTCGCGCGACCTCTATGAAGGCGGCTACACGAGTTACCTGGAAGTGCTCGACGCGGAACGCAGCCTCTTCAATGCGCAGTTGCAGCAGTCACAGCTTCAGGATCAGCGGCTCGCGGAGATCGTGAACCTGTACAAGGCGCTGGGCTACGGCTGGAATCCGCCTGCGCCGTCCGCTGCGAACGGCAGCGCGAAGCCGTCGTAGTCATGGCGGCGCGGCAGTCCAACGCCGCGCCAAAAAGCAAAGCGCCCCAAAAGGCGGGACTGAAGTCCGCCGTTTGGGGCGCTGCGCGACGCCTCGCGCGAAGGCACCGCATCACATCACTTCAACTCACGAGCCCACGCGCCTCAGTTCGCCGCCTGCTGCTCGAAGCGCCGGAGCAGTTCGTTGCCGCGCGAATTGGCCGAGTCGAGCGCCTGTTGCGGCGTCTTGGCGCCCGTCCACACCTGTTCGAGTTCTTCGTCGACGACGGTGCGGATCTGCGGCATGTTGCCAAGGCGCAGGCCCTTGGTCCACGGCAGCGGCGGCTTGTTGAGCATCTGCTTCGTGGCCGTGTCGGCGCCCGGGTGCGACGCGTAGAAGCCCTGTTGCTGCGTGAGTTCGTACGCGGCCTTCGTGACCGGCAGATAGCCCGTGTCCTGATGCCATTTCGCGGCCACGGCCGGCGAGCTCAGATACGCGAGGAACTTCGCCACGCCCTTGTAGACCTCGGGGTTCTTGCCGCCCAGCACCCACAGGCTCGCCCCGCCGATGATGGCGTTCTGCGGCGCGCCCTTCACGCTCGGGTCGTACGGCATCATGCCAGTGCCGAACTTGAACTTTGCGTATTGCTGGACGTTCGCGAGCGCACCCGACGATCCCATCATGATCCCGCAGTCGCCGCTATAGAACTTGGCGTTCGCCTCGTCCTTGCGCCCCACGTACGTGAACGTACCCTGCTTCGCCATGTCCTGCAGGAAGGCGATATGCGCGACCTGCAGCGGCTTGTTGATTTCGAGCTGTGCGTCGAGGCCGTCGAAGCCGTTGTTGCGCGTCGCGATCGGCGCGCCGTGCCACGCGCTGTAGTTCTCGATCTGGATCCAGCCCTGCCAGCCCGTGGTGAACCCGCAGCTCATGCCCGAGGCCTTGAGCTTCGCGGCAGCCGCAGCGACTTCGGGCCAGGTCTTCGGCGGCGCGTCGGGAAGGCCGGCCTTCTTGAAGGCGTCGCGGTTGTAGTAGAGCACCGGCGTCGAGCTGTTGAACGGCATCGAGACGAGATGGCCCGTCTTCGCGTCGCTGTAGTAACTCGCGATCGTCGGCACGAAGCCCTTTTCGTCGAGCGGCACGCCGGCGGTCTTCATCACGTCGTACACGGGCAGCACGGCCTTTTTCGCGTTCATCATCGTGGCGGTGCCGACTTCGTACACCTGCAGGATGGCGGGCGCGTCGCCGCTGCGATAGGCCGCGATGCCGGCAGCGAGCGTCTGGTCGTAGGTGCCCTTGAACACGGGCACGATCTTGTATTCGCTCTGCGACGCGTTGAACTGCTGCGCGATCTCATTCACGCGCTGGCCGAGTTCGGACTCCATGGCGTGCCAGAACTGGATTTCGGTGGCGGCATGCGCGGCTTGTGCGCTGCCGGCCAGCACCACGGCGGCCATCAGCGTGCGCAAGCGGCCACGCGAACCTGCGCGTTGTATATCGTGCTTTTTCATCTGGGTCTTCTTCCTGTTATTGATCGTTGTCCCGGCAGATGCGCGCGATGACGCGCGGCTCGGGACTTTGGTTCAGGACTTCGATTTTCGACTTCGATACACCGGGCCGCCCACCGGCGCTCGTTCACGCGCGCGCACGGCACCCTCGGCCCAAGGCAGGGCAAGGGTAGCACAGCGAATGGGACGCCCGTGTGATGGCGCGTGCGGCGGCGTGTCAGCTGCCCACGGGATCGTGGCAACAGACGCAGAGCTTGTTGCCTTCAGGATCGCGAAAGTACGCGCCGTAGTAGTTCGGGTGATAGTGCGGACGCAGGTCCGGCGCGCCCTCGTCGGAGCCGCCGTGTGCGAGCGCAGCGGCATAAGCGGCGTCGACTGCCGCGCGTGAAGGCGCGAGCAGCGCGATCATCTGGCCGTTGCCGGGCTGCGCCGGGTTGCCGTCCCACGGCCGACCCACCAGGAAGAGCGGGCGCAGCACGCCCGGTTCCATCCAGCCCGCCCAAGGGTAGTCGGGCTCACTGAATTTCAACTCGAAGCCCAGCGCCTGCATGAGTGGGGAATAGAACGCAAATGCCTGCTCAAAATCGTTCACGCCGGTATAGACGTGAGACATCATCGCCATCGTCTCTGCCTCCTGGTTTGCGGCCCCGCTTGGGGGCGGTGTCAGCCGCGCCGTTGCGCCACGAACAGCACTGAAGCGGGTTTGCCGCTGCGCGGGTCGAGCGGTTCGCGCAGCGCACGCAGGGCGAGGCCGCTCGCATCGAGCAACGCGATCCAGCTTTCCAGCGTGCGAAAGTACCACGGCGGCGCGTCGCGAAACGCAGGGCTGAATCCGGCCCACGATCCGGCGCGCCAGCCATCGACATAGGGTTCATCGGCGCATGCCATGAGCGGATGCAGCGTCTGCACGATGAGCGTGCCGTGCGGCTCCAGCAACGCGGGCACCGCGCGCAGCAGGTCATCCACGCAGGTCGCGCCAATGAGCGAAAAATTGCACACCACCGCGTCGGCACGGCAGTCTAGCGCACCTTGCGCGATCTGCTCGTAGGTTAGCAGACGGCAGTCCGCGAGCCCCGCCTCACGCGCGGCCTCCACGAGTGCGGGCACCGCGTCCACGCCTGTGACCGCGATGCCGCGGCGCGCGAGCGCCAGCGCGAGCCAGCCTTCGCCGCAGCCGAGATCGATCACGCTGCGCGGCGAGCGCGCAAGCACAGCGTCGAGCACTGCTGCATCCGTCGCGAGGCGCCGGCTCGCGATCTCGCCGCCGCGCACGGCAGCGATCCAGGGCGTCGCGTTGCGCTGCCACGATGCGAGAACTTCGGCGTCGGTGCGGATATCGCGATTCATGGGTCTCCTGTTCAGCGCGGATGGCGGATGTGCCGCGCAAACGCGTATTATGCGCGCCGCTGGAGACCCGTAGCGGCGCGCGAACACGGCAGCGCAAAGACCAGCCGCGAGAACTACGAACCGAAGAACGGCACGCAAAAGCCGGCCGGGCCGACGCAATCGCCGGGGCCGTTGGGCTGCGGATGCAGGTTCGCGCATCCGGAGAAGGCCGCAGCGACCGTAACGCACAGCGCGGCGCGCAACACATAAGAAAGAACGCGTGATTTCATGAACGGGATGGAATGAGCCGACATTGACTGGCCGCGGTGCGAAGTTCCGTCACGACGCGCGGCCTGTTTCGCCGCGACGCAATTGCGCGAGCGGCGTCAGTGATGCGCGTACAGCGTTCGATCGAGCGTCTGGAGTTGTCCGTCGCGCTCGGCGTGCACGAGTTCGTGGCGCACCTGTGCGCGCGTGACCGGCGCGTCGGTCTGCCGGACTTGTGCGCTCGCCAACTGCTGCGCGGGTGCTTGTGGTGCGCTCGCCGCCTGTGCATGCGCGAGCGCCGATATCGACAGCATGATCGCGACGCACGCGCCGCTCCGGAATATCTTCACCTCGTTTCTCCTGTGCGGCCTCGCGGCCGGGGTCATCGGTCAGGGCCGCAAGCGTTGAGCGCTCCGGCATCGAGTCGCGTTGCGGCTCGTGAGGCAAGGATAGAGGCGCGACTTTCGCCAAACATCCGCACGAAAATGAAGAAATATTTAACCAGAGACCTGCCAATACCGGCTTCGATATTTATTTAGGCCTTCTTATCAATCACAGAAATTTGCCGCGAAAAAACAACGCCGGTACACGCAACGGCCTTGTGATGCCGAACTGGCGGTGCATTGGCGCTCATGCGCTTTCTGAAACTCAGTCTTTCCGTTTTTCAAATTCGTCCATGCAGGGCGATACGCATAATCGCCGCTGAATTTCGGGGCGCCGGCCCGCATCGTGTCTTCACGTGCCTTCGCGCGCCGCGAATTCACTCTCACCTACGCCACTCATCAACGAAGATCATTCAATGAAAAAAACCGCTCTCGCCGCCGCTTTTACGCTGGCAACCTTCGCCTCCATCGCCCACGCGCAAAGCAGCGTGACGCTCTACGGCTCGCTCGACACCTCCGTTGCCTGGTTCGGCAACCAGCAAGGCAAGAACGGCTCGGGCGGCACGTTCCAGATGATGTCCGGCAACCTGTCGCCGAACCTCTGGGGCCTGCGCGGCACAGAGGATCTCGGCAACGGTCTTTCGGCGATCTTCAAGCTCGAAAGCGGCTTCAATATCGACAACGGCAAGCAGAACCAGGGCGGTCGTCTCTTCGGCCGCACGGCGATGGTCGGCCTGAATTCGAGCGCCGCCGGCGCCGTCACGCTCGGCCGCCAGTACGATCCGCTCATCGACTTGCTGCAGCCGCTCACCAACGACGGCGCCTTCGGTTCCGCATTCGCCACGCCGGGCGACATGGACAACTACGACAACAGCTACCGCACGAGCAACTCGATCAAGTACGCGAGCCCTAACTTCGGCGGCCTGCAAATGAGCGCGATGTACGCGTTCGGCGGCCAGCCCGGCAGCACCGGCGCGGGACAGACGTGGGCCGTGGCGGCCGCTTACAACCATGGTCCGTTCGGCTTCGGCGCGGGCTACTTCAAGGCCAACAGCAACGGCGGCACGGCCGCGACGTTCGACGGCCTGAATCCGAACACCGATGTGAACGTGGATTCCACCGCCATTACGGGCGGCTTCGTCTCCGCAAACTCGCTGCAGATCATTCGTGCAGCCGGCGACTACACGTACGGGCCGGTAACGGCAGGTCTCGCGTACAGCAACGTCGAATACGCGAACTATCAGAGCGCGGCCGGCGCGAACAGCAACACGAAGTTCAACACGGGCCAGGCCTTCATCAACTATCAGGTCACGCCGGTCGCGCTCGTGGGCTTCGGCTACAACTACACGAAGGGTCACGGCAACGGCGTGGACGCGAGCTACAACCAGTTCAGCCTCGGCGGCGACTATTTCCTCTCCAAACGCACCGACATCTACGTGCTCGCGGGCTACCAGAAGGCTTCGGGCAAGACGATCGATGCGGGGACGGGCGAACTCGTCAACGCGGTCGCCTCGTTCGGCGACTTCGGCAACGATGCGACCAACGACAAGCAGGCCATGGCGATGGTCGGCCTGCGTCACAAGTTCTAATTGGCATCGAGCGGCGAGTGCGCCGGAAAATCGCTCGCTGCCATGAACTTCGGCTATAATCGCCCCCTGTCTTAGGGGAGTAGTCTGCAACGCCATCCTCGGCGTTGCGCCGCCGTCAACATAATTGGTGCCCCTGCACCATGGCGTCGGCAGCCGTATTGCAAGTTGCTGCAGCGAATCGCTGCAAAGCGCGGCCTGACGAGACCTATGACGTTTTCCCTTTCACCCGGGCCGGGCGAAGGGAAGCGTCATGGTTTCGGTGCCCGGCTCGCACAATACGGCAAAACAATGACTCGTCTCGCCCCGCATCACCTTCTCATTTGCGCCACGGAGCGTTCGTCATGATCTTGACGTTCGCCCTGCTCGTTGCCTCGGCCGGCATTATCTATTTGTCCTGCGAGACCTTCGTCAATAGCGTCGAGTGGCTCGGTCAAAAGCTCAAGGTCACGCAGACGGCCACCGGCACGATCCTCGCCGCGTTCGGCACGGCGTTGCCCGAGAGCGTGGTCACGCTCGTTGCAGTCGCTTTCGGTGGGGACCCTGCACACAAGGAAATTGGCGTGGGCGCCGCGATTGGCGGGCCGCTCGCGCTCAGCACGATCGCCTATGCCGTAGTGGGCGTCGCGCTGCTCGCCACCGCGAAGCGCGTGGGCCGCGAGCGCGCTACCACAGTCGATGTGAATACGCGCCGCCTGCGCCGCGACCAGCTCTGGTTCCTTGCGATCTTCGTCGCGAAGATCGCGCTCGGGCTCGTGCTGTTCAGCTTCAAGCCGCTACTGGGCATCGCGTTTCTCGCGGCCTACGCCTTCTACTGCTGGAAGGAGCTTTCCGCCGAAGACAGCGGCGAAGTGGAAGGCGATCTCGAGCCGCTCAAGCTGCGCCCACACGACGAGAATCCGGCCATGGTGTGGATTCTGCTGCAGACGCTCGGTGCGCTCGCGGTGATCTTCGCGGCCTCGCATCTGTTTGTGCAGCAAATCAGCGCCGTGGGGCCGTGGCTCGGCCTGAGCCCGCAGTTGACCGCCGTGTTGTTCAGCCCGATCGCAACCGAACTGCCCGAGATCATGAACGCGATCATCTGGGTGCGTCAGGGCAAGGAGCGCCTCGCGCTTGCGAACATCAGCGGCGCGATGATGATTCAGGCCACGATTCCCACGGCGTTCGGCCTCTTCTTCACGCCGTGGCATCTCGGCACGCCTTCGATTCTTGCGGCCGTGACGACCATGGTCGCCATTCTGTTTCTGCAGTGGGCGTTTCGTGCGCCGAAGGTGCGCAGCCGTCAGCTCACGCATGTCGGCTGGCTCTATGTGGTGTTCGCGGCGTTGCTGTTCGTGGTTTGACGCAGTTCTGAGCTACCTCAGGCCGCAGCGGCGGCCTGGGCGGCGCCCGCATGGTGATGAAGCCAGCGGATCATGTCCGAATGCCTGACCACGCCAACGAGCCGCCTCGCGTCGTCCATGACGGGAATGTCGTGATAGGCGTGCTCGATGAAGATCGGCACCAGATGCGCGAGCGGCGTGGCCCGATGGACCGCGTGCACGCCGGCCGCCATCACCGCCTCGACCGTTTCCTCCACGCGCGCCGACTCGCGCAGCACCGCGCGGCGCAGCGTGTTCCAGAATCGCTCAAAGCCGGCCGCCGGCACGAGATCGCCGAGCGCGTGATGCGTGACGACGCCAACCACGCGGTCCATGGCGTCGACCACGGGCAGCGTCGAAGCGCCGTGGCGGCGGAACATGTCGTGCGCCGCCCGCGCCCCCATTGTTGCGGGCACAGCGGGACAGCCAATCGACATGATTTCCTCACAAGTTAGTTGTTCGAACGATTTTTGCGGAACGTTCAGCGGCTGCAGTCGATGTGGCGAGAGCGCAGCAAGCGGCATGGCAGCGGCTTGCTGCGGAGCACGAAACGCGGCGCGCGGATAGCGGTGTCCGGTCAGCGCGTGGAAGGCGAGCGCAGCGCTCAGCAAGGCGAAGGACTGGAACGCGATCGGCGCAAGCACGAAGTGAAAGCCGAGTGCGTGCACAGCGGGACCGCCGAGCACGGCCGTGAGCGCGACCGCGCCTGAAGGCGGATGTACGCAGCGGCACAGGAACATCGCGCAGATCGCGAGCGCCACGGCGACGGAAGCCGCCGCGACGGGCGACGCGATCCATTGCGCGCACGCCACGCCCACCAGCGCGGAGACGAAGTTGCCGCCAAGAATCGACCACGGCTGCGCCAGCGGGCTGTCCGACGCGCCGAAGAGCAGCACCGCGGAGGCGCCCATGGGCGCCACGAGCAACGGAATATCGCCCGCCGCGCCGAATATCAAATGGGTTGCGAGCCCAGCGAACGCGATGCCGATCAACGCCCCGCCGCAGCGCCGCCCGCGTTCGCGCCATGGCGGCGCAGCCGGGTTGGGCACGAAACTCGTCAGCCATTCGATGAGCGTGGCGCGGGTCATAGCGGGGCTTGCTGGTCGGTATGTCAGCCAGAATACCGACACCCGCCGAATATCAACAATTGATATTTCTGAGCGCATATATAATTCATTCTGTATGCATGTTTGGAGCCGCCACGTCAGTCAGTGTGCCTGTGCGCTGGCCTTGGAGGGCTTGCGGGCTGCCTAGTCAGTGCCGCCGCCCCGAGTGCCAGCCTTTCGGACAGGGCAATCGATGGCTGTGAATTACTTTGGACTGCCATGCTTGTTCACCATCCGGTGACCGTTGCGATGATTGGCATTCTGCTTTTCATTGCAGCGTTTCTTATCGGCAGGCGCAATAATCACGCGCCGCTATTGCGCAAACAGCACGTATAAGAATGAACGCACGCATCGCGAGGCATGACAGGATGGCCATCCGGCTGCCCGGACGATTAACACGCGCACTGCACACAACGCCACCATGACAGGAAAGCGAATCGTCGCTTTCTAAATTTGTTTTCATCTGGAGTGCGCCGCAACTTAAATCATGCGTTCCGATTGGGCACCGATAATGCCTTCCAGTTTCAGCACTGCGAGGAACGCATTATGCAAAAGCCGATGTCGATCGAACTCGTCAACGAATACGGCCAGCACGCGGTTTGTGTGAAGATAGGCTCTCAGGTTGCGCTGCTCGACACGCCCGATGTCGATGGCCTGATCGAAGAACTCAGCAAGCTGCGCGCGCACATGCAGCCTGCGGTACCCGAGCAGCCATTGCGCTCGCATCAATACGTGCTCGAGATCGATCCGTGCTGGTACACGGAACGCAATCCCCTTTTCGACGGCACCGTCGTGTTTCTGCGCCATACCGGTCTCGGCTGGGCGGGTTTCGCAATTCCCACCGAAAGCGCGCATCGCCTCAAGGCCGCGCTCTCGGCGCACGAAGCCGCCGCGCAGCGCGACGCGCAGGTCTTCGCGCAAGCACTGCCTAATTAGGCGCGCTCCGCGCCGCTTCATTCTTCCCGTCCGATCACGCATGCAGCGTGTACGAAACGTCGCCGCTGTGTGCGGCGTCGATGCCCGCGCTCGGCCTCGTGCCGGCGCGTCTGCCCAGGAATATCGCCCATGAACCAGCTCCAAGCCATGCGTGTATTTACACGCGTTGTCGATCTGAGCAGCTTCAACCTTGCCGGCAAGCAGCTCGGCATGTCGGCTGCGGCCGTCACGCGCAGCGTCGGCATGCTCGAAGCGCATCTGAACATGCGCCTCTTGAACCGCTCGACACGCAGCCTTTCGCTAACCGAAGCCGGACGTCTGTATCTGGATGGTTGTCGCGCCGTGATCGAAAAGCTCGATGAAGTCGAGTCGGAACTCGTGCGCGCCACGCGCGACCCGAGCGGCGTGCTGCGCATCGCCGCGCCTGCCGTGTTCGCGAGTTCCGGACTCCCCGCCGTGCTCGGCGCGTATCGCGCAGTCAATCCGCGCGTGGAATTCGACGTGACGGCCTACGACACGCACATCGACTTGATCGAAGGCGGCTTCGACGTGTGCTTCGCTACCGACCGCCAAAGCGTCAATGCCTCGCTCGTGAGCCGCAAGCTCACCTCAATCAAGGAGATGCTCGTGGCCACGCCTGCCTGGCTCGCGCGCCACGGCATGCCGCGCAATCCTGCCGAACTCCCCGAACACGGCCTGCTTGCGATTTCCAATGCGCCGCGCCACTGGGAGTTCTCGAACGCCGAGGGCGTGCAGCGCATCAACGTGACCGGCCCGATGACGGCCAACGGCTACGCAACCGTGCGCGCCGCCGTGCTCGCGGACATGGGCATCGCACTGCTGCCGCTCCCGCTCGTGGTCGACGACCTCGCCCGCGGCGCCCTCTTGCCCGTGCTGAACGCGTTCGACGTGAACGGCGGCGTGCAGCACATCTCGATCGTCTATTCCGGCCGCAACTACCTCACGATGAAGATCCGCAGCTTTATCGACTTCGCGGTCGAGCAGTTCCGCACGAACGCCGCGCAGACACGGCCCGCGCCGACGCCGCTGCGCGCAGTTGCCTGATATTGCCCGATGTTTTTAGTTCTTTTCGTCACAACGGGTGGAAAGCCATGCCCAGAATACTAACCATTGAAGACGACGCCGTTACCGAGCGTACTGTCGTGCCCACGCTCGCCTCCACCGGCTTCACCGTGGACGTGGCCCGCTCGGGCCGCGAAGGCATTGCGATGGTCATGGCGGGCGACTATGACGTCGTCGCGCTCGAACGGCGCCTGCCCGACCTCGACGGTCTCACGATCGTCACCACCATGCGCGGTGTGGGTATCGAAACACCGGTGATCGTGATGAGTTCAACCACGGGAGTCGAGGAACGCATCCAGGGCTTGCGGGCGGGCTGCGACGACTACCTCACACGGCCGTTTTCGATCGACGAGATGTCTGCGCGCGTCGAAGCGCTCGTGCGTCGGCGCACGCGCCCCGCCACGACGGAAACCGTGCTGCGCGTGGGGCCGCTCGAACTCGATCTCGTCAAGCGGCGGCTCAGTTGCCGCGACAAGGTGCTGCGCCTGCGTCCCACCGAGTTGCGCGTGCTCGAATTCATGATGCGCCACGCGGGCCAGGTACTCACACGCACGATGATCTTCGAAGGCGTGTGGGGCGGCCGCTTCGACCCCGGCACCAACCTCGTGGATGTTCACGTGGGACGCCTGCGCAATCGCGTGGACACGCCCGGCCAACCTTCGCTCATCCGCACGATACGCGGCTCGGGTTATCTGCTCGGCTGACGCAATCTCCAATATTGCTGCCGCTCTCTCAGCTTCGCCTCATTTCGTAGTCCTTGACGCATCATGAGACCGGCACGCAGCTAAATCTTTTTTCATTTGCCTGGCTCCCGCGTGTTAGGAAGCGCCCGACACAATACCGGCGTCGGCTGCCCCACGCGTGGCGCGCAGCCTGACGCCTGAACGGAGCCCCATCTGATGCTGAAAATCGTCCGGCTAGCCTTGAACCGTCCTTATACGTTCATCGTGCTGGCTCTCCTGATCCTGATCGCGGGCCCGCTCGCAGCGTTACGCACGCCTACCGATATCTTTCCCGACATTCGCATTCCCGTCATCAGTGTCGTGTGGAACTATGCGGGCCTGCAACCCGACGACATGGCGGGCCGCATCGTCAGCTACTACGAGCGCACGCTCGGCACCACTGTCAACGACGTGGCGCATATCGAGTCTCAGTCGTTTCGCGGCTACGGCGTGGTGAAGATCTTCTTCCAGCCGACCGTCGACATTCGCACGGCCACCGCGCAGGTCACTTCGGTTTCGCAGACAGTGCTCAAGCAGATGCCGCCCGGCACCACGCCGCCGCAGATTCTCAACTACAACGCGTCCACGGTGCCGGTGCTGCAACTCGCGCTCACGAGCAACACGCTCGACGAGCAGAAGCTCGCCGACTACGCGACCAACTTCATCCGGCCGCAACTGCTTTCCGTGGCAGGCGTCGCGATTCCCACGCCCTATGGCGGCAAGGTGCGCGAGGTGCAGATCGACCTCGACCCGCAAGCGCTGCAGGCGAAGAAGCTTTCTGCACAAGACGTGGCTACCGCGCTCGCGCAGCAGAACCAGATCATTCCCGCCGGCACGCAGAAAATCGGCCGCTACGAATACAACGTCCGCCTGAACAATAGCCCGCTTACCATCGACCAGCTCAACGCGCTGCCCATCAAGACCATGGGCAGTGCGGTGATCTATATGCGCGACGTGGCTCACGTTCGCGACGGCTATCCGCCGCAATCGAATATCGTGCGCGTGGACGGCCACCGCGCCGTGCTCATGAGCATCATGAAGAACGGCTCGGCTTCGACGCTCGACATCATTGCCGGCGTGAAAGCGAAACTGCCGCTCATCGAGCAGTCGTTGCCGCCCGGACTCACGCTTGTTGCGCTCTCGGACCAGTCGGTGTTCGTGAAGGGCGCGGTGAGCGGTGTCGCGCGCGAAGGCTTGATTGCGGCCGCGCTGACCTCGGCGATGATCCTGCTCTTTCTCGGCAGCTGGCGCTCGACGCTCATCATCGCTGCCTCGATCCCGCTCGCCGTGCTCGCCGCGATTGCGGGGCTCGCCGCGTGCGGCGAAACGCTCAACGTGATGACGCTGGGCGGTCTCGCGCTCGCGGTGGGCATTCTCGTGGACGATGCAACGGTCACGATCGAGAACATCAACTGGCACCTGGAGCAAGGCAAGGACGTTCGCAGCGCGATTCTCGATGGCGCCGCGCAAATCGTCATGCCAGCGCTCGTTTCGCTGCTTTGCATCTGCATCGTCTTTGTACCGATGCTGCTGCTCGACGGCATTGCGCGCTTCCTTTTCGTGCCCATGGCCGAGGCCGTGATCTTCGCGATGATCGCCTCGTTCGTGCTCTCGCGCACCTTCGTGCCGATGATGGCCCGGTACCTGCTAAAACCGCACGCTTCTCAAGGTCATGCTTCGGGCGAGCTGGCCGCCGTCATGGCGCCGCATGGCGCGCATGGCCACATGCCACCCACACGCAATCCGCTTGTGCTGTTTCAACGCGGCTTCGAGCGACGCTTCGAGCGCGTGCGCGCGGGCTACCGCGTCGTGCTCGGACTTGCGCTCACGAACCGGCGGCGCTTTGTCGTGGGCTTTCTCACAACCGTCGCGCTCTCGTTCGCACTCACGCCGTTCCTTGGCCGCAACTTCTTCCCCGATATCGATTCCGGTGAAATCGCCCTGCACGTGCGCGCGCCTATCGGCACGCGCGTGGAGGAAACCGCCGATCTGTTCGACCATATCGAAGACACCGTTCGCGAGGCCATTCCGCCCGATCAGCTCACCAGCGTGATCGACAATATCGGACTGCCAAACAGCGGTATCAACCTGACTTACAACAACAGCGGCACGATCGGGCCGCAGGATGGCGACATCCTGATCTCGCTCGCAAAGTCACACGCGCCCACCGCGCAATATGTGCGCGAGTTGCGCACGGAGCTGCCGCGCCGATTTCCGGGCACGACGTTCTCGTTCCTGCCTGCCGATATCGTGAGCCAGATTCTCAACTTCGGTTCGCCCGCGCCGATCGACGTGCAGGTGAGCGGACCGAATCAGGCCGCGAACAAGGTCTATGCGAATGAACTGCTGCACGAGATCGCGAGGATTCCCGGCGTCGCCGACCCGCGCATCCAGCAGGCGTCGACTTATCCGCAGCTCACGGTGGCCGTCGACCGCTCGCGTGCGGATGAGCTCGGCATTACCGAGCAAGACGTGACCAACTCAGTGGTTGCGAGCCTTTCCGGCACGAGCCAGGTGTCCCCCACTTACTGGCTCAACCCCAAGAATGGCGTGTCCTACCCCATCGTCGCGCAAACACCGCAATACCGCATGACCACACTTTCCGACCTGCAGAATCTGCCGGTTACGGGCAAGAGCGGCAGCTCTCAGATTCTTGGCGGCATCGCCACGATTACACGTGGCGTGAGCGATGCCGTCATCTCGCACTACAACATCGAACCGCTCTACGACATCTACGCGACCACGCAGGGTCTCGATCTCGGCGCCGTCTCGTCGCAGATCAACACCGTGATTCACGCGAGCGCCAAGGACTTGCCGAAGGGTTCGACAGTCACCATGCGCGGCCAGGTACAGACCATGAACAGCGCGTTCACGGGTCTTCTGCTCGGGCTCGCCGGCGCCGTGGGGCTCATCTATCTGCTGATCGTCGTGAACTTCCACTCGTGGAGCGATGCGTTCGTGATCGTGAGCGCCTTGCCCGCCGCGCTTGCCGGCATCGTGTGGATGCTGTTCACCACGCACACGCCGCTCTCCGTACCTGCGCTCACCGGCGCGATTCTCTGCATGGGCGTGGCGACCGCGAACAGCATTCTCGTGGTGTCGTTCGCACGCGAGCGTCTTGCCGTCACCGGCGACGCCATGCGTGCCGCGCTCGAAGCGGGTTTCACGCGCTTTCGCCCCGTGCTCATGACGGCGCTCGCAATGATTATCGGCATGGCGCCGATGGCCTTCGGCATGGGCGACGGTGGCGAGCAAAATGCGCCGCTCGGCCGCGCCGTGATCGGCGGGCTGCTCTGCGCGACCTGCGCAACGTTGCTATTCGTGCCCGTGGTGTTCAGCCTCGTGCACAAACGCGCGAACGGCAAAGGCGGCCACCAAGACGATAGTCAGCAAACCGAATCATCTACGAATCAACCTGCCCTCGAATCGGGAGAAGCCCATGTCCACTGAAATCGACATCGCCTCGCCGCAGCCGCTGCGCCACCTGAAGTCCACCGCGGCGATCGCGCTCATGGTCGCGGCCGGCATCGTGTCCGGCGGCATCTTCAGCCGTGTGCACGCGCACCAGGAACTCGCCACGTGGACCGACGCGCAGGCCATTCCCACCGTTGCCACCGTGCAGCCGCAAGCGAGCCCGGCGTCGCAGCCGCTCGTGCTGCCGGGGCGTCTGGCCGCCTATATCAACGCACCCATCTATGCGCGCGTGTCTGGCTATCTGCACGCGTGGTACGCCGATATCGGCACGCACGTGAAGGCGGGCCAGTTGCTCGGCCTGATCGACACGCCCGACCTCGACCAGCAGTTGCAGCAGGCGCGCGCCGATCTGCAAAACTCCGTCGCCAATGAAAAGCTCGCCGCCACCACTGCGAAGCGCTGGACCGAGATGCTCAAGCAGGACTCGGTCTCGCAGCAGGAGGCCGACGAGAAAACCTCCGACCTCATCGCGAAGCAGGCTACCGTGGAGGCCAACGAGGCCAACGTGCGGCGGCTCGAGGCGCTCGAGTCATTCAAGCGCATCACGGCGCCGTTCGATGGCATCGTCACCGCACGCAAGACCGACGTGGGCGCGCTGATCGACGCGGGCAGCGGCAGCGGCCCCGATCTCTTCACCGTCTCGGACGCGGGCCAGTTGCGCGTGTACGTGAGCGTGCCGCAAAGCGACGCCGCCTCGATCAAGCCAGGCATGCACGCCACGCTCACCGTGCCCGAACGCCCAGGCGTAAAGTTCGACGCCAAGCTCGTGGACACCGACCAGTCGATCTCGCCTGCTTCGGGCACGATGCTCGTGCAGCTCGCCGTGGATAACAAGCAGGGCCTGCTCTTCCCCGGTGAGTACACCGAAGTCCATCTCGCGATGCCGGGCGACTCGCACGCGCTCTTTGTGCCCGCGAGCGCGCTGATCTTTCGCGCGCACGGCTTGCAGATCGCCGTCGTGGACGCGCATCAGCACGTGCAGTTGCGCGACGTGACGATCGGCACCGATCTCGGCACGCGCGTGGAGATCACGGCCGGCCTGCATGCGGGCGAGCGTGTGATCGACAATCCGCCGGATTCGCTCGCGAGCGGCGACCGCGTGCGCCTCGCATCCGCCAACGCGGCAGGCGCGCAAACGACGCAGACGGCAGCCGTGCACGACGCGGAGCGTGCGCATGGTTAAGCCGTCTGTGCGTGCGCAACCGTTGCGCGTCGCTGCGCTCGCGGCGGCCCTGTTGCTCTCGGCCTGCTCATTTGCGCCCACGTATCACGCGCCCGTCACGGCCATTCCCACGCACTTCAAGGAAGCGGGCGACTGGCAGACGGCGCGCCCCGCCGACCAGCTTCCGCGTGACGGCTGGTGGCGCGCGTTCGACGACCCCGTGCTGAATCAGCTCGAGCCGCAGGTTGCGAAGGCGAATCCGAACGTTGCCGCCGCGCTCGCGCGCCACGACGAAGCCGATGCGCTCGTCGCGCAGGCGCGCTCCGCGTTGCTGCCGACTGTCGGTGCGCAAGCGAACGTGTCGCGCGAGCGCCAGTCGGCGCTGCGTCCGCTGCGCGGCTCGGATCAGCCGAACGTGTACAACTCGAACACGCTCGACGTGGGAATCGGCTACGACCTCGATCTATGGGGCAAGGTGCGCAACGAAGTAAAGGCCGGCGAGGCGTCGAGCGTAGCCAGCGAGGCCGACATCGCTTCGCTGCAATTGAGCCTGCAGGCGAAACTCGCCACCACGTGGTTCGACCTGCTCGGACTCGACCAGCAGTCGAAGCTGCTCGACGACACCATTGCCGCCTATCGTCATGCGCTGGAGCTGACCGAGAGCCGCCACCGCGGCGGCATCGCTTCTTCGCTCGACGTTTCGCGCGCGCAAACGCAGCTCGCCTCCGCGCAGGCCGCAGCGGACGACGTAAGCGCGCGCCGCGCACTCTACGAGCACGCCATCGCCACGCTCATCGGCGTACCGGCTTCGCAGTTCAACGTCGCGCCGGACACGATCCGCCCGCATATGCCGAATCTGCCCGCGGGATTGCCATCGTCGCTTCTGCAGCGGCGGCCCGACATCGCCGCTGCGGAGCGGCGCGTCGCCGCCGCCAACGCACAGATCGGCGTGGCGAAGGCCGCGTTCTTCCCCGATCTTTCGCTCGGGCTGGACGGCGGCTTCCAGAGCGACACATTCTCGCCGTGGATCGTCGCGCCCAACGAAATGTGGTCCATCGGTCCCACGCTCATGATGACGATTTTCGACGGCGGCCGCCGCGCGGCGGTCGTGCGCGGCGCGCAGGCGAAGCTTGCCGAAAACGGCGCGCAGTACAAGGCCACGGTACTGGGTGCGTTCCAGCAAGTCGAGGACAACCTTGCGCTGCTGCACCATCTCGGCGACGAAGCGCAGCGCGAGGACGAGGCGCTCACGGCGGCGCAGCGCACGCTTACGCTTTCGATGTCGCGCTACCGCGACGGCGTGGTCAGCTACCTCGATGTCGTGACGGCGCAAACGACCGAACTCTCCACGCAGATTGCCTCGCTGGAACTGGACACCCGGCGCCTCGATGCCACCGTGGGGCTCATACAGGCGATAGGCGGCGGCTGGAGCTGCAGGACCTGCATGAGGACAAGGCGGCTTCCTGAGCGCCTCTGAAGCGGCCTTAGCCGCTTTGATTATCACCACTAGAACCCCGCCCTCGTGCGGGGTTTTTCCTTTCACCGAATCCTCTCAGGCTGATAAACATTTCTTCATGGTGCTGCATCGGGTTCGATAGGGTGACCTAACTATTCTACTCATACCGGGATGCGGTTTATCGCATTCGCTAACCGGCTAACCGATCTCACTCCTGGAGGAATAGTCACATGAAGGCTCTCATGATCATCGCTGCGCTCACCGGCGTCGTTGCCACCACGTCCGCCTTTGCGCAAACCCCGGCACCGACGGCCGGCACGCAGGCCAGCCAGCCCGCCGCCATCACCCAGGTCGCATCGAACGACACGGCCCCCACGGTTGCGCCTGGCGGATGGGTACCGCCTTATGGGCAAGCGGTGCACGAAAAGACGCGTGCGGAGGTCTACCACGAGCTCGTTCAGGCCGAACAGGACGGTCAGCTTGCATACCTGAACTCCACGCTTTACGCGCACTGAGCACGACTGGCGGGGCTTTTCGAGCACGAGCGAGCGGCACGCATTCAGCGTGCCGCTCGCTTTTTGATGTTAACAAACGCACGCGCGTGGACGCGGATAGGTAACCGGTTCCCACAAACGGTTACCTCAGCGCGCGTCTCGATCGAACGAGGGCGACGTCAGTTGATAGCCGTAGCGGCTGATGGTTTCGATACGCACGTCCATACCCTGGCGCGCGAGCTTGCGCCGCAGCCGCGACACGACGAGATTGACAGTCGAAGCATCAATGTCGTCCTTCTCGGGCCACGCATAGCGGATCATGTGGTCACGCGGCACGGGCATATTCGTCTGACGCAGCAGGCATTCGACGAGCAGGTACTCGCGGCGCGTGAGGTCCGCGCGGCGCGCGCCCTCCACGATCTCGCGCGTACCCGCATCGAGTTGTGGCGCGTTCTGGACGCTCCGGGCGCCGCTTGCGGTCTGCACGGCCTGCGCGGGCTGTCCACCCTGCGCGCCGCCGCATACCGCCGTGGTGCGCAATAGCGCGAGCATGCGCTCGTGCATCTCGATGAACGAGAACGGGTAACGAAAGCACGCGTCGGCGCCCGCACGCAGCACCTTCGAGCGCTCGCTCGCGCTCGCTGCGATGCCGAGCACGGCGATGATCGTCGCTCCGCTAGTGACCTTCGAGAGTCCAGGAAGGATGCCGTGCAGCGCAGGCAGCAGCGCGCCGTCGAGCGCCATGACGATCACCGCGTCGAAGGGCTCTTCGCCAGCGACGAACCATCCGTCGCGCAGGTCTTCCGCGCGCTGCAGGCTATGTGCGCTTTCCTGCAGGGCCTTCTGAAGCCAGGCGCCTTCGGCGTGAATCGGGGAGATGAGGAGGATGCGCATGACTGCGGGTGCCTGGCGGCTGGTCGGCAGGTATCAGGCGAGCGAGCGCGGCCAGCATTCCACGCTCATGCGCGTGCCGGGGCCGCCCGGCTTCCCGAGCTCTTGTGCATCGTCGATACGTAGCGTGAAGTCGTGAACACGCATCACGGCCGCCACGATAGAAAGCCCCAGACCCGAACCGGCGACATGACGCACGGCCTCGCCGCGATAGAAGCGTTGCAGGACCGCCGCGCGCTCGCCAGGCGCAATGCCAGGGCCGTTGTCCGCCACTTCGAGCAAGGGGCCGAGCGGCGTGGAACGCAACGTGACGCTCACCGCACCGCCTTGCGGCGCGAACTTGATGGCGTTGTCGATAAGATTGTTGAACGCCTCGAAGAGCAGCGCGCGGTCGCCATGAATCTCGGCAACGGGCTCAGCCGCGATGCGCCATTCGAGTTCGCGGCTCTCGGCGAGCGGCTCGTAGAGTTCGGCGAGTTCCTGCACCAGTTCGTGCAGGTCCACAGTCGCAAAGCCGCCGCGCCTTTGCAGCGTGCCGATCTCGGAAATGCGCAGCATGGCCCGGAAGCGTTCGAGCAGTTGCCCGGTTTCGGTGCGCGCCTGATCGAGCAGCGCCGCACCGGCGGCGTCGCCGCGCACGCTGTCGCGCTCGGCCACGCGCGCGAGCAGGGTATGCAGATGCACGAGCGGCGTGCGCAGGTCGTGCGCGATGCCGTCGCAAGCGCCCTTCACTTCGCCCATCAGCCGCTCCACTTCGTCGAGCATGTGATTCACGAGATGGGCGAGCATATCGAGCTCGTCGTCGCCGCCCACCGGCAGGCGACGGTCGAGGTCGCCGCGCGCGATGCATTCGGTCACGCGGCGAATTTCGCGCACGCGCCGGATCTGGCGCATGCCGAACACGAGACCGCCCGCCGCGGCGCCGAGCAACGCGAGCACGGCGCCTGCCGCGAGCGAACGCACCATGATCTTGCGAATGCGCAGCACGCTGGTCATGTCACGCGCGACAACAAGGTGCATGCCGCTCGGGCGCACCTCACCCATCGCGCGGACCACGGGCGATACGTCGCGGTTGAGCAGCTTCAGTGTATGGGCATGCGTGCTGCCTTCGCGCGTGTAGGTAAGGTGCGGCGGCGGCGCAAGCAGATCGCCCGCGACGTAGCGGCCGTCACTCGTAAAGAGTCCGTAGTAATTCACATGCATGTGCTCGTGTTCGAGCCGCTGATAGATCGCGTCGGGTAGCTGCGCATCGGGAATCGAGTCGAAATAGATGAGCTGCCAGCCCATGATCGTGTCGGCGTCGCGCTCGATGGTGGTGGTAGCCGTCCACGCAATGAAGCCGACGAGCAGCGTGAGAAAAACGCCGAACAGCGCCGTGTAGGCGCACAGCCAGCGAAACGTCGTGGTATGCCAGCGCCTGCGCAATTGCGCGGAAGCGGCGGAAGAAGTACGGCTCGACAAAGCGGGTTATCCGAGAATGTAGCCGGAGCCGCGCACGGTCTGGATGAGCGGCGGCACGCCCGGCGGATCGATTTTCTTGCGCAGGCGGCCCATGTGCACGTCGATCAGGTTGGTGCCCGGATCGAAGTGGTAGCCCCACACGGCTTCGAACAGCATGGTGCGTGTGATGGTCTTGCCTGCGTGGCGCATCATGAATTCGAGCACGCGATACTCGGTGGGCAGCAGCACGACTTCTTCGCCGTCGCGGCGCACCTTGCGCGAAATGAGGTCGAGTTCGAGCGGCCCCACGCGCAGCGCGGTCTCGCGCGCGACGCTCGCGGCCTGGCGGCGGCGCAGCAGCACTTCGAGGCGCGCGGTGAGTTCTTCGGGGTCGAAGGGTTTGGTGAGGTAGTCGTCGCCGCCCGCGCGCAGGCCGCGTACGCGTTCATCCACGTCGCCGAGCGCGCTCAGCATCAGCACCGGCGTCTGAATGCCGACCGTGCGCATGGCCGTGAGGATCGACAGACCGTCCACGCCCGGCAGCATGCGGTCGAGCGTAACGGCGTCGTATTCGTCGCTCATTGCGCGCGCCATACCGTCGCGGCCGTTGTCGACCCATTCGACGGCAAAGCCGCGCTGCGTCAGCTCGCTGACGATCTCGTTGGCTGTGACGGCATCGTCCTCCACCGTCAAAACGCGCACCTGACTCATCTTTCTCGCACTCCGTCGTGCCGGCCGCACGACTATTCAAGAGCCTCGAGTTTACCGTTGCGCCCGCGCCGCGCCGCGATTCCTTTCATGAAATTAAATTTAAGTTTGCAAACGCAATACGGTCTCGCGCGCCCTTCTGCACTTACATATCGATTACACCGACGATAGGCTGGCGCGCGCGCAAGTCGAGTTGATAGCCATAACGGTTCACAGTCTCGACGCTCGCATGCGCGCCGTGCGACGCGAGTTTGCGCCGCAGGCGCGACACGACGAGGTTCACGCTCGAGGGCTCGACGTCGGCCTTGTCGGGCCACGCATAGCGAATCAGATGCTCGCGCGCGACGGGCGCGCCCGCATGGCGCAGCAGGCATTCGACGAGCAGATACTCGCGCGTGGTAAGGGGCACGCGCCGAGCGCCTTCCACGAGGTCGCGTGTGGACGGGTCGAGGCGCACGAGCGGCGCGCTCGCGTGAACGAGCGCGCCGCGACGCAACGCGAGCATGCGCTCCTGGATCTCGAGAATGGACCAGGGTTGCACGAAGCACGCATCGGCGCCGGCGCGCAGAAGGCGCGCGCAGTCCGCGGGTGTCGCGCGCGCGAGCGCAACGACGATCGTCGGCGCGTCGCGCATGTGCGTGAGGGCCGCAAGCGCGGAGGCGATGCCGTCGTGCGCCTCTGGCCCGGCAGCACAAAGGAACACCGTATCGAACGGTTCCTGCGACGCGAGATAAACGGCGTACTCGACGTTGTCCGCAATCTCGACGCTGTTCAAGCTCTCGCTCAGCGCCTTGTACAGGTAACTTCGCTCGGTCGCCGAGGACGAGCACAGCAGGAGCCTCATCGATCAAGAGCCCGCTTGGCCGTGCCGCGCTCGATGCGTCCAGCAGTCGATCGTGACGATCGCGCCGGGATTGGCCTCGCCAATCGCAAGGCGAAAGTCGTGCAGCCGCACGATCGCCGAGACGATGCCGAGTCCGAGGCCGGTGCCCGGGAGGTGACGCGTCCGCTCGCTGCGATAGAAGCGCCCTGACACCGCGGCGCGTTCGCCGGGCGCGATGCCGGGCCCGTTGTCGGCGATGACGAGTTGCGGTCCGCACGAACCGGCGCGCAACTCGACCTTGACCGCGCCACCGCGCGGCGTGAATTTGATAGCGTTGTCGAGCAGGTTGCTCAACGCTTCGAAGAGCAGTGCACGGTCGGCGGAAATGGGTTCGACCGGCGCCAGAGAGACGTGCATGTCAATGGCTTTTTCCTCGGCAAGCGGCGCATAGAGTTCGCCTAGCTCGTGCACGAGATCCAGCAGGGCGACGCTCGAGAAGCCGCGGCGGCGATCCATCGCGCCAATTTCCGAAATACGCAGGAGCGCAGAGAAACGGTTGAGCACGGCATCGGCCTCCCCTCGCGCGCCAACGAGCACGCCGGCGAGAACCGCCTCGCCGCGCTGCTCCATGGCCTCGGCAGCGTGCGAGAGGCGCAGGCGCAATCGCGTGAGCGGTGTGCGCAGATCGTGGGCGATACCGTCGCATGCGCTTTTCACCTCGCCCATCAGGCGCTCGACTTCATCGAGCATGCGGTTCACGAGATGCGCGAGCATGTCGAGTTCGTCGCGGCCGGCTACCGGCAGCCGCATCGCGAGGTCGCCGTCCGCGATTCCGCGCGTGGCGCGCTTGATCTGCGCGACGCGCCGGATCTGCCGCATGCTGAGCACGAGTCCGGCACACAGGCTGCCGGTGAGGCACAAGAGGCCGCCACCGAACAACGCCTTCAGCAGCTCGTCATGAACGTGGCGCACGTCGGAGAGCGTGCGCGCGACAACGAGGCGCGCGCCGTCGGGCCGAATCTCGCCCATGGCGCGCAGGGACGATCGCACGGAGCCAGGCTCGAGCGCGAGCGTCTGGCCGCGAGTGTGCTGGTGAGTTTGGCCATAGTGTCCCAACGCAAGACCCGTTGGCATAACGCGGATATCGCCGGCGAGCCAGCGACCGTCCGGTGCGAACAAGCCGTAGAAGTTGTCGCGCCGGTCCGCACGCGTGAGGCGCGCGTCGATCGCGCTGGCGAGACTCGCGTCGCTGCGCGAATCGAAGTACCGCAATTGCCAGCGCAGGCCGCTGTCGGTCTCCCGCATCATCGCGTGCGTCACGGAGTACTCGATGACGCCAAGCAGTGCCATGAACGCGAGCGAGAAGATCGCGGCGTACGCGGTGAACCAGCGGAACGTGGTCGTTTGCCAGTGGTCGCGGCCCATGTCCCGCACGTGCGGCGTTGCGCGCGACGACGCCGGAACGAACAGACCACGCCCGAGAGCAACCCAGTCAGGCAGGTTCATCGTGCGCCTCGCGTAAGCGCTGGCAAACCGTGCAAGGCCGGCATGCTTGCGCCCGCGCGCCGTGCGGGCGCTGCTTTCTCGCTAAGTGACATGGCACCCCCCGATGGCTGACTGACGAACCGACGAACACGGATACGCTCGTGCCCGGCCATCATAGTGGCGCGCCCTCGACGCAACGGCATCACGGCAATGAAGAGCGCGTCATCTTCTTACTGCTGCGTGACGGGTACCTGTCATTTTGTCAATTCGTGCGTACGCGGGGTCCCGTGTGACTCACGCGTAGCGCAGATGAACTTTCTGTCATTCGGTTGAGCCCGATACAGCACAAGCGCCTCCTTATCCTCGAATCCGCTTCTTCGCGCGTTCGCGCCTTTTCATTTCGTTGCGGGTTCATCAAAAGGAGGATTCATCATGAAGTCATGGCTGAAGTTCGTATGGGTGCCATTTGTGGGAGCGGTGAGCGCAAGCGCGCTCGCCGCGCCGCATCTGACGCAGCGGGAATGCCACGGCTACCCGTTCGTCAAACCGGCCCACGAGGTCACGCATGCGGACCTGATGCGGGAACTGAGAGAACTCGAGGCGGTGGGTTACCAACCGCACGCCGAAGACGACAACTATCCGGCCGATATCGAAGCTGCCGAGCAACGTCTCGCGGATGTGTATCGCAGCGATTGCCGGCCGCAGCACACAGCCGCCGTGGTGACCTTTCCCGCGAATTCCGACTGATATCGGGTCGCCCGGCGAGCCGTAGGTCACCGATACGGTTTGTGCAGTGCACCTGAGCCGGATCTTTTCGAGCGTGAGGTGCTCGTTGGGCGCCGGCCCATGTGGACCTTCGGATGCTCCCATATCTGGTGACCTGAAACGGGTAACCGGAAATGGGATCAGCCATTGGTACACGAATGCGTTTTCCAGGTTGCTCGCTCCGGCGACCTGGGTTGAGGGCAAGTCGAGGACCGGTGGGGCGCTTCGCGCGCGCTCCGCTGGGTTTCGTAGTCATTCAGTCGGTCCCATAGGCTGTTACCTTGAACAAGGAAGCCCACCATAACCGGAGACCAAACGCGCATTTTTGCCAATAAATCAGTGACCTAAGTCGGAATCTGAAAGTTAGATCTGAAGAATAGGGGGCTTAGGTAATGCGCTATGGTGCCTGCAAAGCGTTGATCTGCAGGCTAGGTAACCAGGAATGGGGCCACGGAGGTTGGTGACCACTCACATGCATTAAGGTCCCCGGTTTTGGGAGACGTCTTTCTCATCGAACGCGTGTTTCAGTGTTTACCTATCACGCTTTAACAACTTTAGTAAACCTTTAGGCGCCGCAAACCCTTACCAGGCAAGGCTTTGCGGCCGATTTGGTGGCACGTTATGGGATTTGAGGTCCCGGGTATGGGAGTTTCGGGTTGTGGATATGGGACTTCGGTAGCCGGGGATGGGGTTTGCGGGTTGTGGATATGGGGGGAAGGTTGCCCGCTATGGGAAAAGAAGCGGTTTTCCCTTCAGGTCACTGTTTATGGGAGTCAGGGAAGGTATCCGACTATGGGACGCCGTGCGTTGCGTAAGGACGTTTTACAGGGCCCCGCACCTGAATACAGGTAACCGGCTTTGGGAAGCTGCTTGGGTAACCTGTTATGGTGGCTTTTCGGGAGAGGAGTAACGACGTCCTTGGGTCCAAATTTGCGCCCCCCGCGCGAATCCTCGCACGCAAAGAAGCTGGTTGGAGCAAGGTAACAGGCTATGGGACCTGCTAATGGTTACCTGTTATGGGAGGACGCGGGGATTTGTGAACCTCCAAGGGCGTATTTTTCGTTCGCATGGGTAGCCATTTGTGGGAGCGGCGTCAGGTCACCATTTATGGGCGCCGTGAACCTGCCGATACTTGGCCGATGCGTTCCAGGGAACCACGCCGATAGCAACGCGAAAAATCCCATGGATGGGTACCTGTGGAGACCAAATTAGCAGAGTGAGTACTCACATCCTGCCTAAAGGTCACTGGATATGGGATAGTTTCCAGGACTCGGCGATGCAAAGGTCACCGGCTATGGGGGGGCGTGCGAGGGAGCGGGGCCGAGCGCTTCGGAGAGATTCCAGGTGGCCTTCGAGACGGGAAATCTGCAGCTGTCAATGCTCTACGCCCTTGGGTGTCGTACCGCGTCACGATTGCGCTTGCGGCCTTGAGTCACCTGGTCGGTTGGTATACAGTTACCAACCGACCAGGTTCCCTTTCAACGTGGGTCATATGGCAAGAAAAAAGGCCGAAGCCGGCGACGCCGACAAACAAGGTGCACTCGTATTCCAGCAAGGCCAGCCGCCTGATCTGTTCCGCAAGGCCGTCCCGGCGATTCATATCGCCCCCAAGTCCGGGTCGATCAGCCTGCAACAGCGCAAGATGTTCAGTTCGCTGATCAAGAACGCCATTCGCCAGGATTCCCTCGACCGCGGCCGCTCGTCGTTCGAGATTACGATCTCCGCCCTCTCCCAGGACGTCGATCTGAACAGCAACAACACCGAGTACGTCAAGGAGACGATCAACTCGCTGATCAGCACGGTCGTCAACTGGGACTACCTTACGCAGGACAAGCGCAGTATCTGGAAGGCGTCCGGTTTGCTTGCTGGCGCTGAGCTCGAGCGATCGGTATTGCGTTACACCTTCTCCGAGCAGATTCGCGGCGAACTGCTCAATCCCGAGATCTACGCGATGATCGATATGCGCATCACGCGTCAGTTCAGGAAGGCGCATTCGCTTGCGCTTTGGGAGAACGTCGTGCGGTACGAGGCCGTGGGTGTGACCGCGCGCTTCCCGCTCGCGACGCTGCGCGATCTGATCCTTGGGCAAGATACGTCGGCACAATCGTACAAGCTCTACAAGCAATTCAAGAGCCGCGTGCTGGTGCCGTGTATCAAGGAAGTGAACGAGATTTCGGATCACATGTTCGAGCTCATCGAGCACAAGGTGGGACGCTCGGTTGTCGCCCTGCAGTTCCGTGTGACCCGCAAGCCGGAGACCGATCCGTCCCAGGAGCTGCGAGCAAACGAGACGCTGCTGATTGGCGAGATGTCGAAGTTCAGTATTCCGGTTTCCGAGGCTCGGCGCCTGCTCAAGCAGTACGGCGAAGCGAAGATTCGCACGGCAGTGGCGTATACCGCGGCGCGCGTCGCGCAGAAAAACGCGGCGCCGCTCGCGAATGTCGCGGCGTATTTCCGCAAGGCGCTGACGGAAGGTTACGAGTTGCCAGGTGCGAACGCCGCTGCGCCCGCCTCCGACGCGAGCCGCGCACGCGAAAGCCAGGATCAGGTGAAGGACCGCTATATCGCGGCGAAGATCAATGAGGCGCGCGCCTACTTCAATGAGCTTGAGTACGACGACCAGACTGCGCTGATCAAGCGCTATAACGAGACGGTCGGCATGGACAAGCTCAAGGTGTCGACGGCCAAGGTGCCAAGCAAGATGGCGTCGACGAACTTCTTCCGTTGGGTGGTGCTGGACACCTGGGGGCAACCGACTGCTGCCGACCTGCTCGAATTCCTGTTGAGCGGACAACAGGCGCCCGCGGCGGGCGAAGGCCAGCAGGCCGCGGAAATCGATCTTGCGTTGAAAGTACGGGACGAGTGAAGGTAATGATCGAAACAGGCGGCGGCTTCGGCCGCCGTTTTTTTGCACCGACCCACGGCAAGCCGATGTAGGTCGTACATAAATTAATTTGGCTAAATATAACGATCTAGAAATCGTAGTCAAATATCTATTTCAAATCATCTCTGTATTAGACAAACTCTCGTCCTATTCGTGGTGCCCTAGATATCGGCTGCAAGCGTGCCTCCGAATGATGTTCGTACTTCGTCGTGCGTCGCCTGTGATGACTGGTACCGCACGATGAGGCCGTGCTGTTCGCGTTGATCTCCACGTGGAGAGTTGCTGTTTCGAACGAACAAGAACCTGCAGGTCGAGCTACATGTGTGGAATGGGCATACCCGTTTGCTGACGCAATCTGCGCGGGGTGTCGCCTGTCCACGCACAAGTACTTTGCCCGGAATGCCCATTGGAGAATCTCCACGTGGAGATTCTATGATTTCATGTGGCGGCCGAATTGTTGTCCGGTTGCACGGTTCACGCTCACAGCACTGACTGGCCTAGTCGCAGGTCACACTGATGATGAATCTCCACGTGGAGAGCTGAGCGCCGGTCCTCGATTCACTTGACCGGAGATTTCTCCCGTACTCTTGCGCAACTTCAGTCTTCGATCCATTGGCACTCGTTCATTACACGATTATGCGAAGACGCTGCGCTTCGTCGATCTCCGATCTCCACGTGGAGATTGATCGCTGCCGTTGCTAACACATCACCAGCCCCCAATCTGACCAACCGGCAATGCATCACATTGTGTCCATTCCTTATCCGCTCGGCCAACTGGTTGTGAACTGGCAACGTCTGAGACGGAAATCCTAGAATTTACTTTAAGTTGCCGTTAGACTCTCTCGAATGACTTGCCGGAGTCTCCACGTGGAGAGTGTGCCTGGGAGGCTTGTCCGCCGTTGAACAAATTGGATGGAGAAACGAATGGGTCTCGTGATAGCCGTAGCGAACCAAAAAGGTGGAGTTGGAAAAACCACCACCAGCATGAATCTGGCTGGAGCATTTCAGGCGGAAGGCTATAAGGTCTATGTAGCCGATGCCGATGGTCAGCAATCTTGCATGAGTTGGTGTGCCGCGGCAGGTCCCGAAACGCCTCTGCCGTTCCGCGTCGGCAGCATTCATAAGCTGGAAAAGATGATCGGGCCGGAAATCGCTGCGCTAGCGAACGACTACGACGTCGTCATCGTCGACTGCCCGCCCAATATCAACGATCTGACGACTGCGCGCGTTCTGGCCGTAGCGGACGCTACCGTCATTCCGACGGACGCATCGCCGATCGATATCTGGAGTAGCGAAGGGATGATGGAGTTGGTAGAGCGCACGCGCGTCGCCAATCCGGCTGGAAAATTCGCAATTTTGCTGAATAAATCTAATTCGAAAACGTTGCTACACACGCAGATGAGCGCGATTCTCGCGGAAAGCAATGTCCGTGTGTTCTCGGCAACCATCAAGCAGCGAGAACTCTATCGCCAGGCGGCAGCGCTTGGCCGCACCGTCTTCGATGTGCGCGGCGTGCGCGGGGCGAAAGTCGCGAAGGACGAGATCAGCGCCGTCTACAACGAGATCATTTCGCTGGTTCAGGAAGAAGAAGAGGAGGTCGTCAATGGCCGCTAAGCTGAATTTCACCAGCAAGGTTCGCGCGGGCATGGCTGCCGAGCGTGTTTCGGCTGGCGAACGTCTCGCCGAAGCCGACGTTGTCAATATCGCGCAACGCGATGCCGGCGCGCCGAACGCCGCACTTGATACCGTCGAAACGCCGGCCGCGCAGTCTGCTGAAATCGCCGAGGCGCCGCTTTCGCTGCATGCGGTTCGGAGAATTCCGGTCGAAGATGTCGTTTCCAATCCGTACAACCCGCGCGCGTTCTACAGCGCCGAGACGATCGACGAACTGGCTGAGAGCTTCGCGACACAAGGACAGATCACGCCTATCCTGGTCACGAAACTCGCGGCGTTTCCCGGCCAATATGTGATCGTCGACGGCGAGCGCCGTATTCGCGCTGCGCGCTCGCGCGGCGACAAGTTCATCGATGCCGATGTCCGCGAGGGTCTCGACAACCAGAACTTGTACCTGCGCGCTTATCACGCCAACAAGGAGCGCGAGGAGCAGACGGTATTCGACGATGCGCTCGCGTGGAAGAAACTGCTCGACGATCGTGTCTACGTCGACCAGGTCGAGTTGGGCGTGGCCGTTGGCGAAGACCCGAAGCACATCAGCAAGGTGATTGCGCTCACGTCGCTGCCGCCCTATCTGCTGCAACGGATGGCGCAGCATCGCAAGGATGTCGGACTCGGGCACGCGTACAACATCAAGCTGATCTCCGACCGGGCGGGCGCGACGGTCGCCGAGCATTGGCTTGCGCAGGTGATCGAAGGGAAGGCAAGCGTGCGCAAGCTCGAAGCGGCGGCCTCGGCGGAAGCGGGCGCGCGCAGCGTGGGACCGCGTCGTACGCATTACCAGTCACGCGTCCAGTTCAATCGTCCGGATGGCGTCGCGTTGGGCGAACTGAAGCTGTTTGGCGACGGGCGCGCGGAGTTGAGCCTCAAGGGCATTGCGCCCGCCGATCAGCAGCGTCTGGCCGAGCGCATGAAGGTCGTCATCGAGCAGTGGGCCTCGGAAATGGACGCATCTGAGGCGACCTGAGCATCGCGAGTATTTGGCTAACGGTGGCAGGGAAGGGCGTCGTCAGGCGCCCTTTTTCGTTGGTTCGGTTGTGCAATCGATGCCCGCCACGTGAGCGGGGTCGAATCCGTGAAACAGAGGCGAAAAAATATAAGATCAAACATAATCGTTTATAATCAATGCGTTAGATTATGTTTTCTAGAATGTTTCACGAAGCATGCTAACTGGAGTGGGGTTAGAACGAGATTTTTACGCAGCTAACCGTGAAGATACTCACTCCAGGCAAA
This sequence comes from Paraburkholderia sp. J7, assembly GCF_905220155.1. Taxonomy (NCBI): domain Bacteria; kingdom Pseudomonadati; phylum Pseudomonadota; class Betaproteobacteria; order Burkholderiales; family Burkholderiaceae; genus Paraburkholderia; species Paraburkholderia sp. J7. The sequence continues at coordinate 422 of NZ_CAJMYZ010000031.1, read as the reverse complement.
AAACGTATCAAATGAAACGTAATTTGTAGTGCGTTGCGAAAGATCCAATTGTGAGGAATTGACAACACCCTTCCCCCAGGTCATTCTTACAGACATGAACTGCCGCCTTTTCACGATTGCGCTGATTATTCGCACCATTCAACGAATGGTGGGTTAGCGTACGTCTGGCAGTAGTGACAACAACCCGCCCCAAGAGGCGGGTTTTTTGTTTCCGCCTCCTGGCCAAAACGAAAGTGAGTACAGGAGCCGTCATGCAGGTGTATCAAAGCCGTCCCGCCACCAAAGTCGCTGAAGCCACCGATTCCGCAGAGTCCCGACGGGACGAAAACGACTACCTCCGGAAGATTCTCACGGCGCGTGTGTACGACGCCGCCCGCGAGACCGAACTCGAGCGCGCCCCGAACCTCTCGGCGCGCCTGCGT
>NZ_CAJMYZ010000030.1:0-83260 GCF_905220155.1 Paraburkholderia sp. J7 | reverse complement strand
GCGCGCCACGCAGCTCGCAGGCACGCTCTCGGGCGGCGAACAGCAGATGCTGGCCATGGCGCGCGCGATCATCAGCAAGCCGAAGCTTCTGTTGCTCGATGAGCCGTCGATGGGTCTCTCGCCGATCATGGTCGAGAAGATCTTCGAGGTGGTGCGCACGATCTCGTCGGAAGGCATCACGGTGCTGCTCGTGGAGCAGAACGCACGTCTCGCGCTGGAGGCCGCCAATCGCGGCTACGTGATGGACTCGGGCCTTGTGACGATGGAAGGCGAAGCGAAGCAGATGCTCGACGATCCGAAGGTGCGTGCTGCATATCTGGGGGAATGATGGATGGCTGTCAGTCTTTTTGAGCCAGCCTTCGAGACCGTCTGTCTGAAACCCTTTGGCCAGATTGCACGGGAGCTTCGACTCAGCAGATCGGTCTCGAGGTGCGCAGGCAGGCGAATCAGGTGTGCAGCATCAGCTTCCCGCCCTTCGCGGTGTCTCTGTAGGCGTAATTTGCAGTCCACGCTGGGTCTACCTGTCAACGTCTACCTGGCGCGTAGATGTATTAGTGCGCTGTCAGCACCTCCCGGAACGTGCTCGCTGGCATCAGTTTCGGCCATTGGTGCGCAGACTATCGCGCGGAATCTCAATTGGATGGAGGCTCAGTATGTTTCAAATTGACGGTGGGCAAGGTGACACCTCACCCCGCACTTCACCTCGTGTGCCGGCCAGTCTGCGGTGGGTGGAACGTCTTGTGTCCATGGATACGACGAGCCGGATTCCGAATCTCGGTCTCGTCGAGACCGTTCGCGACGCTTTGCGCGCATACGGTATTGAGTCGGTGCTTACTTCCGACACGCGAAATGGCTGGGCGAACCTTTTCGCGACTGTGCCTTCGTACACTGGCGAAACGAACGGTGGCGTCGTGTTATCTGGGCACACGGACGTGGTACCCGTCGACGGGCAGCAATGGGACATTGATCCGTTCAGGCCGGAATTACGGGAAGGGAAGCTCTACGGTCGCGGCACCTGCGATATGAAGGGATTCATTGGCGCGACGCTGGCGCTTGTGCCTGAGATGCTGTCGGCGCGGCTAGCGAAGCCGATTCATCTCGCACTATCCTATGACGAGGAAATCGGTTGCGCTGGTGCGCCATTGATGATCGCAGATCTTAAGAAACGCGGTCTGAAGCCCACTGGATGTATCGTCGGTGAGCCGACTGGCATGCGGCCTATCATTGCGCACAAAGGCATCAACATCTACCGTTGTTGCGTGCGAGGTCACGCGGCACATTCGTCACTGACACCTAAAGGGCTGAACGCAATAGAGTACGCAGCGCGTCTCATCTGTCACATTCGAGATGTAGCCGACACGTTCCGCGCCGAGGGGCCTTTCGACGACCTGTACGACGTGCCATTCACCACCATGCAGACAAGCACGATTCAAGGGGGCATCGCTTTGAACACAGTCCCGGCCGAATGCAATTTCGCTTTTGAATTTCGCAATCTGCCAACATTTAACCCGGAAAAGGTCATCGACCGTATCGAAAAGTATGCGCGTGAGCAACTGCTGCCGCAGATGTTACGCGAGAACCCGAATGCGGGAATCGAGTTTTCGAAGGTCGCTGTCGCCCCAGGGCTTGATGCGGCAGAGCAGGCGGCGATCACCCAACTCGTGCGCGCCCTGACTGCTGATCAGGACAGGCGCAAGGTCGCGTATGGCACCGAGGCGGGGTTGTTCGAGCAGGCAGGCATACCGAGCATCGTATGTGGTCCCGGCAACATCGAGCAAGCGCACAAAGCGAATGAGTACGTCGAACTGGCGCAACTCGCCGAGTGCGAAAAGTTTCTACGTAGATTTATCGTCAGCATGTCAGTCGACACGGGGCACTGAGCACTCGCGGGAGCAAACGACACCCACGACATGTGCGCTCGTCAGTACCGGGTGTACAGGTTTCGACAGTAACGAAGCAGACTGCTGTAGCAGCGCACCTGCCCGACCGCGCGAGGTAGCTCCCTACACGCGTCGCCTATTGTGCACGTCTTTCCGTGGTGATCGCGGATCCAATGCCGAGCGCTTCATTGGACCGATCCCGCGCGTTCGCACGATTTCGAATTACACCAAGCTGGTGGTGCGCTGCGCATGTCGGGCGCGAAGTGTCCCGAGTTCAGCGCTTTGCCCGTCGCGAAGGATGGCGACGGGATGGGTTGGGCGCCGTTGTCTGCTGGGAGAAATGCCTGGCGGACCGGCGGCCAGGCGTGCATCGCTGAAGCTAGTGTTCTTCTTTTTCTTCAGTTGCGATTCTCGCGGCATCCTCGAAGACGTCCGGGCAAGTCGATGAGCCCGCAATCGGCAGAGCAACGTGCTTATGCGGATTCGACCGGCGGGGTGACGGCGGCCAGCGGGCGTGAGGCTATCTCAACAGCCTCGGGACGGGCAAGCCCAAGGGTTTGTAGCAACGTTGCTGCTGTCCGTTCCGCAAGGTGGTCAATCGAAATTCCCGATGCTGCGACCGTGTCCAGCCCGAGTTCTTCGGGCGACCGGAACTGCAACTGCAATGCGATCGCACCGAGGACGGTTCCACCGACGGAAATCACGCTCAATAGCGGGTCTTCCGCCGCAAAACGGCCTGCCACAATGCCATTTCCGACATCCCGCATCAGGCGACGTCCCAGCCCACGGCTTATTGCTCGCGAAGAGAAACCTTCACGCAACAGGAACTGAGCCCACAGCGGGTCGCGATTTGCTCGCAATACCGTATGACGTACGGACACTGAGACGACTTCTGCCGGATCGGACAGATCACGCGTGAGCTGATCCAGCGTGTCGGCAAAGTCTTCGAATACGCAACTCGTCAGGGCCTCGTGGATTGCTTCTTTGGATTCGAAGTGGTTGTAAAAGGATCCGAAGCCAACATCGGCTGCCTCCGTGATTTCGTTGATCGCCACGCCTTCCATTCCCTTTTCGGCCATTAGCCTGAGCGCAGCGTCCAGAAGGCGCTTGCGCGTTTCCCGTTTGCGGCGCGTGCCGCGCGGCTCCGCCTCCGCAGACGCAGCGGGCGCGGACTGAAGGGGAGGAGAGACTCTGGGGCGACGTGGGGTTGGCATCAGTGACCAGCTATTCGGTGGATTGCTGGAGTATACCCTCTGGAATCATAATTGACAAAATCATCAGTGATGATCAATATGTCAGAAACGCGAGGTGAGGTCGACTCGACAGGCCATCGATTAATGGAGTCGTAACAATGGAGACAGGCGCTCGTCCGCCCGCCGTGGAAGACAAGAATCTGTGCCCTGGCGATCCGCTGCCAACGGCTGTCGACGTACTCATAGTCGGTTGCGGACCGGTGGGCGCGACGATAGCCAATCTGCTGGCTGGCCACGGTTTGCATGTGCTTGTCATCGACAAGTCGGTCGAGATATACATGGCGCCTCGCGCGATTGCACTGGATAACGAGGCACTGCGGATCCTTCAGCTCGCGCGTGTCGACGAGGGCGATTTCGAGAAAGTGGCGATATCGCAGGTCCGCTTACGTTCGCCGTGGTTGGGCGAATTTGGGCGAATTAACACGCTCGGCGCATTGGATGGGCACCCAAAGCTTGTGACGTTTTACCAGCCGGAACTTGAACAGTGCCTTCGTGCAAAGCTCGCTCAGTTCGATCGGGTCCACGTCGGACTCGGAGTTGCTCTGCGTGGATTGACAGAGCTTGAGGATCATGTCTTGGCCTCGCTAGATGCGGGCCCAGCGGGGACGCACAATGTGCGTGCCAGATACGTAGTTGGCGCGGATGGCGCCAGTTCGCTCGTACGTCAGGTGATTGGTCAGGACTTCATCGGAAAAACGTTCAACGAGGACTGGCTCATCGTGGACGCACGCGATGTTCCTCAGCCCATTGATCACGTCGAATTCATTTGTGATCACCGGCGCCCGGTTCCTCACATGACAGCCCCAGGCGGCCGGGAGAGGTGGGAATTTATGCTGCGCCCGGGAGAGACGCGAGAGCAAATGGAATCCAACACACGCATCCGGGAGCTGCTTGCGCCGTGGGGAGATGTCGATCAGATGATCATCGAACGGAAAGCGGTCTACCGTTTCCACGCAAGAGCGGTTAGCGCGTTCAGCAAAGGGCGTGTTTTTCTCGCCGGCGATGCCGCGCATATTACTCCGCCGTTTGTGGGGCAGGGATTGGTTGCTGGGCTGCGCGATGCGGCCAATCTGAGCTGGAAGCTGGCGCTGGTCATACACGGTCAAGCCAGCCCCCAGATTCTCGACACATACGACGAGGAGCGTCGGCCCCATGTGAGGGCGATGATCCGCCTCGCAAAGCTGATGGGCAGACTAGTGATGCCCGTCAACGGTGCCGTTGCGCTCTGTACTCATGGGGTGATGCGATTGGCGCGGTTCATACCTAAGGCTCGCCTGTACTTCGAGGAAATGCATATTAAACCGGCGAATGCCTGCCGGCGAGGACTGTTCGTCAAAGGCCGTACTGAATCCCGGCTGGTTCGAGGTGCGGTGGTTCCACAGGGGTGGGTGCGCGATGCAGCCGGCACCCAGTGTTTGAGTGACGACGCGCTTGGCTACCGGCTCGTGCTCGCTGGGTTTGGTATTGATGCCGGCGCAGCGCTCGACGCCGCTACGAAAGCCAGATTCTACGCGGCCGGCGGCACCGTTATGAACATCTCGTATCGCGGGCAACAACTCGGCGCACGTGCGTGCGCCTGGGAGGATCTGCACGGTGCCTTTTTTCCCCGCGTGGTGCCATCTGGCTGGGTTGCGGTTATCCGCCCTGATAAGACCATCATGAACGATGGGCCTGCCACAGACGTCAACCGGATCGTGCAGGAAAGTTTGACGCTACTGCAAAAACCACCCCGAGCAATGCAAACGTTGCCCGAAGCGGTTCCATCTTCTGTCTGAGATAACGTAATGAAGCTCACTACGGAGCAACCCGCCCGGCATCCGGCGCCGACGACGAAGGCATTGGCGCTGGCTTACCTGTTTTTCGAACGTCCTGATCTCGACAAGGCAGAGCAATTCCTGAGCGATTTTGGTCTGCGCACCGTAGCGCACGACGATAGATTCCTCTTTCTTCGCGCCACGTCCGGATCGCCTTTCTGCTATGTGGTCCGCAAGTCGACGCAAGCGCGATTTGTGGGCTTCGGCCTGCGAATCAAGGACTTGTCTGACCTGGAAGCGTTGACGAAGGTATCCGGCGCATCGCCAATCGAGAAGTCGGACTGGCCTGGCGGTGGGCATCGCGTAACGCTTGTCGATCCCTCGGGCTTTCGCGTCGACGCAATATGTGAACAGACACCCGCAGGAACTTTGCCATACCGCCCCGCGTTACGTTTCAACTCACAGGATGAAGTGGTCCGGGTAAATGGCACGCAACGGCCGCCGGCTAGCGCACCTGAGGTGCTGCGACTGGGTCATGTTGTTCTCGAGCTCGCCGACTTCCAGGCGACTTGTGCGTGGTACACGCGTCACTTCGGCTTCATTCCTAGCGATGTGCAGGTGTTGCCTGACGGCTCTCCTGCCGTTGCATTCATGAGGCTGGATCTCGGTGACACGCCTGCGGACCATCACACGCTCGCATTGGCGCAAGGCTTCGCTCCCATCTATAGCCACAGCGCGTATGAAGTCATTGATGCGGATGCGATCGGTATGGGGCAGCGTGTGCTGCGGGAAAAGGGCTATACCCACGCGTGGGGCATTGGCCGCCATGTACTCGGCAGTCAGGTGTTCGACTACTGGCAGGATCCGACGGGTGCAAAGCACGAGCATTACTGCGACGGCGATTTGTTCACGGCTGACAAACCCACGGGCATCCATCCCGTTAGCAGGGATGCCATGTCGCAGTGGGGACCCGTGATGCCGCGCAGCTTCACCAAACCGAAGCTGACACCTGGCGCGGTGGCGGCGCTGCTTCGTAATCTTTGTCGCAGTCCCGACCTGACCGTCGCGAAACTGCGCATGCTCGCGAAAATCTTCGCCTGATCATTGGCCCCGTCCCGAGATTCCTATGCCACTCAATATTTTGCGTTACCGCCACGAAGGACGCGTCCACTGGGGAGTCGTCAGGAATGGCCTGATCACCCCCGTCCCCGGCAACTTCGACTCGACTGGCGCTTTCATCGAGGCCAATTCGGTCGGACGTCTCTCCGGTCTGACGGGCACGACGGTCGCAGAATGGGCCGTCGAATGGTTGTCTCCTGTTACGCCAGATCAGCAGTTCCTCTGCCAGGGCGCGAACTATCGCCAACACATGATTGAGTCGGGGATGAATCCGGATGCGAAGACCTACAACATGGTCTTCACCAAAGCTCCGAGCTGCATTGTGCCGGCGGATTCCGATCTGGTGCGGCCGCGCCATGTGCGTTTTCTCGACTACGAAATCGAGCTTGGTCTCGTATTGAGGCAGAGTATTACCTCGCGCCAGGCCGTGACAGACGACAACCTGCACGAATATGTAGCCGGCGTGGTGATTGTGAACGACTACTCGGCGCGCGACGTTCAGATACCGCAGATGCAGTTCTACAAAGGAAAGAGCTATCGGACCTTCGGGCCGGTAGGGCCGTACCTGTGTCTGCTCGAGCCTCATGAGATGGGGATTCTCAGGAAGCTGCAATTGACGCTGACGGTCAATGACGCCGTACGCCAAAACGATTCGACGTCGAACCTCGTCTACGGCTTCGCGGAGACCCTGTCGGAACTGTCTGGCGTCCACGATCTGCGTCCCGGCGATCTGCTCTCAACTGGCACGCCGTCCGGATGCGCGCTCTCAGTGCCGTCTCCCGCGAAACAGCGCATTGCGGCGCTACTCCCTGAGGCGAGCAGATGGCGCCTGTTCATGAGGATACAGTCCGCGAGAAGCCAATACCTGAAGACAGGAGACGTCGTCAAGTCACGCATCGTCAGTGAGGATGGGGCGATCGACCTTGGCATGCAGTGTAACCGTGTCGTCGAAGAGGCAACATGAAAGGCGTATCTGATCTGGTTGATGTGGAGGCCATCGAGGCGCGCGGCGAGCCAGCAGTTCGCCCGGCAAGCACGTACGAGATGATCTGCCGCGGCGCGGCGATCGATCCCGACGCACCTGCACTGTCATTCTTTTTGCGCGCTGACGACCACCGCAAGCCTGCGCGATGGACGTACAGGGAACTGGTTAGAGATATCACGCGTACCGCAAACATGTTCACGCGCTTAGGCGTAGAGCGTGAGACGATCATCGCTTATGTGTTGCCCAATCTACCCGAGACGCATTTTGTGATCTGGGGGGGCGAGGCGGCAGGCATCGTGTGTGCAATCAATCCGTTGCTGGAAGCGGAGGCGATCGCTTCGCTGCTGAATGCTTCGGGCGCGAAAGTTCTGGTTACGCTCGCGCCGTTCCCTGGCACTGACCTGTGGTCCAAGGTTTACCGGATACTCGATCAGGTGCCGACCCTGGTACATCTGGTACTGGTGGACCTCTCTCAGCACGTTCGTGGGATTCGTGGGCCAGTGGCGAGAGCGTTGCAGCGCAGGGAATGCCGGCGATTGCATGGTCGCGGCGGAATACGCGGCAATGTCCCCGCCCGCATCGAAGTTCACGATTTCGGTCGTGCGATTTCGTGCGAATCCGGAGCACGATTGGCCAGCGTGCGCGACATCCGCTCCGGCGACCTGTCTTCATATTTCTGCACCGGCGGAACGACAGGCTTACCCAAGCTCGCGATGCGCACCCATGACAACGAGGTCAGTAACGCGTGGTCCGTCGGAGAATTTATTGGCGACGGCATCGGTCCTGGAAAGACGACATTTTGCGGATTGCCGCTCTTTCATGTCAATGCGGTGATCGCAACCGGACTAGTGCCCTTTTCTCGTGGCGCGCACGTTGTCCTCGGCACACCGCAGGGTTATCGCGGCGAAGGGGTGGTAAAGCGTTTCTGGGAGATCGTTGAGCATCACCGCATCAACTTCTTTAGCGGCGTACCGACGCTCTACGCATCCCTGCTTGACGTACCTGTCGCCGGCCGCAATTTGCAATCGCTCCAATATGGCTTGTGTGGAGCCGCGCCGATGCCGGTCGATGTGTTCCGCTCATTTCAAGAGCGAACCGGCGTACGCCTCCTTGAAGGCTACGGGTTGACGGAAGGAGCGTGCGTCAGCAGTGCGAATCCCCCAGTCGGTGAGCGTCGGCTCGGATCGATCGGGCTGCGCATGCCAGGACAGCTGATGAAGCCGATCGTCGTGAACGAAGCCGGGCAGTATGTCAGGGACTGCGCGGTTAACGAAACAGGGCTTCTTGTCATATCTGGGGCGAATGTCTTCAGAGGCTATGCGCAGGCAGAGCACAATAAGGGACTGTGGCTCGATCTCGCAGACGGACGACGCTGGCTCAACACCGGCGATCTCGGGCATCAGGATTCTGACGGCTACTTTTGGCTGACAGGACGCAAGAAGGAACTGATCATTCGCGGTGGACACAACATCGACCCCGCGACGATCGAAGAGTGTTTGCATTGTCACCCAGCCGTAGCTCTTGCCGCCGCTATCGGACGACCCGATGCTCATGCTGGAGAACTCCCCGTCGTGTTCGTGCAGCTCAGGTCCGGGGCGCACGCCACCGAAGAGGAACTTACCGCGTATGCGCACCGGACGATCGGAGAACGAGCCGCCCGGCCGAAGCGGGTCTATTTGATTGATACGATGCCGTTGACTGCTGTGGGGAAAATTTTCAAACCCGACCTGAGGCGGCGTGAAACGCTCGAAGCGCTTTCGGCTGCGCTTGCGGAAGGGGGTATTGAAGACGCACGCGTAACCATTGCCGACTCTTCCGAAAAACCTGAAGTGCGTGTGGCACTCACCGATGTCGCGCTCACTGGGGCGGCCACGCAGATCCTGGGGCGCTTCCCCTTCAGGTTCTCGTTTATCACAGAGAACCGTAAGTTGAGAGACGAGCCATAGGCATTCAATTCGGCTCCGCAAGAATCCATGTTTTCTATTTGATTAGTATAACTACTTAAATGAAAGAAGGAGGAGATATGAAGAACGAGGTCAAGGCAACGTGTATGTCGGCTGTCGCGTGTCTTGCTGTGATCGCTGGCAATGCCCATGCACAGGCAAGTGGAACGACTACCATTGGCGCCGGTTGGCTGCATATCATGCCGCAGGGGGAATCCGGGCTGACAAACGTTGTAAGCGCTGGCGGGCTGCCGGTCAATCAAGACGTCCCTGACACCGGAACTCATGCCAGCAACTCTGACGCGGCAAACTTTTCGATCGAATACCACATAACCGACAACATCGGGGTTGCGTTACTGATGGGGACGCCTTTCACGAGCCAGCTGGTGGGAGACCGTTCATTGAGCCAGTTCGGTGTGATTGGCGAAACCAGACCGCTAGCTCCGATTCTGGAAGCCAGGTATCACTTGTTCTCCGCTGATAGAAAATTTAGACCGTTTGTCGGCGTCGGTGTGAACTACACGTGGTTCGCCAACACACACCTGACGAATAACAGTTTCATCGCCGCCAGTTTCGGACCTGGGAGTTCAGCGAGCGCGAGCCTGAGTCCGTCGTGGAATCCCGTCGCCGAAATTGGAGCGACGTACTCCTTTGCGAGGCATTGGCTGGTCGGAGCTTCTCTGATCTATATGCCTCTGTCGACGACATTGACAACGCATGCGGACACGGCCGTGGGCTCAGAAATAGTGACGAAAACGAGAATTCGAGTGAATCCATTGATCACACTGTTCAACATTGCTTATACGTTTTAGTACTACCTATCGCCTAAAAGAGGGCACTCGTCACGCGAACGGTTCACGAATGCTGAACTTCACCTGCTCGCGGAGCGTGCCACGGTGGCTGATATGAATCGGTCCCGGGTGGATAGCCTTATTGCACGACGATCGTTAGAGCACTGATGTGAATCAGAAGGGAGGAAAAATTGAAACCGAGTCGCTTGCGCCACACTGTCGCAATAACAGCAGTCGGCGCACTTTTGGTGTTGAGCATGAGGCCTGCATGGGCGGAACTCGGCGGCCTGCCGATGCAGCCGCCCGCACGTGACAACCTGGCAACAGTCCAAGTAATGTCGCACGCTGCGGCGACGGTTGACGACGGCTACTCGCTGCGCGAAACCACGCTTGGGACCGGCACGATCATTCGGGAGTACATTTCGACGAACAATACGGTTTTTGGCATCGCGTGGCGGGGTCCCGTGAAGCCCAATGTGGCCGATCTCCTCGGCCAATATTTCTCGCAATATGCCTCGGGTGTCTCGACGACCCATGCTGCGCGTGGCATACGCGCGCCCGTGTCTATCGACACCGACACCTTCGTTGTCCGCGTTGGGGGCCACATGGGGTCATTCATCGGCCGGGCGTGGCTGCCGCAGTTGCTGCCGGCAGGAATAACCGGCAATGATGTCCAGTAACAGCGGAGACCAGATTTGTATATCCATCACATTCGTATTTGGCCGCTCCGCATGTTCGGCGTCATCGCGGTTGCGGCGCTTCTCGCCGCATGCGGCGGTGGCAGCCCGTCGGAGTCGGACGATGCCGCCTCGAGCAACGCGCTTAATCAGGTAACCGTCAGCGTCGGCGCGGGCGTTGCAAACGTTGTCAACATGCCGACCGTCAGCGTGACAATTTGCGCGCCGGGCACATCGAACTGTCAGACTGTGGACAAAGTTCTTGTCGATACTGGATCGTTCGGACTTCGAATCGTAAGCAGTGCCGTATCAAACGTCCTGAGCAACCTGCAGACCACTACGGTGAATGGCGGCAAAGCGCTCGCTGAATGTGGCCAGTTTGTATCGAGCTATACGTGGGGCTCGGTCCGTACGGCCGACGTGAAAATTGGCGGTGAAACGGCAAGTCACGTGCCGATCCAGACGATTGGAGACTTGGGCACGTCGGACGTCCCGCCATCATGCTCCGACGGTGGCTCGTCCGCCAATACGGCGGCGTCGCTCGGTGCGAACGGCATCCTCGGCATCGGCCCCGCGGCTTACGATTGCGGATCGGTCTGCACCACTTCTACGATCTACAGCAATTACTATTCATGTTCGAACGGCAACGCGAGCTGCGAGAGCACGACAGCGGCGCTGAGCGAGCAGGTAGCGAACCCGGTGCGACATTTCCCGATCGACAACAATGGTGTGATCGTCACAATGAACAATTCGAGTGGCGGCAGCTCCGTTGGAACGCTGACCTTCGGCATTGGTACGCGATCGAACAACACTCGCTCGTCCGGCGCCGCGCTTCTTACGACGACCGCGGCGGGGGACGTGACCGGTATCTTTCTCGGTCGCGCCATCGGCAGTGCATTCTTCGATACCGGCTCGAACGCATATTTTTTTGATGCGGGGGCTAATACACCGTCCAACGTCGATCTCACGGTCTGTAGCGACAATAGCGCGTTCTATTGCCCGGCTACCGATCAGTCGTTGACTGCAACCCTCGTGGGCGCAAACGGCACCCAGGCCAACGTACCGTTCACTGTGCGGAACGCGGATACGCTGTTCGGCAGCGGTCGGTATGCAATTGATAATCTGGCAGGACCATTCGGCAATTCGTTGATTCTCGACCTCGGCCTACCGCATTTCTACGGGCGCACGTTGTACTTCGGCATGGATTTGCGCGCCAGCAGTGATAGTACAAGCGGGACACCTTATGTAGCATTCTAGACGGCAGGATGCGCCACCTGGCCACGTACGTGTGGCCCCGCCAGGTGGCGACCGGGACATCGAGCTCTCCTGGATATACGAGCGGGAGTGGCAAAAGCTGGTGGCCGGGCACCGGATTCGGCGGCGGGTAGCAACGGACAAGCAACACGCTATAGCAAGAAAGCTTAAGCGGTTTCCGGTGGCGATCGCGATGATGGCGACAAGCGCTCGAGACCGTACGCCGTTCAATAGCACGCCGCGTTCGGCGAACCGGATAACATTTCGGATCCAGCATCCAGCCGGAGGGCGCGGTCGCATCGGGCCATCCCGCCGTTCGCTCCAGTGCACATGGCGACGGCAATGCGGCCTGAGTGCCGGCTGAACAAAACGAGCATCGGCGATCTGCGGGAAGAGGCGGAAAAGTTGTTCGCGGGCCATCACTTCGCGTACGACGTGACCGCCTTTTTTTATTCGCCGCTAATCGAGGGGTAACTGGTCCGCAACTACAATTGGCCGCTCCCGGCGCCATATGCCATCCGAGCATTCCTCCGGACAGAGGCACGGGCCGGGCAGCGTTACGAAAGCCGGCGCCAGCCACGCGCGCCATCTGCTAGTCGAAGCGCCTCGGTCGTACCGTCATCCCGCCGCGGTTAGCACCACTATCCAACAACACCATGACCACGCGAGTCAGCCGCATTCGTGTGGGGCATCGCGCGATTGACCTCACTTCCGCTGTGGCCGTAAGCCCAAGCAAACTGACCACAGGATCATTGTAGATGCGACGGGGGAAGCGCGGTTTGCTGAAGACGGCGCAGCACTGTCCGTGAACAATCCTCGAAGAACCTGCGAGCCTACTTGGGCTGGCCCGTCGACCAGCATCCGGTAGAGTAGGTAAAAACGAGAATATTGTCATTATGACAAATTACTCCTTACAATGCAGATGTCGTCATTTCTCTCGGCTGGTCGCTCGATGAATGTCTCGTCTGTCCTCAGTTCAATGCACCAGCGTACCGTTCAGGTCGGCGAGCGCCGAATTTATCTGGCAGAGGCCGGTAGTGGTACAGCCGTGCTGATGCTCCACGGAGGCGGCCCTGGTGCGTCAGGTGTTTCCAACTACGTCAGAAATATCGAAGCACTGGCGCGTCACTTTCGTGTCCTGGTACCGGATATGCCCGGTTACGGCAGGTCTTCAAAGGGTCTGGATCGAGGTGATCCGTTTGGCGATCTGGCCACAAGCATACTTGGGATGCTGGATCGGCTCGGCGTTGAACGAGCTCATGTAATCGGCAATTCTCTTGGCGGCGCGTGTGCGTTGCGGATGGCGCTGGAGCGTCCGGGAAACATCGGCCGGCTGGTTCTGATGGGGCCTGGAGGAGTCGACACGACCCGGCAATTGCCAACCCCAGGCCTGAAGCGGCTGTTGGCTTACTACAAGGGAGAAGGGCCTACGCTGGAAAAGCTTTCGAAGTTTATCCGCTGTGACCTTGTCTATGATGGTAGTCGGGTTCCCGAGGCCGTGATAAATGAGCGGTACCAATCCAGCATTGATCCTGAGGTGGTAGCCAGCCCGCCTCTGCTCGGGCCGAAGGGGATTCCTCAGTTCAGGAAATTGGATTTCACCCGCGACCCGCGCCTGATCTCTGTCCAGAATCCGACGCTGGTTCTTTGGGGCACTGAAGACAAGGTTAACCGTCCGAGCGGAGCATTATCGTTACAAAGACGTATGCAGAATTGCGACGTTTACATGTTCAGCAAGACCGGCCACTGGGTGCAGTGGGAACGAGCAGAGGAATTCAATTCAGCAGTGCGCGCATTCCTTGCTCAAAATGTGAATTAACCGAGAGCAGCAATCACCGCAGCAGTCTAATTCTGATCGTTGCCGGACAACCGCCGCGCATGTGTGCACTCCCGCAAGTTGTCGGTCAGATAAATTAGGGGTTCCACGCCCGCATTGGAGCGTGCGCGAGCTCCGTTTGTTTTCCCCGGAATATCAAGATGTTTGCGATGATATCGGAAATATGTTGCATCAAAATTATCCTCTTTCATGCTTAGCAGTGCGACCGGAATGGAGTCAGCAACGAGGTTCGCACTTGCCTTCAATGAGTTCTCCGTCATTCATCCGACCGCATCGTCCGCGACGATTCGCGGCGGTAAATATCCGTAAATCAGGGTGTATGGTGCACTGACATCGGTCGTCGCCACCCCGACTAAGCGGGCGAACAGCGGATAGATCTGGGCGGGATGCAAATTGAGAAGTAAGCCGTGTGCGCTCGGCGAGGTCGGATTTCAACTGCACGTTGGGCAACAAATTTCATTCTTTCTTTGATCAGTGACCCATTCGCCCCCGCATGACGTCGGGGGGGGGCGGCTCACTTCAGTTCCCTTCTGTGGGACGCCAGATCAGACTTCGCCGCGTTCTTGTGCGGCAAGCGGCCTTGGCTCGATGGCGTGCTTCACGTGTGTCGCATTTCTAAATGAATAGGTCTCCGACATTTTGGTGAACAGCGCGTAAGCGCGCTGAGGATTTTCATTCGATTCGGGTTTACGACAAATGTGTAAAAACGACGTTCGTGTCGTAATGAGGGAAATCTCATTTTGTCCAGACCGAGTTCTGGAAGCGCGAGACAGGTCCGTAACATCGGGTCGGTGTCTTGCGATGTCCTGGAAGGAGACACTGATGGCAGGAACGCACGCACGGCAATACCTCGAGGCGAGTGTATGTGAGGGCCAAAGACGCATGGATGGGAATCAATATGGAGGCACTTGCGCATGATTACGTATGATGCCCCTGTCGTGATAGCTGGAGCCGGCCCCGTCGGCATGTGCACTGCGATTGAAATGGCGAGGCGTGGCCATCAGGTCATTGTCGTCGAGTCGCGGCACCGGGACATTCCACCCAGCGCCAAGTGCAATACGGTTGCGTCGCGGACTCTCGAGGTTTTCCGCCGCTTCGGCATCGCCGATAAGGTGCGAGCTGCGGGCCTGCCAGATGACTTTCCGACCGATATCGTCTTTTGCACCGCCATCAACGGCCACGAGATGACGCGCATCGGGATGCCTTCCCGAGGCGAACGCGCGCAGACCGGATTCCCGGATAGCCACTGGCGGACCCCTGAGCCACAAGTTCGCGTCTCGCAACTCTATCTCGAACCCATCTTGTCCGCGTTGATGCATCGCACGACCGGTATCACCGTACTCTACGGCACGTCGGTCGAGGAATATCAACAGGACGATTCGGGCGTATCGATATCTTGCCGTCGAAGCGACGGATCTCCTGTTGTGCTTCGCTCTCGGTATCTTGTCGGGGCCGACGGTGGTCGAAGTGTCGTACGGAAGATCATGGGGACAAGGCTTGTCGGCGCCGCGGAACTCGCTCGGACTCGCACGTCCCTGATCCGCGCTCCCGGTCTCATTCAGTTGTGGGGAAATCGGCGTCCCGCGTGGATGAGCTGGATCGCAAACCACAAGGTTCGCGGAAACGTCGTCGCAATTGATGGAAAAGACACCTGGCTGGTCCACCGTACGCTCCCGCATGACGTGGATAATTTTGATGCCCTGGATCTTCGGCAGTCGATCTGCGATGTGCTGGGAGTGGGATCCGATTTCCAGTTTGAAATCCTCAACCACGAGGACTGGGTCGGCAGACGTATGGTCGCAGAGCGGTTGCGCGAGGGCCGAGTCTTTCTCGCCGGCGATGCTGCGCATCTCTGGGTACCGTTCGCTGGCTATGGCATGAACGCAGGCATTGCCGATGGGGTGAATCTTGCATGGCTGTTGTCAAACGTGCTTGATGGCTGGGCAGACCCGCACATGTTGAGCGCCTACGAGGCCGAAAGGCATCCGATCACTGACCAGGTATCCCGCCTTGCGATGCAAAGCATGCTCGACATGGCGGAGACACTCGGGAAGAATCGCGTGCCTGCAGCGCTGAGTTCACGTCTGAACCCGGTGGGAATTGCGATGCGTACTGCGATGGGAGCAAAGTTGCATCAGCTCAATGTTCCTCAGTTCGCTCCCGAGGGTCTCAATTTTGGCTATTACTACTCCAGCTCGCCCATCATCCAGTACGACGCAGACAAAGCGCCGGCTTACTCGATGGGTGGCGTCACGGCGTCCACCGTGCCTGGCTGCCGGCTTCCGCACTTCTGGGTCGATGCGGGGCGGTCACTGTACGACGAGCTTGGGCCCGTCTACACGCTTTTGCGCTTCGATCAATCAATCGACATCTCCAGTCTTGTCACCACCGCTCAGGCTGCGGGCATGCCATTGAAGGTTCTGGATCTTCAACCACCGCAGGAAGTGGCGTACCAGCACAAGTTGATGATCGTCCGTCAGGATCAGCATGTGGCATGGCGAGCTAATGAACTCCCCGCCCGCCTGGATGAACTGATCGCCGTTCTCAGCGGGAAAGCAGGCCCAGTGGTGGGCGACCGGCATCAGCATGGCTCGATCTTCGGAAAATCTAGGCTAGGCTATGTAGTGATCGAATCCAGCCGGCTTGACGAATGGAGGAGGTTTGCGACGGAGGGCTTCGGCATGCATGTCGAAGGTACCGAAGGTGGCGCTCTTGCCTTCCGGTTGGACGCTCATCAGCGCCGCATCGTCGTACGGCCGGGAGGGGCCGAAGATGTCACCGCGTTGGGCTTTGAAGTCGACGACGACGATACGCTAGGCGAAATTCGCCGGCGTCTCAGTGAACGTGGCGTCACGCTGCGACGAGGCACGGAAGAAGAAGCGCGTCTGCGCGGCGTCGAGAGCTTTCATACTTTCTATGGCCCTAAGCGCCTCCAGATCGACCTCTATACGCGGCCGGTGTTGTCGAGCGAGTCGCTGCACATGCATGTCAGCGGATTCTCGACTGGAGCCGCCGGTATCGGGCACGTGGCGATTGTGACCCGGGAGCCCGACGCATTGCAGGACTTCTGGGAGACGGTCTTCGATGCGCGTATTTCCGATCACATCGAAGACAAGGTCGGCGGCACTGTGATGGATTTTACGTTTCTCCGTATCAACGAACGTCATCACAGTATCGCGGTTGCTTCTACCCGAGGGCGCCGGCTTGATCCGATGCGTACCCGGATTCATCACCTCAACCTGCAGGCTGAAAGCCTGGATGATGTCTCTGCTGCCTATCTGCGCTGCAAGCGGTTGGGCTACTCGATTGCGAACGCGATCGGCCAGCATCCCAACGATCGGGAACTGTCGTTTTATGTCGTCACGCCTTCGGGCTTCGAGATGGAGCTTGGCTGGAACCCTATCACCGTGGACGAAACGTCATGGCGATCCGCAACTTACCGCGGCATTAGCCTTTGGGGGCACTTCAAGGAAAACCGGTCCCTGGCAATGTCGCTCGGACAGCTTCGACGTGCCGTCACGTCGCTAAAGGAAAAAGAATACGTCGTAGGCAAGCCCGAACAACATCAGGAGATATGAAATGAGCGATTCGAAATTTGTGCATGGCGTTCACGACGGTAAGGCATGGTCGATTCACTACTCGGTTGACGGAGAGGGCCCGGCACTGATCCTCCTCCATGGGGGTGGTCCGGGTGCAACTGGCATGAGCAACTACAGCCGCAACATCGCGTCATTGGCAGAGCATTTCACCGTCTACGCAATCGACATGCCGGGTTGGGGGCGCTCTTCGAAGAATCTGCAAATATTCGGCACACCAAATCCATTCCTGAACGGTGCACGCGCGCTGAAGGCGTTCATGGACGAGCTGGGCATCAGCAAGGCGCATTTGATCGGGAACTCGTTCGGCGGCTCCGTCGCGTATTACATGGCGATGGAGTATCCAGACGCGGTCGACCGCCTGGTCGCCATGGGGCCAGGTGGGGCTTATATTGAGGGACAAGGACCAACCGAAGGCATCATGCAACTGCTGACTTATTACAGCGGCGAAGGGCCTTCGCGCGAGAAGCTTAACGCCTTTCTTCACAACCTCGTCCATGACACATCGGTGTTGACGCCCGAGTTGATAGAGCAGCGATTCGCGGCGAGCAACGACGCTGAAATTGCCGCAAATCCTCCGCTGACACTCCCGCCCGCAGGGCCGCCGCCGCGGCAATTCTATCTGAGCGAGGATGTTCGACTTAGCAAGCTGCCGCATCGCTGTCTGCTGATCTGGGGGCAGCAAGATAAGGTCAATTTGCCCGCTGGCGTACAGAGCTTCAAGTCGGTGCCGGATCAAGATGTTGTGCTCTTCGCGCAATGTGGTCACTGGGCCCAATGGGAGCAGGCTTCCAAGTTTAACCCCCTGGTTACGTGGTTCCTGAAACAGGCCTGAGTGGGCGCCGGATGACTACCTGTTCCTTTGACTATGATGTGGCGATTGTCGGATATGGCCCAACCGGCGTTTCCGCTGCGAACTTCCTCGGTGCATACGGAATCCGATGCCTGGTTCTGGAGCGCGATCGCGAAATCTATCCTCGTGCGCGTGCGGTGACTGTCAACGACTGGACCTTGCGCTGCTATCAGTCCGTCGGACTTGTCGACGAACTACTCAAGGTGATGGATCCCATGACGGAGATGAGATGGCGCACATATGCCGGCAAGGATTTGATGCGCATGAAAGTCCCCGATCCTGAAATGGGTCTGCCTGTCGCGTCGATGATCTATCAACCTGCGATGGAGCAGGTGTTGCGCGCTGGAGTGGAGCGTTTTTCGTCCGTTGTCGAAGTGCGGTTCGGCCAGGAATTTACTTCGCTCCAGTCCATCGGCGGCGGTTCGGTAGTGAGCTTTCGCGATCTGGACACCGGTGTTCAAGGATGTGTCACTGCCCGTTACGTTCTCGCGTGTGACGGTGGTTCTAGCAACGTGCGCACCCGGTTGGGTATCCCCCTGGAGGGTTCTACTACCGATACGAAATGGGTCGTCATCGACGTGCGCGTGAAGCGCTGGTGGCCCGAGCGTCATTTGCTTACTTTCTGGTCGGATACAAAGCGTCCGGTTGTCGATATACCGCTGGCGCTAGGCAATCACCGCTGGGAATTTCCACTTGCTGAGCACGAGTCGGAAAAGGACTTTTCCACTCACGACCAATTGTGGAATCTGCTTGCCACGATGGGCGTGACGCCAGAGAACATTGAAATCCACCAGCATGCGTTCTACAAGCACCACGTGCGACGGGCGCAGCGGTGGCGGTGCGGTTCAGTATTCCTGCTCGGAGACGCAGCGCATTTGATGCCCCCGTGGGCAGGCTCAGGCATGCAGTCCGGTATCCGCGACGCGTTCAATTTGTGCTGGAAGATTCGGGAGGTCCTTGGAGGCCGCCTTCCGGAGAGCATTCTCGATAGTTACGAGGTAGAGCGTGCACCTAATGTCGCATTCGTAACAGCTGAGTCGGAACGACTGGGGCGAATTATCAAACGGCAGATGACGGCGAGCGAGAAGCTTGACGCGCTTCACCGGCTCCTCTGCAAAGCCCTTCACATGCAGGAGCCACCGCAACCACTGGCAGGTCTACCGGCACTTGATGGGGGCTGGATAAGCGCTCCGCCGCAGAAGACGAATCTGATCGGGCAAATGCCACCTCAGCCGCGTGTCGCCGACG
Source organism: Paraburkholderia sp. J7 (assembly GCF_905220155.1). Lineage (NCBI taxonomy): Bacteria > Pseudomonadati > Pseudomonadota > Betaproteobacteria > Burkholderiales > Burkholderiaceae > Paraburkholderia > Paraburkholderia sp. J7. The sequence continues at coordinate 64,070 of NZ_CAJMYZ010000030.1, read as the reverse complement.
TTCGTGGGAGACAGGGCCACCTGGATGATTTCCTCGGTACGGGCTTTGTTTTACTCGGCGATGGCGTGAACCCGAAACAGTTTCTATCCGGATCGCAACAGGCGGATTGGGCCGCACTCAATTCACGTCATATCGTTTTGCGGGAAGTCTCACAAGGCGCGACCTCTGAAGAAGACCTGTTCGACCTGGAGGGCACACTTCTGAGCTGGATGCGCGCGCGCAATACGAAATGTGTAGCGCTGCGACCCGACCGATTCGTTGCAGCCGCAGACGGTGCGCTTGACGTCCCGGTGCTACGGCCAATTGATGCTCGGTTTACGCACGTCAAATATAGGGAGCCTTCTGTGGCTTGAGGAATGCCGGAAGTCTGGACCACTTTGGTTTTGCACAGCGCATGATACGCCAGTTGATGACAGTGCCCTAGCGCGACGAACTTCGGTCATGCGCCGCTTACTGAAAGCGGTCCTCATCTGCTTCGACGCTCAGTTCGAATTCAACAGGAGAGGTTATATGACCGATCTCAAAATCGTCGCGGCCCTGGCCGCGCGCCTGCGCGAAGCGGAAGCATCGCGCAACGTGATCGAGCCGGTGCGCGGCGAGATCGCGATGGACGATATCGCCACCGCTTATGCAGTGCAGCAAGCCAACGTCGATCTGCGCGTTGCGGCCGGCGAGCGCATTGTGGGCCGCAAGATCGGCCTCACGTCGCTCGCGGTGCAGAAGCAGCTGGGCGTCGATCAGCCCGACTTTGGCGCGCTGTTCGCTTCGATGGCCTACGGTGATGCCGAAGCCATTCCTCTCTCGCAACTGATCCAGCCGAAGGTGGAAGCTGAAATCGCGCTCGTGCTGGAGCACGATCTCACGCACGAGAAGCACACCTTCGTCGACATCCTGCGTGCGAGCGCCTACGCACTTGCGGCCATCGAAGTGGTGGACAGCCGCATCCAGAACTGGGACATCCGCTTCGTCGACACGGTGGCCGACAACGCCTCGAGCGCGCGCTTCGTGGTGGGCAGCCGCCCGGTGCCGCTTTCGCAGATCGACCTGACCGCCTGCGCGATGGAGCTTTCGCGCGACGGCGAGGTGCTCTCGCGTGGCAACGGCGCCGCGTGCCTCGGCAATCCGCTCAACGCCGCCGTGTGGCTCGCAGACCGCATGGTCCAGCTCGGCACGCCGCTGCGTGCGGGCGACGTAGTGCTCACGGGCGCGCTCGGGCCCATGGTCGCCGTGAAGGAACCCGGCACGTACACCGCGCAGATCGAAGGCCTCGGCAGCGTTCGCGCGACTTTCTCCGCCTGATACAGGAATTCATATGGCTTCCGAAAAACTCAAGGCCGCGATCATCGGCTCCGGCAACATCGGCACGGATCTGATGATCAAGATCATGCGCAACAGTCAGCATCTCGAGATGGCGGCGATGGTCGGCATCGACCCGAACTCCGATGGCCTCGCACGCGCCGCCCGCCTGGGCGTCGCGACTACGCACGAAGGCGTGGTCGGCCTCACGCGCCTGCCGGTGTTCAATGACATCGACTTCGTGTTCGACGCGACCTCCGCTGGCGCACACGTGAAGAACGACGCGCTGCTGCGCACGCTCAAGCCGTCGATCCGCGTGATCGACCTCACGCCTGCCGCGATTGGCCCGTACTGCGTGCCCGTCGTGAACATCGATGCTCACATTGAAGCGCTCAACGTCAACATGGTGACGTGCGGCGGCCAGGCCACGATCCCGATGGTCGCAGCCGTGTCGCGCGTGGCGAAGGTCCACTACGCGGAGATCGTCGCTTCGATCAGCAGCAAGTCGGCGGGTCCCGGCACGCGCGCCAACATCGACGAGTTCACCGAAACGACCTCGCGGGCTATCGAAGTGGTGGGCGGCGCCGCGAAGGGCAAGGCCATCATCGTGCTCAATCCGGCCGAGCCGCCGGTCATGATGCGCGACACGGTTTACACGCTTTCCGAAATGGCTGACCGCGAGAAGGTCGAGCAGTCCATCGAAGAGATGGCCGCGAAAGTGCATGCCTACGTGCCGGGCTATCGCCTGAAGCAGAAGGTGCAGTTCGACGAGATTCCCGCGAGCGCGCCGCTCAACATTCCGGGCCTTGGCAAGTTCAGCGGCCTGAAGACCTCGGTGTTCCTCGAAGTGGAAGGCGCCGCGCACTACCTGCCCGCATATGCAGGCAATCTCGACATCATGACTTCCGCCGCGCTCGCCACCGCCGAGCGTATGGCGCAGACGCTCTTGAGCGTGCAAGGAGCCTAAGGCGATGAGCAAGAAACTCTATATCTCCGACGTGACGCTGCGCGACGGCAGCCACGCCATTCGCCATCAATACTCAATCCAGAACGTGCAGGACATCGCCCGTGCGCTGGACAAGGCGAAAGTGGACAGCATCGAAGTGGCCCACGGCGACGGCCTGCAAGGCTCGAGCTTCAACTACGGCTTCGGCGCGCACAGCGACCTCGAATGGATCGAAGCCGTGGCCGATGTGGTCACGCACGCAAAGATCGCTACGCTGCTCTTGCCCGGCATCGGCACGATTCACGACCTGACGGCCGCGTACAACGCGGGCGCGCGCGTGGTGCGAGTGGCTACGCATTGCACGGAAGCCGACATTTCGAAGCAGCACATCGAATACGCACGCGAACTGGGCATGGACACCGTCGGCTTCCTGATGATGAGCCACATGACCACGCCGGAAAACCTCGCTGTCGAAGCGAAGAAGATGGAAAGCTACGGCGCTACCTGCATTTACGTGGTCGATTCGGGCGGCGCGCTCACGATGAACGACGTGCGCGATCGCTTCCGCGCGGTCAAGGCTGTGCTCAAGCCCGAAACGCAAACGGGCATGCATGCGCACCACAACCTCTCGCTGGGCGTCGCGAACTCGATCGTCGCCGTGGAGGAAGGTTGCGACCGCATCGATGCATCGCTCGCAGGTATGGGTGCGGGCGCGGGCAATGCGCCGCTCGAAGTGTTCATCGGCGCGGCGGAACGCATGGGCTGGAACCACGGCACCGACCTCTACACGCTGATGGATGCCGCCGACGACATCGTGCGCCCGCTGCAGGACCGGCCGGTTCGCGTGGACCGCGAAACGCTCGCGCTCGGCTATGCGGGTGTGTATTCGAGCTTCCTGCGCCACTCGGAAGTGGCCGCACGGAAGTACGGCCTCAAGACGGTGGACATTCTCGTCGAACTGGGCAAGCGCCGGATGGTCGGCGGCCAGGAAGACATGATCGTCGACGTGGCGCTCGACCTGAAGGCGGGACGATAGCTGCCCGCTACAGCGTGCACTTCCGGACCGGATACTTTCCGTTCCGCAAGGGAGTCAACTGGAAGATGCCACAAACGTTGCCATGGCTGTGGCTACCGGGCCACGCGCGTCGTCGTGCTTCCATAGTTCGGCGCGGCAAAACGCGATCGATTTCCCGCTGCGTACGATCTCCCCGATTGCCCGATACCTGCCGGCCGGCGCAGCTCGGAGAAACGCTGTCGTCAGATCGACCGTCGCGCAAGTACCGGTGTCGCCGAGCCGGGCGAGGACCGAAAAGGCCATCGCGAAGTCGAGCATGCCGGCGACCGCACCGCCCTGAAGCACGCCGGTTCCCTGAACGAAGGTTTCCGAAGGGGTGAACTCCAGTTCAAGTCGACCTTGCTGCGGATCGGCAGCGACAATGTGCGTACCCAGGGCGATCGCCATCGGGTTGGAGAGTACACGAAGCGGCGTATGTGGTGTTTCGAGAAAACGCGTGATGAACGCGTGGTCCTGGTTTGCGGGTTTCATGATGTGCGTGAACGGGACATGAAGAGGGGCATTAGTCCAGAAGCGAGCGTGCGACGACCTCTTTCATGATCTCGGACGTACCGGCGTAGATGCGTTCGATGCGCGCGTCGACGAAGGCGCGCGAGATCGGATACTCGCGCATATAGCCGTAGCCGCCGTGCAGTTGCAGACAGGCATCGGCGACCCGTCCGAGCATTTCGGAATGCCAGAGCTTGCCCGCCGAGGCCGCAGCCGGATCGAGCGCGCCGGCGATATGCCACTGGATGAGCTTGTCGCAATAAGCGCGGCCGGCATGAATGTCTGCCGCGACCTCAGCGAGCTTGAAGCGCGTGTTTTGCATCGCGCTGAGCGGTCGATCGAAAACCCTGCGTTCTTTCACGTAGGCGCTGGTCCATTCGAGCGCGGCTTCAGCGCGCGCCTGGCATTGCACCGAAACGAGCAGGCGCTCCTGTGCGAGACCCTTCATCAGGTAGCGGAAGCCTTGACCCACCTCGCCAAGCAGGTTTTCGCGCGGCACGCGAACATTGTCGAAGAACAGTTCCGCCGTGTCCTGCGCGTATTGGCCGATTTTCTCGAGGTTGCGCCCGCGTGAAAATCCCGGCGTATCGGTCTCTACCACGAACAGCGACACGCCGCGTGCGCCCTGTGACGCATCCGTCTTGCAGGCGACAACGATCAGATTGCTGTTGTAGCCGTTCGTAATGAAGGTCTTTTGTCCGTTGATGACCCAGGCGTCGCCGTCTTCGCGCGCGCTCGTGCGGATGGCCGCGACATCGCTACCGGTAGAGGGCTCGGTCATCGCGATTGCTCCGATGTTTTCGCCGCTCGCCATGCCAGGCAGAATACGCTTCTTCAATGCCAGGGTGCCGTGATGCACGATGTAGGGCGCAACGATCACCGAATGAAGCGGGAATCCCGGTCCGGTTGCGCCGACACGACCGAGTTCCTCGCTCACGATCAGGTCGCACAGCAGGTCGCCGCCTGGGCCACCGTCTTCCTCGCCGATCCAGCAGCACAGGAGGCCATTTTCGCCGGCCTTGCGCCAGATCTCGGTCGGCACGCGATGCTCCGATTCCCAGAGCGAGTGATGCGGCGCGATTTCCTTTTCGCAGAAGCGGCGCACCTGGTCGCGAAAGGCATCGTGCTCGGGACCGAAAATAGTACGGGGAAACTGCAGCATGAACGACTTCCTTTGAACTTGGGTTTAGCGGCGAGGGCGAGCCGCGGCATGAAAACTTCGGCCCATCATCGCTTTCCTGCGTGGATATTGTCAATACAAATTGACAAAAATGGCAGCCCCAGCGGCTCGAGGCAGTATCATTGCGGGAGATTCTTACTGGACTCTCTCTTCAATGGTCTCCCAAAAGCGTTTTCTGCGTCAGCTTCTTCTGTGGCGTTCTGAATGGATCGAGCAGCGTGTCCTGGAACGGGCGCGCGAAAGTGGATTCGGCGAGGTTACGCCGTCCATGAACCGAATGTTCGTTCACATGGGCGGCCGCCCGATCGGTCTTTCTGAGCTTGCGCGTCGTCTCTCGATTTCACGTCAGGCGGTGCATCAATGTGCGAACGAAGCGGCAGAACTCGGGTTGGTGGAGTTCTGCGCGAGCGAAAGCGATGGACGGGTGAAACTGCTACGCTTTACAGAGCGTGGCTGGAATATGTCGGAAAGCGCAGCGCAAACGCTTGAAGCGCTGGAAGAAGAACTGGCGTCGCGCATCGGCCGAAAGGATCTCGAAGAACTCAAACGCATTCTTTCCAAAGGCTGGACCGGCGAAAACGGGGATTGAGCGCACGTGCTCGTGTGGTTTCCAGGGAAAATCCCTGGCGTCTATTTTGTCAATCAAGGTTGACATAAATGGTGGCGATCGGAAGAATGTGACATCGGTGGCGTACTCGTTGAGTGCGCAACTTTATCTCCTGAAGTCCGTTTAACCTGATTCGCTCCCTGCCCATGTGCATCGAACTGATTCGCCCGTCACCGGGTGTAGCCGTCCTGACAATCGACAACCCGCCGGTCAATGCGCTGTCGACGCCATTTCGCCTGGCACTCCTTGAAAATCTGCGAAAGGTCGAAGCGGACGATAGTGTCCATGCGGTCGTGCTCACCGGGAACGCGAAGACGTTTTGTGCCGGCGCCGACCTGAAAGAGTTCACGAACGGCACGGCGATGGACTACCCGTCGCTCGTCGACGTCCTCATTCCATTCATTCTCGCAATGAGCAAGCCGCTCGTCGCGGCAATCGGCGGCAGTGCGCTGGGTGGCGGTTTGGAACTTGCGATGTGGTGCCATGCGCGCGTTGCGACGCCCGCGGCGGCACTCGGGCTCACGGAAACCACGCTTGGCCTTATGCCGGGCGCAGGTGGCAACCAGTTGCTGCCGCGCGCTGTGGGCCTGGAGCGCGCCGTGAACCTCATCCTGAACGGCCGCATTCAGGCCGCAGAGTCGTTCAAGGGCACAGCGCTTATCGACAGCTTCGCGTCGCAGGACAATCTCATCGAGGTGGCAGGGCAACTGGCGCTGAGTATGGCTGAACGGGGCCAGCCTTTCACGCATCTGTCGCTGCGCCGTGTCGAGCATCCGCAGGCGGCAGGATTTCTGGCGGTAGCGCGTGCACAGACGCGAGCGCGCAAGGACTGCACGAACGGCATGCTCGTCGCGCTCGATGCCATCGAGTTGAGCCTGTCGCTGCCGGCGACCGAAGGGCTCAAGCGCGAGTTCGCACTTTTTTGCCCGGTCATGGAGAGTGACGAGGCGCGCGCGATCCGTCACGCCTTCTTCGCGGAACGCGAAGCCCCGAAAGTTCGCGATCTGCCTGCCAGCACGCCCGCCCAGGAAGTACGCCGGGCGGCGGTGATTGGCGCTGGATTCATGGGCAGTGGAATTGCGCATTGCCTCGCGCGTGCAGGTATCGACGTGCTTCTGCACGACGTGAGCGTCGAGGCAGCGGAGCGGGCAGTCGCGAAGCTCGCCACGTACCCGGAGATTGAGGCGCAAAGGGTGAGCGTGCTGCGCGAGCTTTCCGAACTCGCCCACGTCGATCTCGTGATCGAAGCGGTCGTCGAGTCGATGGACGCGAAAATCGAAGTCTTCCGCAAGATTGACCCGTGGCTGCGCTCGGGTGCGTTGCTCGCGACCAATACGTCGACGCTCGATGTCGACGTGCTCGCGCAGGCGACTTCACGCGCACCAGAAGTGATCGGGTTGCACTTTTTCGGCCCCGCCCCGGTCATGCGTTTGCTCGAGATCGTCCGCGGTGCGCAGACATCGGCGCAGGCGATCGCAACGTCGTTGCAGTTGGCTCGGCGCATGAAGAAGGTGCCGATTGTCGCGCGCGTCGGCCCTGGCTTTGTAGGAAACCGCATCTTTGACCGCTTGCTCGACGCGGCGCTCGAGCTTGCAGCCGAAGGCGTGCGTCCCGACCAGGTCGATCGTGTGCTTGAGGGCATGGGGATGAAGATGGGGCCGTTCAGAACGATGGATCTGATCGGCAACGACGTGCTGTCGAAGGCACGCGGAGGACGGACCGATACGGCCGGTTATGCGCTTGCCGAAGCGCTTGTCGGGCGTGAACGTTACGGTCAGAAGAGCGGCCAAGGCTGGTATCGCTATGGCGTTGACCGTCGCACGGCGCTGGCCGACCCCGAAATGGAGGCGTTGCTGCCTGCTGGCTCTGCGAGGGCGCTCGCTCCGGCGGAGATTATCGACCGTTGCCTGCTCGCGATGGTGAACGAAGGCGCGCATGTGCTCGAGCAGGGAATCGCACAGAGAGCTTCGGACATCGATATCGCGTTTCTTCTCGGCTATGGATTCCCTCGCCGTCTCGGCGGTCCGATGCTGCATGCAGACCGCAGCGGGCTCGCGGTCGTCGAACAGAAGCTGCTCGATCTGCGCCGGCGCACGGGTAGCGCGGTGTGGACGCCCGCGCCGCTGATCATGCGGCTCGCGCGCGAAGGCGGCGTCTTCAACCCATATTGAGTTGAGCTTTATTTCGAACCATGAAAACACCCCTAATCGTTTCGACGGCGCGTACGCCGTTCGCGCGCTCATGGAAGGGCGCGCTCAACATGACCCACGGTGCGACACTGGGTGGCCACGTGGTCCAGGCGGCTATCGCGCGTGCGGGCATCGATCCCGCACGGGTTGAGGACGTCGTGCTTGGCTGCGCGAACCCGGAGGGCGCCAACGGCGGCAACATCGCGCGCCAGAGCGCGATCCGCGCTGGGCTGCCTGTCACTGTGCCCGGCGTGACTGTGAACCGCTTTTGCTCGAGCGGGCTCCAGGCGATCGCGTTCGCGGCGCAGCGCATCCAGACGGGCGAGTGCGAGGCGCTCGTCGCCGGCGGCGCAGAGTCCATTTCATGCGTGCAGCGTGAACTCAACATGCACATGTTCGAGGAAGCGTGGATTGCGGAGCGCAAGCCTGAACTGTATTGGCCGATGCTGCGGACTGCCGAGCACCTCGCGACTCGTTACGAGGTATCGAGAGAGCGGCAGGATGCTTATGGCGCGGAAAGTCAGCGCCGTGCGGTGGCGGCGCGGGAGGCGGGGCGTCTTTCGGCGGAAATCGAGCCGATCACGACCGTAGCTTGCACGATCGACAGCGCCACCGGCGATCTGCGCACCGAGCACGTGACGATTGCCGCAGACGATGGCTTGCGCGCGGAGACTACGGTCGCGACGCTAGCCGGTGTGCGCAGCGCGCTTGCCGGCGGGACGGTCACGGCTGGCAATGCGAGTCAGATTACGGACGGCGCGGCGGCCTGTGTGCTCATGGAGGAAAGCGCGGCTTCGCGTGCGGGCTGCGAAGCCCTGGGGCGCTTCCACGGCTTTGCGGTCGCCGGATGCGAGCCGGCGGAAATGGGGCTGGGCCCGATCTACGCAATACCGAAGCTGCTCGCGCGCGCGGGCCTGGAGATTGGCGATATCGACCTTTGGGAGATCAATGAAGCGTTCGCGGTGCAGGTGCTGCTGTGCCGCGAACGGCTTGGCATTGACGACGACCGGCTCAACGTGAATGGTGGCGCAATTGCACTCGGTCATCCTTACGGCGCCACGGGTGGACGCCTCGTGGGCCAGTTACTCGCTGAAGGGCGGCGGCGTGGCGCGCGCTGGGTCGTGGCGTCGATGTGTATTGGCGGCGGCCAGGGTGCTGCGGCGCTTTTCGAAGTCTATTGATGGAGGGGCAGGTGAGCGAACCCGATTACGAAGCACTGCGCGCGCAGAATGCCGCTGCTTCTCTCGTGGCAACCATGATGGACCGACCGTTGCGGGTGACCGACGTCATCCGCCGCGCCGAGCGCCTGTTCGCCGACGTGGAGGTGGTGAGCCGTGTCGAGGAAGGGCACATCGAGCGCACGACGTACGGCGCCATCGCGCGGGATGCGAAGCGCATGGCAGCGGCGCTGCGCGCGCTCGGCATCGGCAAGGGCATGCGTGTCGCCACGTTGATGTGGAACCACGCCGCGCATCTCGCGGCTTACTACGCGGTTCCCGCTATCGAAGCAGTGCTGCATCCGGTGAACCTGCGGCTCTCGGCAGAAGAAATCGCCTACATCATCGCGGAAGCGGGCGACGAGGCGCTTATCGTCGACGAAGACATGCTGCCGCTGTACGCGGAAGTCGAGCGCTTCGTTCGTGTGCCTCACGTGATCGTGCATCGCGCGCAGCGAGGTGGCGCGATTGAAGGGCGTCTGGACTGGTATACGTTGATCGAACAGACCGAACCGATTCCCGACTGGCCGGACGGCCCCCATGACGAGAATGAGGCGGTCAGCATCTGCTATACCTCCGGAACATCGGGGCGCCCGAAGGGCGTGGTCTATTCGCATCGCTCGATGCTGCTCCACGGTCTGGCTGCGGCGGGTGTGGATGCGTTCAGCTTGTCCGGGCGCGACACGCTCATGCCGCTCACACCGCTTTTTCACGTGAACGGCTGGTCGATGCCGTATAGCGCCGTCATGCTCGGCGCGAAGCTCGTGTTCAGCGGGGCGCATGCCACCAGCGCGGCTGTGCTGGACCTCATGACGCAAGAGCGAGTGACGGCCGCGTTCGGCGTGCCGACTTTTTGGGTGGATGTGCTCAAGGCATGGCATGCGCATCCGGGCCGCTGGCAGTTCGAGCCCGGCGTTCGGCTGTACGTGGGCGGCGCAGCGCCGTCGGCAGACATGATCCGCAGTTTCGATGCGCTGGGGGTCTATCTCCAGACCGGCTGGGGCATGACAGAGTGCTCGCCCATTGCAACGCAAACGTGGGTGCGCCGTACATACGACGCACGCCCTGACGCCGACCGTCTGGCGTTGCGCACAGGCAATGGCTTGCCGCTGCCATTCGTCGAGCTGCGTCACGTTGATCCCGACGGGAAAGTGCTGCCATGGGACGGCACGAGCCGCGGCGAGTTGCAGGTGCGCGGTCCATGGATAGCTTCCGCTTACCTGGGGCGTCCCGACCCGCTCACCGCCACGACTCCCGATGGCTGGCTGAAGACTGGCGATATCGTGACATTCGCACCGGATGGCTACATGCGGCTCGTCGACCGCCTCAAGGACCTCGTGAAGTCAGGTGGCGAATGGATCAGCTCCGTCGACATGGAGCAGGCGCTGCAGGACATGCCTGCGGTTTTCGAGGCGGCGGTGATCGGTGTGCCAGACGAGCGCTGGGGCGAACGACCGCTCGCTATTGTCTCGCTGCGCGAAGGCCTGGTGGCGACAGAAGCGCAGATTCGAGCGCATCTCTCGTCGCGCTACCCGAAGTGGATGGTGCCAGACCACATCGAGATCGTCGATTCTCTGCCGAGAACGTCGGTTGGAAAGCTCGACAAGGGCAAGCTTCGCAAGCGTTACACCAGCGATTAGCGTTCGCTGTGCGGCTGCGCCGCAACTAACTACAACATAGCATCGTTTGGAGACAACCATGCAAACCAACATTGCGCAGGCGCCAGCCGCTGCCGGGCACTTGCCGGATGACGCAGTCGATCAGCTCTACCGGCGCGTGCGTTGGCGGCTGCTGCCACTTCTCTTCATCAGCTATCTTTTCGCGTTCCTCGATCGCGTCAATATCGGGTTCGCGCAGCTACAGATGAAGCAGGCGATTGGGGTGACCGATGCGCAGTACGGTCTCGCCGCCGGTGTGTTCTTCGTTGGCTATGCATTGTTCGAAGTGCCAAGCAATTTTCTGTTCGGTCGAGTTGGCGCGCGGCGTACCTTCCTGCGCATCATGGTGCTCTGGGGCATGTGCTCGTCGGCTACGCTGTTCATCACGGCGCCGTGGCAACTGTATGTGCTGCGTTTCTTGCTGGGTGTCTTCGAGGCCGGCTTTTTCCCGGGCGTGATCCTGTACCTGACCTACTGGTTTCCGCGAAGCCGTCGCGGCTCGACCACGGGTATTTTCCTCATGGCGACTGTCGCCGCGGGCATGGTGGGCGCGCCGCTTTCCGGAGCGGTCCTGCAGTGGATGGACGGCGCGCTAGGACTGCAGGGGTGGCAATGGCTTTTCCTGTTGATGGGCCTGCCGACTTGCGTCCTGGGTGTGTTCTGCTATTGTTTTCTCGACGATCGTCCGGCCGACGCACATTGGCTCGACGCCAGCGAGCGCGCATGGATCGATGCACAAATCCGCGAGGAGGAGCGGGAGCACCAGATTCGCGCCCAGGCCATTCCGGCTGCGAGCACATTCGGCGACCCGCAGGTGTACCTCCTGAGTTTCATCTATTTCGCGCTGACTGCTGCCGGCTACGGCATCAATTTCTGGCTGCCGACGCTCATTCGTGGCGCAGGTGTGGCCAACTACGCCTCCATTGGCCTGCTTGCACTCATTCCGTCCACTCTCGCGGCAATTTCCATTGTGCTGGTCAGCTGGCATTCGGACCGGGTTCGCGAACGCCAATGGCACTTTCTCGCCTGCGTTGGAGCTGGCGCGCTCGGCCTTGCGCTGGCGACAGCGACGACGTCGCTTTCCGGGCTAGTCGCGGCGATCGCATTCGCTAACATGGGCGCCACGACTGCGATCGCTCTGTTCTGGTCGTTACCGCCCACGTATCTCGATGCGCGGCGTGCTCCTGTCGGCATCGCCCTGATTAGCACGATCGGGACGTTGTCCGGATTCGTATTGCCAAGTCTCATGGGAGCGATGAAGGTATGGAGCGGTTCGCTCGCACCGGGCATCCTACTGATCGTCGTCTTGCTGGTCCTTGCAGCGTTCCTGGCATGGCGCTTCGTTGCCAGGAGGGCGTTTGCGGTGGGTTCGAAATGACGCTGTGGCGCGACGTCCGAGATTTGTCACACCGCCGTATCTGCAGCACGCTCTTCGGAGCGAATTCGCCCCCGTACCAGCAGCGAAGATGGCGACGCGTCGACTTGGGCCACGGGCGACCGAACGAGGGCGTCTGCCTCCTTGCCTGAGAGTCCCAACCCACGCAGTATCGCCGCCACTGCTCGCTCTGGTTGTGTCGCGTCCGCCGCCCCCGTCGCGATTCTCAGCGTCGTTGCGAGTGCCGTTCCCGCAATCAGGTCGAGTGCAACATCAACGGTTACGCTTTTGAAGCGCCCAGCTTTCAAACCTTCTTCGATGTGTACTGGAAGATAGCGGTAAAACAGGCTGCCTGGCCCCCCCGAATGCAGGCCGACGGCGCTGATGAAGCGGCCGAGCAACGGATAAACACCGGCCGAGTGCAGATACATGCGTACGCCGGTCGCGATACGCAGCGCGGGGTCCTCATAACGACCAACTTCACTCTCAATAAGCTCAAGCAATTCGTTATTGAGTTCCTGCGTCACCGCTTCAAGCAGGTCGACGTTGGTACGGAAGTGGTTGTAAAACGAACCCTGCGATACACCTGCGGCAGCGATGACATCCTGGATGATGCTGGCGCCAACGCCCTTCTCGGCGAAAACCAGCATGGCGCACTCGATGAGCCGCGCCCGCATTCGTTCGCGCCGCTCGGCGGCCACGCGGGTGCGATGATCGACGGTAGGGGGAGATTTGTTCATGGCCCGATTATACGTTCGCCTTCCAGGTCGTCCACCATCGCTGCAAGTAAAAGGCAAGCATGGCGTCATAATGAGAGATGTGTCATTATAAAAGTATCGTCGTTGTGTTTTGAGGCGTCTCGGTCTGGAGTCTGAAGGGTGCTGGCGATGCACCGCCACGCAGGCGTTCTTCTGCGACGCCGTTTCCTTTTCAGGAGAGCAGTGTGAAACATCCCCCCGGGCGTATCGACGTCCATCATCACCTGATTCCGCCAGCGTTCGTGAAGGCTATGCAGGCGAGGGGCCGCGACGAGGTTGCGGGCGCGAAGCTGCCACATTGGACGCCGGAAATGTCCATTGAAAACATGGACGCCCACGGCATTGCGACGGCAATCCTTTCGCTGTCGGCGCCCGGCGTCAATCTCGGCGGGCCGTTGCAGGCACGCGATCTCGCCCGCGCTTGCAATGAATTTGCGGCCGACGCAATCGAGCGCCATCCGGGGCGCTTTGGCTCGTTCGCGGTCCTGCCGATGCCTTTCACCGAACACGCCTGCCGGGAGGCGGCATACGCGCTCGACGTGCTCAATGCGGACGGTATCGTCCTGCTCGGCAGCACCGATGGTCATTTTCTGGGTGATCCGCGGTTCGACGAGTTGATGGCTGAGCTCGACCGGCGGGAAGCGGTGGTTTTCGTGCATCCGAACATGCACAAGACAAGCACGGAACTCGCGCTTTCAACGCCTGGATTTCTCGTAGAGTTCCTGTGCGATACCACGCGCGCGGCAACCAACCTGATCTTTTCGGGGACGCTGGAAAAGTATCCGCGCATCCGGTGGATACTTGCGCACGCGGGAGGTTTCCTCCCCTATATTGCCTGGCGCTTGTCGCTTGCCAATGGCATTCCGGAGATGGCACTCAACGCGCCCCGCGGAGCACTGCACTATATCCGCAGCTTCTATTACGACACAGCATTGTCCCCGTCGCCCTATGCGATGGCCGCCCTGCGCGAACTCGTTGAGGCAGAGCACATCCTGTTCGGTAGCGACTACCCGTTTGCGCCGGCCATGGTAACGGGTATGGAGACGCGGGCGCTTGAAGACCTCACGGTGTTCGATGCGCGCACCAAGGCTGGAATAGACCGAGCGCATGCGCTGGCCTTGTTTCCACAATTCGCTTCGGTGGGCGCGGGAGGCGAAGCCGCTTTGGCCGGTAGCGTCAAACAGGTGTTCGGTCGCGGTGTGGAGGCGATTGCCGAGAAGATTCGGGACCGCTGAATGCATCGTTCACGGTCGCCCCGGGGAATCACGCCTTTGCGCGCCTTCCCGGGGTAATTTCAGTTGCCAGGATCAATACCGGCGTTCAGGCGTCCGCCTGGGCAATCCGTGCTTGCGTCTTGTCGCGATTCAACTGGGGATACCGTCCCAGTGAAACCAGCAGCATACTGGCAGCGATCAGCAGGACAGGAGCGACACGCAGCGGTAGCTCGTAGTTTCCATAGACATCGAAATACCGACCCGCTGCGATAGGTCCGACAACCGCGCCGAGCGCATACCCAGAAAACGCGACACCATAGTTGCGTCCGAACTTGCGCAACCCGAGATACGCACGCACGAGATACGAGAGCAGATCGCCCTCGGCGCCGATCGCAAGGCCAGCTAGTCCACACGCGACCAACGCGGACTGAAGCGTTGCGGCATTCAACAGCAGGAGACTTCCGCAAGCACCGGCCAGCAGAAACGCGGCGCCGACGAATGGGGCGTGAAAGCGGTCCATGAGAAAGCCCGAGAGCAGCCTGCCGAACAGTATCCCGACGCCGACGAGCGACGCACAGGTGGCGGCCCACGCGGTTGACAGTCCACGGTCCATCAGGAGTGCCGGCAAGTGCGGATTGAGCGAGAGGGTCGCGCTCGACGCGAGCAATGCAACCAGAAAGATGGTCGCAAGCTTCCACGCGGAAAACGGCAGTGCGACAGCATGCACGGTGGCAGTCCGATCGTGCTCCCGTTCCGCTACGGCGCGAGGCGGTCGCTCCTTGATCAACGACAGCGCGAGCAACGACCCAGCAAGCGATACGCACGCGAGGATCTGATAGGTGTGCCGCCAGTGAAAGGCTGCGATCAGGTGTTGTGTCGCCGCGGGCGCGGCGGCGGCGCCGACACCCAACCCGATCATCGCGAAGCCCGTGGCGAGCCCAAGGCGCCTGTCGAACCATTGCGGCAAGATGGCGAGATAGCCGAGCACCGAGGTCGCGGCGCCAAACACACCGATGATGACCGACAAGGCAAGCCATGCGCCTTTGCTTCCGGTTTGAAGCCCCATGCAGGCCACAGCAAGGCTGAACATAATGGCCGAGACGAGAATGACCCGGCGCACGCCGAAGCGGTCCATCATCACGCCAATGAACGGACTTGCGACAGCAAGGCCACCCATCGACGCGGCATAGGACACGGCTGCCTGTTCGCGTGTCCAGTGAAACTCCTTCAGGATGGATGGCGCGAAGACGCCGGCGGTCGCGTTGAATACGGGTGCGTAGCCGAGCGCCATGCCGATCGCAGCGCCCAGTACGATTGCGGTGAGCGTACGCCTGGAGGCTTCGAGCGGCGGCTGAACCGCGCCCGGCTTTGCGGATGCTGTAGTCATCGTTGTCTCCTCATGTGTTTTTTCGGTGGCGCTTGCGGGTAGCCGCCCGAATTTCCAAAGCCTCGGGTGCTGCAATGGCGCTAGTCGAGTCCCTGCGTGTCGCCGAGATACGCGCCGGCGCCGCGCAATTCGGGCTTGAGTCCGAGCAGCTTGAGCATCTGGCGAACCGTGCAGGCGGCGGTCGATGTCACCGGAATCCCGAGCGCGTGTTGTGCGAGCTGCAAGGCGGGAAGAGAAGGCATCTGAACGCAGGCCGAGAGCACCACGGTATCGACGTTGCGCACGTTCAGGCGTTTTACGTCCTCGATCAGTCTAAGTGGATCGCGCGCGCCCACGTCCAGGTTGTCTTCGATCGAAAAGTTAATCGCGTGCTGGACCTCGATTCCTTCGGCCTCGATGTACTCGACGACACGCCGCGTGAGCGTATCGGTGTAGGGTGCCATCATCGAGATGCGCTTCGCGCCGAAGCTCTTGAGTTCATCTACGAGCGCGCCGGCAGATGTCATGACTTCTGGCTGCGCCGACTGCGCGCCTATGGTGTCACGCAGATCCTGCGCGGCGATGCGGTGGTAGCCGTGGCCCATGCACATGATCGCGACGAGGCACGCGGTGCTGAGCACGTCCACACGTGCATCGGCGAGCTCGACGGCGCAGCGCCCCATGTCGCGGTTCATGCGTTCGAGTTCTTCCGCTACAACCTTGTGCATGCGTACGCGGCTGGAGTGAAACGTGAACTCGTGCTCCGGATGTGCGTTCATGTACGCGGCGAACATCGCCGGAATTTCCTTTTCCATCGTGATATTCGAGCTGGGCACGATCTGCCCGATCCGATATTTCATGCTTGGCTTACCTCGTGGTTTGAACACGCGCGTAGCGCATCAGGGTTGCGCGCAACGACGCAGGAATGTCCGTGCTTTCGCGCACGTGCGCGTGCACGCAGATCGGCGAGAAACGCGCGCTGAATATGGGCTCGCCGCCCGGGCGTCTGCCTTCGGAGTGAAAGTCGAAACTGCGCGTGCGTATCTCGCCGACGTAACATTCGAGGTCGACGATATCGTTGGGCCAGAGTGTGCCGGCGAAGTCGAACGTCATGCCGCGACAGGGCAGCCCCACACCGTGCCGCTTGCCGAGTGACTCCCCTGAGCCGCCCACGATGTGATCCTTGAAGAGCGCGAGCGCCCCCAGCAGATAGTCGGGAAACCTGCCGGTGTAGACGACGCCCGCCGGATCACAATCGCCCCAGCGCACCGTGCGGCGCACGACGAACGGCGCTTCGCTCAGAACGTATTCGTAGCTCTGCGTCATTGCATCGCCTCGCCAGCCGGAACCGCGCCAGCGATCGCCAGTTCGCGCATGAGCGCGGGGTATTGCTCGCGCAGACGCGCCGCATCCACCCGGCCCGTGCGCGTCATGAACTGGTAGACGAATTCGTGCGGCGTATAGGCGTCCATCCAGTCCCGGATCTGCTCGTACCATTCATAGGAGGCTTCCGAGGCGCCGATCAGCCGGTCTTTCGCCTCGCGGCGCGACTGCACGTAGGCGTGCAGGGCGGCAGGCACATCGCTGCCGTGCGAGGCGATGGCTTGCGCGAGCGCGATCGAGTCTTCCATGGCGATGCGCGTGCCGGAACCGATCGAGAAGTGCGCGCTGGCAAGCGCGTCGCCAATCAACACGCGGTTGCCGCAGAACCAGTTTGCGTTGCGGATCACTGGAAACTGCCGCCAGTTCGAATTATTCGATGCCAGCCCGTGCCCATCGAGTTCGGGCGCGAAAACGCGCTCGAACAGCGCGCGTCGCTCGTCGGCGCTTGCATTGTCGAGGCCGAATTCGCGCCAGGTGCGTTCGTCGCATTCCGCCACGAAGGTACTCATTCGATCGGAATAGGGATAGTAATGCGCGATGAAATACCCGCCCTCATGACGGCGAAATATCAGCGCCGGGCACGCAAACGCCTTTTCCACGCCGAACCACGCAAAATGATTTGTCAGATCGCGACGCGTCGTGCCAAATTCGCTCGGCACGCTGGCCCGCACCAGCGAGTTGATGCCGTCAGCGCCCACGACGATGTCCCCATCGAGTGCCTCGATGTCGAGCACCCGGGAGGACCACGTCACACGGATGCCGAGACGCGCTGCGTGGTCCTGCAGGATCGACAGCAACTGCAAACGCGCAATTGCTCCACCGCCGATGCCGGGACGTTGCACCGTAATTGGTGTTTCCCCACTCACGATCGTCTGCTGCGTACTGAATTTCATCGCTTTGACGAGATCGGCGCATACCTCTGGCGCTGCGTCGCTGAGTCTGGCCAACCCGGTATCGGCAAGGACGACGCCAAAGCCGAAGGTGGCATCCGGTGCGTTCTGCTCGAACACCTCGATCTCGACATTCGGGGCGTACTTCGCGAGAAGAATGGAAAGGAAGAGACCAGACGGGCCGCCACCTACGATATCGACTTTCATGCCTGCTCCGTCGGGTCAATCAGGAGATCGTCCGCATCGAACCGCGCGATACGGCCGATGAGCCCACCCGTGAGCGCGCCGTACCAGACAGCGGGCTTGAAGCCGAGCGCCCTGCGGTTGAGAGCGATGCCCGGATTGCCGTCGATGCGGACATAGCCGTCGCCGAGCGTCGTCGTGGGGTAGGGGCCGGATTGCCTCGCGGTGTCGACCAGAGGGCGGAACTCGGGAACGTCGAGCACGAACAGGGATGCGACACGTGCGTCGTGCGGACCATCGAGCTGCATGCCCTTACGTTGCCACACGGGCTCGATCGAGCCGAAGGCCTCGCCTGCCGATGCGCGCCGCTCCAGCTCGATGGCAGCCTCGATCGTGCGGGTTGCGTCGCCGGCATCCAGCGCACCAAAAGGGCGCGTCTGGTAAGTGATCTCGATGGGATACCCATTTGGGTCGTTGAAATAGATCGACTCGATGACTTCGTGGCGCACCTGGTAGCGCAGATCGATGCCTGCCTGTTCGACTCGCGTGCGCCAGGCCGCGAGTTCCACTGCGTCGGCAACCTGCCACGCGGTATGGGTGGCGCGCTCCTGGTAGTGGTCGCTCGGAGCGAGCCGGTCTGGGCGCTCCGTGCCGATGTAATAGAAGAAAGCGATCGTGCTGCCGTTGCCGCTGTCAAAGAAGAAGTGCAGGAAGTCGGCGTGATCAGCAGGGCCCCAGCCTCGCGCGGAAATCGCGTGCACGAGCGGCAGGCCCAGCAAGTCGCGGTAAAAGTGGACGGTGTCTTCCAGCTTCCATGTGGGACGGGCGGTATGATGCACGCCGCGCAGGACCGGGCGCGCCAGCAGGGACGGATTGAATGGCTGATTCATGATTTATCCTCGTGGGGCGGTTCGTTCCGCCCCTTCGTTATGCAGACGCTCGATCAGTTGCTGGCGCAGCAGTACCTTGCTGCGCTTGCCGGATGCAGTCAGGGGGAATTCCGGAATGAGTTCAAGGCGTTCCGGCCATTTGAATTTCGCCAGTCCTTCCTGTTCAAGGAAGGCTGTGAGGTCGGCAAGCGTTAACGGCACGTCGAGCGGGTCAGGCACGACGAACGCGCAGACTTTCTCGCCGTAGACTGGGTCCGGCATACCTACCACCGCCGAAGCATGAACATGCGGACAACGATTGATGACGTTCTCGAGTTCTTCGGCGTTGATCTTTTCGCCGCCGCGATCGACGACATCCTTCGTGCGGCCGCGGAAGAAGTAATAGCGCTGGCCGTCGATGACCTTGGCCATCATGAGGTCGCCAGAGCGATAGAATCCATCCGGCGTGAAGCGATTGACATCTTCCTTTTCGGACTTGTAGTACCCACGGATGGTGTAGGGACCGCGAAACAGCGCCTCGCCGGTTTCGCCATCCGGCACCTCGGTTTCGCTGCCGATCTCGACGATCTTCACCTCGTCGCGAGAGGAGACCGGGCGTCCCACGGACTCGTCGAGCGCTTCGGCTGGATCGCCCTCCCGCGCGAACATGATCACACCCTCGGTCATTCCAAAGATGTGATAGCAGGGCGATCCAAGCATTTCTCGAAGGCGCGGCGCGTTCTTGGGTCCGGTCAACTTGCGACGGGCCTTGTCTTCCGATGTTGCGCGCTGCATTTCTTCCGCCACGCGCGCGAGTATCGGGCCCGCCAGACCAAACCAACTCGGCCTGTACTTTGACACCACACCCGTCAGCGTTTCCTGGGAAATGTCAGGGCATACCGTGACGCGACCGCCCGCAAGCAGGAGCGGACCAAAAAAGCAGACCATGTTCATGTTGTGCATGAACGGTGTGGGCATGAACAGCACGTCGTCGCTGGTATAGCGATTCCACGCCGAGACAGCCTTCATGTTGTAAAGATACTCGTTGTGAAAGCGCGGAATGATCTTGGGCACCCCCGTCGTGCCGCCTGAGAGCTGGAACACCGCAACCTGAAAAGGATCGCTCTCCACACGCGAGAGGATGTCGCGCGCTTCGTCGATGCTCGTATCATCGACGAGCGACCAGAGCGAATTCGCTTCGCCGCGCTGCGCGCCGCGAGCCTGGACGGTGATCCTTAGCGAAGGCACGTGCGCGCGCATCTCGGTTGCGAATGCAACATCGTCGAATTTTGGATCGTCCCCCTGTACGACGTGGACCGCGGCCTCGCAAAGGTTGCCGAGGTACGTAATCTCATGCTTGCGGAAGGCCTGCAGCGCGCACAAAGGAATGAGCGACGCTTTCAGGCAACCGATGAAGGCAATCAGCAGTTCGTTGCAGTTGCCGCATTGCATGATCACGCGATCGAGTGGGAGGGCGCCGAGCTTGAGAAGCGCAGCGCCGAAGCGATCGGTTAGGTTATCGAACTGTGCGTACGTGTATTCCGCTTCGGGGCCGACCAGCGCGAGCCTTGCTGCATGGGTGGCGAACGCTTCGCGCAGCGCGGTGGTGAGCGATTGCGTGCCGAGCACGCCAGCTTCGATGTACTGACGTAGCCGCGGCTCGTCCGGGTAACGCACACCCGGCAACGCCACCTTCGGACGGATTGTCTGTTGTTCCAATGTTATCTCCGACATTGTCTCTATGTAGTTGCGAAACGTGCTGTTCAGGATTTGCCAAAGCGCTCGTTCAGCCAGGCGGCGATGTGCCGTCCCGCGACCTCACGTCCCGATGGTTCGCCGCGCTCGAGCGCCATGCCATGATGATTGCCACGTACACGAATGCGGGTCTTGTCGGCAGCGCCGAGCCCTTCGAAGATTGCTTCGATATCCTGCGGGTAGGCGCATTGGTCTCCCGTGTATTCGAGCAGCAGCGTGGGGGCGACCATGGATGGGCCGCACAGTGCAAACGAGGCGCGGGACGACAGGCCCGACCACGTCGAGAGCCATGACTCCGGCGTGACGACCCGCCCGAATGCGACACTGCCCCAATTCGACACGAACGGATCGTTGCCCCATAGCGAGCCGGCTTTACGATCGGACGGATCGAGTGACATGTCCCACGCGCGCAGGTCGGCATCGGTGCGCCATACCTGGAAAATTGGTGCATGCGCGGCGAGCCGGCGGTCCGCCGGTGTGGGCGAATCCGCTTTCAGGCGACGTCGTGCGGCCTGCTTTCGTTCGATCAAATCGTGTGCCCGCTCGTCGAGCCGCTGTGCGCGCTGCAACTGGGCAGCGCGATAGCGCTCGATGAACGCGCTCTCGTAGCGTGCGCTACGCGTTTTCGGGTCGTAGCCGTTCTCGGCGCAAAACGGATCGAGCGCCGGATCGACGGAGAGCGGATCGTTCTCGTCGACGATGCTTGCGTCCAGGCTGTTCAGGAGGATGATCCCTTGACCGGGATGCGGTGAGACGAGAATGAAACCGTCGGCGGGAGGCAGTTCGGCTTCCCCGAGTCCGGTTGGCCGACCGGCCGGCGTATGGGTGAGCCGCTCGGCGGGCGCGAGCCGCGATTGCTGGTTGTAGAACGCATACAGCGCGCCCCCGCCGGAGTTGCCGAGTAGCACCACGTCACGGTAGCCGAGCGTACGCAGATGTTGCATGCCGGCCGCGACGTCGAGCAGCGCGATCTCGTGTTCGAGGCGCAGATCGTTGCCGATCGAGCGCGGGCCCTGCACCCAGCACGCACAACCAGCGTCGAGTATTGCCGGCACGAGATAGTGCGTCACCGACATTTCACGCGGATGCATGATCGAGACGACGGCTTTCTCCTTGCCCGTCGAAGTAAACAGGAAACCAAGCGTCTTCTGACCATCGACGGTCTGCAAGGCATAGGGCGTGACTGTGTAGGGGCGCTGCATTAGCGCCGGATCCCAGTTTGCGCCGCGCAGGCCGGCGGTGACGACCGCTTTTTCCGCGTGTTCCACATCTCCTCCCATCGAAAATTGAGTCTGGTATAAATCAGATTAAGAATTAATTGAGACAGTGTCAATTATATTTTGGCGGTAGACTGTCAGGACTTACCCGACTGATGATCTTCATCGATGACCGCACGCACGACCAGGAAGCCGGAAACGCCCGTCGAAGCGCCTTCGCGCAAGCGCGGACGACCGCCTCGCACCGCCGCCGCCATCGGCGCGGAGTCCATGCTCTCCCGCAACGTCATCATCGAGCGCGCCAGCGAAATGGCAAGGACCATGCCGCTCGATCAGGTGTCGATGGTGCAGCTCGCGAAGGAATTTGGCGTGGCTCCCGGGCTGATCCACTACTATCTGGGCGGGCGGGACGACCTCATCTCGGGCGTGCTGAACGGCTATTACCGGCGGCGCCTGGAAGCCTTGCCTGCCTTGACGGGCAACTGGCGCTCCGACATCGAAACCTTTGCACGCACATCCTTCGCGCTGGCACGGGACATGCCCGGCGTGAGCCTGTACGTCGCTTCGCATAACCGCTTCCGGTTGTTCCAGGCGGTGGCGCCCGGTGAGATCGACTATGGCCTCGCCATGTTCAACCATGTCACCTCCGCCTTCCTCCAGGGCGGCTTTTCCGCTGAACGGGCCGCGCTTGCGTATCACCTGCTGGCGCAATACCTGCTCTCATCGAGCATTTCAGCAGCGGGGCGCCAGTCGCCTTCGGAGCACTCGAACTTCCTGCGTGGCAAGTTCAGCGAAATTGCCAGCGAACGTTATCCCGCGGCAAAAATCGTGGGGACCGCGTTCGCGGAATTGAGTGCGGAGCAGGCGTTTGACGAGGGCCTCAAACTGTTGCTTGATGGTTTCGGGGGCTGGCTGGCCGACAGCGTGCCGGAGGCCTTGAAACGCCCGGCACCCCGCAGGGCGCGCGGAGTGCGCGCCGTCTGACCCATTCAGAACTTGTGCCGGAGCCCAAGACGTACGCCGATCTGCTTGTCGGTGGCAGACGGGCTGAAACCGGCAATCGAAGCCACTGAGGGCTGGCCGAGCGAGTCCGTACCCATTGCGCGCTGCAGAACGGTCAGCAGGTACACGTCCGTGCGCTTTGAGAGGAAATAGTCAGCGGCTAGGTCGAGTTGCAGGTATTTGGCGCCATCGTCGCCTTTCACCGAGTTGCGGTGCGTGTAATCGATGCCGGACCCTAGCTGAAGCGACGGCGTCACGTTATATCGCACGTTGAAATCGTAACTGGTGAAGACCGCATTGCCGCTGTAACCAAGCGGATTCGGACCCGATGCGGAGCCAAGATGGTCGAAGCGCGTATTGGTCGCGGCGAGCGAGAAAATCGCGCTGCCGAGCGTGTACGAGGCGCCTGCGCCAAGGATTTCAAGCGTTTTGGCCGACGCATAGCCCGCGTACACCGGGTACGACTGCGGGCTCGTGCTGCTGCCCATGGAGCCGATGTTGTTGGCGGTCGCCGTGCCCTTGTTAGGCGTGTTTCCGTAGAACGAAACGTTGGGGTCACGCGCATTGAGGTAGCCCGCACCGAAGGCGAATGAACCTCCCGTATAACCGGCGCCAAGCGACCATATCTGGTTCTGCGTTGTGCTGCCCGGCACGCCGCCGAAGCTGTACAGCGCGCCGGCGCTGAAGCCTCCGAATTTGGCCGTCGTGATTTTGACCGCGTTGTTGATGCGGTTGGTGTTGGTGAGATTGTCGAGATCGTCGGGGTGCGCGCCCATGTAGCCTGCCCAGGATCCCGACGCCGTGAAAGATTGCACGAAGTCGATCAGCGGGTCGTACTGTCTGCCCAGCGTAAGTTTGCCAAAAGGATTCGACAGCCCGACGTAGGCTTGTCGGCCGAACTCCGCGCCGCCCTGCGCGAGCGCACCCGTATTCGCAAGGAAGCCGTTTTCCAGAACGAAGATGGCGCTTAGGCCGCCTCCGAGATCTTCCGTGCCGCGCAGGCCCCAGCGACTGCCACTCAAGCCGGTCGCGTGCGCATCCGTCAACGCAAATTGTGAGCCCCCCTGTGGGTTGCCTCGCACTACGCTGGTCTGCGCGCTGTTTGTGTAGCTCAGGCCAATGTCGATGATCCCGTAGAGGGTGACCGAACTCTGGGCGTATACCGGCACGGCGAGAAAAGCTGCAAAGGCACCGAATGCTGCCTGTCTCCGAAGCATGTCGAGTCTCCATTTAAGTAGTTTTACTAATTGATTGCGATGGATTGGGTTAGCCGGGGCAGGTCACGATCCCGGTATTTATTGACACCATCTCAATTAAGAGAAGAATCCAGCATATTTATCAGGGTGTCAATAATTTTTAATGACCATAACATGAGCGTAAACCCGTTGCGGCCGCAAATATCTATCGTCTGAGCCGTCGCGCCCGGTCAGGGTGGAAGCCTCGTGCAGGAGGCGTTTGCGCCTGCTCACGTCGATTTGCGGTGGGGGGCTGTCAGGGTAATCGAGAGTATTGTCATGATGAGAATTAACTCACTACAATCGGTGCCATGGTTTTGCATCTGGTAAGCGAAAGCCTGCCGGCCAGGCACGAATTTGATGTCCTGCTATGCCTGAAACAGGAGCCGCGACGCAGACTGCTTCCCGGCCTGTGCATATGTCTTGTCTATGGCAAGCGCTGACTTAACAAAGCGAGTGGCTTAAGGAATCCGATCACGTACTACAATAAATAAGGATGACGAAATGATTTGTGCCGGAAGAAGAGTATTGTTTCTTTCCCTGCTTGCCTGCTCAGGCTTGGGCAGCGGTGCCGCGAATGCGCAAAGCGCTGTGACCCTCTATGGCATTGTCGATGGCTCGATCATGTACACGAGCCATACGCTTAACATGCAGACAGGCGGCGACGCGGGGCATCAGTTCTCGTTTACGCCCGGCGGAATGACGGCGTCTATCTTCGGATTGCGCGGCAAGGAAGATCTCGGCGGCCGCATGAGCACAATATTCGACCTGGAAAGCGGCATCAATCTGGGGACCGGCGCGTTCGGGCATTCGAACGGGAACTTCTTTGGCCGCCAGGCGTGGGTTGGCATCGATAGCCCCTACGGGACAGTCAAGACCGGGCTGCAGTTTTCCCCATTCTTTCTTTCCCTCTACGATCTCGATCCGCGTGGCATGTCGAATTTTGGAAGCGGGCTGATCAACTACGTTGACAACGTATGGGTTACCGGGCTTTTCAACAATAATGCAGTCAGTTATACGTCACCAGAGATAGCGGGGCTTCAGGCGGCCGGACTCTTTGCGTTTGGGGGGGCGGCAGGGAATTTTTCGGCTGGAAAGCAGTATTCGGCGAGCTTGCGCTATCACCTCGGTGGCTTGACTATCTCGGGTGCGATCTATAGTGGAAACGCGGGAGGGACGGGCGTGTCAACGCCCATTCCCAGCACCATTGCATTTGTCGGGAGGGATATCGGCGCGAGCTACCGGTTCGCGAACGACCTGACGCTATCCGCCTCCTACACGCTTTACAAGGTTTCCGGTAGTTTTAACAACGGTGTGTACGCCGGCGGGTTCAACTACTTTGTCACGCCATACCTCAATGTGAATGGCGGTGTCTATTACACACGCGACGGCAACGATGGCGCGAATCACTCCATCCTGGCAGGGAGCGGTGTGCAGTTCTTTCTGTCCAAGCGCACCACGCTGTACGCGCAACTTGGATACGTTCACAACCACGGCCGCATGGATACCGGTCTCTCCATCAATAATGCCTTGTATGGAGTGAAGGGTTCCACGGTGGGTGCGAGCATTGGCCTCAGGCAGATGTTCTGAACGACTATGCGAGTTGGGCGGCACGAAAGCAGCTGGCGTGAGGTCTGGCCAGCCGTCCGCCCGATCGCGACTCGATGTGTTCGCAGAGGGGCGGCCCGGTTCATTTGCTGAATGAATACGATCCTAAGGCTGGAACCGTCTCAGCAAGGAGTCCATGATTCATCGTGACTCGCGAGGGCTAGCTCCGGGCGAGGCGCGGAAAGAGCCGTTCGGCATTTTCGTGGTAAATCGCGTGTCTTTGCTCGTCGGTCAACGGGTATTCTTCGAGTAACCTTGTAAATTCGACGGACCGTTCCTTGTCGGCATAAGGCCAGTCGCTACCGAATGTTATGTGAGTCGGGTCGGCAAATGCGAGCAGCGAAGGCAGAGCGTAAGGGCTGCTGGACAAGGCGGTGTCGAAGTAAAAGCGCCGCAGTCGGGCCAGGCCGCCTTCATTCTGCCCATCTGGAGACACAATGCGCGCAATGCGCTGTGCAGCGAATGGTACGAAGCCGCCCGCGTGCGAGAGGATGATTTTCACGTTTGGAAAACGCTCGAGCCATCCTGCTTTGGCAATGTTGATGGCCGCGCGGGTGGTATCGAGCAGGAAATCTGCACCGTACGGAGGGATGCCGGGGACCGGTGAGCAAGGCAGGTCACCGGGATGGATGAACACGACTGCGTGGCGGCGATCAAGTTCGTCGAAGAGTGGTGCCCAGGCTTCATCTCCGAGGTAAGTCCCGCGAACGCTACTGATCAGCACGACCCCATCCGCGTGGAGGTGATCGAATGCGAATCTGGCTTCGGCAATGGCACCGTCAACATCGGGTAGCGTAAGCGTTGCGAAAAAACCGAAACGCTCGGGCTGTTGCGCAACGATCCCGGCGGCAAACTCATTGACTTCGCGAGCTTTCTCACGCGCCTCGATGTCATCGCCAAGGTGGACACCCGGTGTAGAAACCGAGAAGATACCGGTGGCGGTGTCCTCCGCGTCCATCAGATCCAACGCGCCTTCTGCACTCCAGTGCGGGATAGGCAATCCACCTGCGGTAATGCCGCGTTGCGTAAGCCACGTTGCATATGACGGAGGAACGATGTGGTGATGGGTGTCGATCTTGCTAGACATCTCAGACTCTCCTTGACTTGATTCATCCGGCCAACCGCAGCGTCGCTGCAGAGCACCTTCGTCGCAGCAAATTCCTGCTGTTATTGGTGTCTGCGTTTCTAGACAAAACTAAGAGTGAAAACCACGCCAGACAATGCCCAACCGGGAAGGTGATGCCTGCTTGTCATGCTGGGCGTGCAAACGCAGGTCTCTCACTGGCGCGCCCAGAGGTCGACTTGGGAGATATTTTGCGGGTGAAGATTTAATAGGTAAAATGAATATTTATGATGTTAAAAATTCCTAGGTGGAATATTTGGTGCGATTCTCTCTGTCTCGGGTGACACCGCTTGTGGGCTGGCTTCGTTTGTCGCCGATCGCTTCGCCGGTAAGGGAGAAAACCTCGTTGGAGCGGGTGCGTGAACTATTCTGGTATTGAGGCATTCCTCGCCATTGTCCGGTGCAACGGCGTTGGGCGCGCGGCCGAAATGCTTTGCCTCACGCAGCCTACGGTAAGCAAACGTCTCCGGCTTCTGGAAGAGGAACTTGGCGTTACGCTTATCGAAAGAGGCCGCGGTGTCCGCGACGTCAAATTGACCGAGGCAGGCGAGGCGTTTCTCGACGTCGCCGAACGATGGGTCGTGTTGTACCGCGAGACGATCGCGATTTCCGGCCAGTCGGAGCGTTCGTCGCTCCGTATCGGCAGCGTTGCGGGAATTAACTACGAACTCCTTGACGACGTCTATGCCCGGCTCGCCGCTACGGAACCGCCGCCCCGAATCTCGATTCAGTCCGGGAAGTCTCGTGAACTTTTCGAGAAGGTCACACGACGTGAACTGGACGTTGCCTTCACCCGACAGGCGTTTGCGCACGAACAAGTCGTTACACGCAAGCTCTACAGCGATCCCATGGTGGGTGTTTGCCTCCCGAGTTCGAGGCTCGCTGGCCAGGGCTTGGTCGAAACGAGCGAGTTGCAGCCGGAGCATGAAATCTTTGCGCACTCCGACGAGGAGTTCCAGTCGTGGCACGATGCCCGTTGGGGGACGCGCGTTCAGGGCCGTATTACTGTCGACACGATCCACCTCACGCTCTCGCTGTTGCGCCGAAGCGATCAGTGGAGCTTGGTACCCGCAAAAGTCGCGCAGGTGGCGTGCCAGAGGCACAGGTTTGCTTCATTCACGCTGCGCGATCCCACGCCTGAGCGTTCGTGCTTTCTGGTTACACCCGCATCGGTCCGGCGCGGAGCGGTGAAAGCGCTTGACGCGCTGGAGGAGATCATCCGGGTAGCACTGTCGGTGTCTGCCTAGCGTCAGAAAGCGATCGCAAATCGCGGCGCTGAATGGACTGCCGACGTCGCAACGGATTGCACAATCAATCACTTGCGCGTTGCTGGAGAGATTGACTTTCTCGCGTTTCCGTTACATCGGTGGCGGCAGCTCAATGCCCGAGGCGGTCGAGGTGTGTTTTCATGCGCCGACCGGGCGCGAACCCCTTGAGGAAGGGGGGGCGCTGCCAGAGGATTTCGCGGCTATCAATCTGAATGCGTGCACGAAGTCGAAGCGCGAAACTCTCAGCACGCCGACGTTCGGTGTTGATACGCGCGTGATCGACATGGCTACTGGTGTGCCGTTCGGCGTGAACCAGCAGGGTACGATTGACGCAACGCGCGCCTTCGGCGCTGCCAGATCGGGGAGCAAGCGGCGGATAAATGGCGCAACGAAGAGAAGAAAGTCTCTCGATCATGGTGACCGCTTTCCTGCTGTCGTCACCGGCCGCGTGGTTCGGTGGCATTTCCAGTTCAACGTGGGGTGAAGGTCCGTTCTATGATGACGGACCTTTGTTCGGCAGCGCAGGAGCTCTCACTGAGCCTTTGGCGCGATCACGTATTCATTTGTGTAGGTTTTGTTCAGGGCGATGTGCTTCCCCCTGATCGCCGGGTTAATGGCCGATAGTACAGTGAGGACGTTTTCCGGGCCACCGGCGGGCATTTTCCCGTCTGTCGTGTACATCGCCATGGTCGCCTTCAAGGCTTGCACATAGAGAGCCTTATCGCCGCCATAGTAGTCCTTGGGCATCTTATCTGCGATTTCCTCGGGCGTGTGCGTATGGATGTATTCCATGGTCCGGGCGATCGCGCGTGCCAGGGCCGCCCCCTGTTGCTTATGGGCCACAAGCCAGCCGGAGTCAACATACAAGCCAGTGAACGGATAGATTCCGCCAAGCGCTTTTTTGGTACCGTCGACTGTGCGCATATCAATGATGACCGTCGCTTCGCCTTTCTCGAGAAGCCTGGATACTGTTGGCTCCGTAGTCATGCCGGCGTCGATCCGCCGTTGCTGAACAGCGGCGATGAAGGAGTTGTCTGCGCCGACCGGCAACGTCGAATACTGCTGGGATGTGATACCGCTTTTAAGCGCCATGTACCTTGTGAGAAAGTCAGTGGATGAACCAAGGCCGGTGACCCCCAAGGTCTTGCCCTTCGCGTCAGCGATGCTCTTCATCGAAGAACCCTTGGAGACAACCTCGACCTCTCCAGGAACCTGCAGGAACGTGGCAATCGATTGCACCTCCTTGCCTTTGCTCTGCAAGTCGATCGTATGATCGTAGGCACCTGCTACAGCCTGCACTGATCCCGAAAGCAACTCGTTCTCGGCGTCGACACCAGCAGGCTGTGAAAGCAGTTCGACGCGCAAACTTTCGTCCTTGAAATAACCGAGTTGATCAGCGAGCTTCACGGGAAGATAAATGAACTTCGAGATGCCGCCGACCATGATCGAAATTGTTTGACCGTCGTTCGCCGATGCCGGCGACATGGCCACAGCGCTTGCCAATCCAAGGGCGATGTAGATGTGACGTGCCTTTAGTGCTTTGAACATGCTCTTTTCTCTCTGAAAGGTCGTTCAGGACATCGGGAGCCGGGGATGTCTGTCCGGTGTAGCGGTTCGTATCTGGTTCCGGCTGTGCTGTGCCGCGCTCGCCTACCACGCCGGGCCTGGCGAGCGCGTAGTGCATCAGAACTTATGGCGAATACCGACACGCAGCGAAACTTGCTTGTCGGTGGTAGAGGGCGTCAGCCCAGTGATTTGCGCCACGGCGGACTGGCCGAGCGAGTCCGTGCCACTTGTTTTTTCGTAGACCGCAAGCGTGTAGACATCCGTGCGCGCCGAAAGGAAATAGTCGAGGCCCGCACTGAAGAGGTTATAGTTAGCCCCATCTTTCCCTCCTGCACCGCCATTGCGGGTGTAGTCATAGGCCACGCCAGCAAGCAGGGAGGTTGTGAGCTGGTACTTCGCATTGATTTCCACGTTATTGAAGGCGGCTGTGCCTTTATAGTGCAACGTGTTCGGCCCTGACGCAGAACCCATATCTTCGAATCGTGTATTCGAATACGCGAGGTTCACATTGAGTGAGCCAAGTGTCACACCAGCACCTACGCCTGCAATCTCCAGACGGTTCGCGGAAGCGTAGCCCGCGAAGACAGGATTGCTCTGCGGACTAGTCGCGCTGCCGAAGCTTCCGAGGTTGTTGGTGGTCGCAGGGCCGGCGTTCGGATTCGCGCCGAAGAATGAGGTGTTCGGATTGCGAATGTTCAGGTAACCCGCACCGATCGAGAAGGGGCCGTGCGAGTAAGTTGCGCCGGCGCCCCAAATCCAGTTGCTTGAAAACGAACCGGGCGTACCGCCAAGGTTCATCATGGCCTCGACGCTCAGTCCCCGGTAGTTCGCGCTGCGGAACTTGATCGAGTTGTTGATCCGTCGGGTGTTGAGCGCGTTGTCCAGATCGCTCGGGTGCGACGCCATGTAGCCGCCCCACTGGGGGGCTGCGAGAAACGGCCCGAAATTGTCGACGACAGGATCGTACTGCCGCCCGAGTGTCACCGTGCCAATGGGATTGCTCAAGCCGACATAGGCTTGTCGCCCGAACAATGCGCCGCCTTGGTTTAGCACGCCGTTATTGCTGTAAAAGCCGCTTTCGAGCACGAAGAGCGCCTTGAGGCCTCCGCCCAGGTCCTCGGTGCCGCGAAACCCCCAGCGGCTACCCTGCAGACCAGCCGACCCGCCCTCAATCATGGCGATCTGGTGTCCGCCCTGCAGGCCGGATGCCGTCTTCGCCGTCTGCACGTTATTGGTGTAGTTCACCCCACTGTCGATGATGCCATAGAGCGTCACGCTACTTTGAGCATGGGCGAGATTAGCAAATGTGCTTAGTACTGCAAAAGAAATTAACGACTTCTTCATTGATTGATCTCCATTGAAACACGTATTGTTGGTTCGATTCACTCTTCCGCGGACGCCAGGCGTTTCTTCCGGCATCCGCGGAAGGGGAGTTACTGGCTCTGATTGGCGACGGCGCTGTGCGCGTCAACAGTGCGCCGCTCGTTGACACGGATAAAGATGGTCATCAGGAACGAGGCGACTAGCAACGCCGAAAGAAACAGCAAACCCGGTGTTGCGCTTTTCCCGGAACCCTTTAGGTAGCCGATCGCGAATGGACCGACGAAGCCGCCCAGATTGCCCACTGAGTTGATGACCGCAATGGACACCGCCGCGGTCGAACGAGTCAGAAACAGGGTCGGCAGCGCCCAGAACGGCGACTTGAACGCATAGAGCCCGGCGAGACTCAGGCTGATCATCGCCATCGCAACATACGGGTTTGTCGTGAGTCCCGCGCCAAGCAGTGCGAGAGCGGCGATGCCTAGCGGAATGGCAGAGTGCAGGCGGCGCTCATTTCGGCGATCCGAACTGCGCGACCACAGCACCATCGCAACCGTCGCGAAGATGTACGGGACCATCGCGATAAGTCCGATCTGCGTGTGGCTCAGCGACTTCGAGAACCCCTTGATGATCTGCGGCATCCAGTAACCCACGCCCAGACTGCCGCACTGGTATACAAAGTAAATGAACGACAGGTACAACACCTTCGGATTGGTCATGGCCTTGATCGAGCCGAAGTGCTTTGCGTCTGGCCGAGCCTTTCGGTCATTGGCCAGTTCGCCGAGCAACCAGTCGCGCTCTTCGGGCTTGAGCCACTTTGCGTCAGCGGGACGGTCGGTCAGCCAGAGAAAGCACAGTACGCCGCCAATCACTGCCGGCGCACCTTCGAGTACGAGCATCCAGCGCCAGCCACTCCATTCGAACCAGTGGACGTTATCCATCACCCACGTGCTCAACGGAGCGCCGATGATGTACGAGACGGGAATCGCGGCCGTAAAGAGCGCAACTGTGGTCGCAAGCTCTTTCGCCCGGAACCAGTAGGTCAGGTACACGATGATGCCGGGAAAGAATCCAGCCTCGGCCACACCAAGCAAAAAGCGCAGGACATAGAGCTGTGTCGAGTTCTGCACAAACGCGGATGCCACGGAAACGGCACCCCACGTCACAAGAATGCGTGCGATCCAGACACGTGCGCCAAACCGGTTGAGCATGACATTGCTTGGCACTTCGAAAAGAAAATAGCCAATGAAGAAGATGCCGGAGGCGAAGCCGAATGCTTCGCTCGTCAGCGCGAGTTCGTGATTCATCTGTAGCGCCGCGTAGCCAATGTTCGCGCGGTCGATGTACGAGATCACATAAAGAATGAAGACGAACGGAATGATGCGCCAGGCGATCTTGCGCACGAGCGCGCGTTCGTCGATTGCGGGGTTAGCTTGCATGGAGTTCTCCGCCGGCGGGCGCGCCCGCCGGGTTTCGCGTGAATCGAATATGCGTGTCAGGCCTGGTGTTGCGAGAACACCATGCAAACGGGGCTTCCCGACTGGGCGACGAAGCCAGTTGGCGTGAGGCTGCCCGAGTGTGCGTCGACGGAAAACGCGACGATGGTGTCGCTATCCTCGTTGAGCGCGTACATGAAGCGCCCATCCGGCGTGGTCGTGAAAAAGCGCGGTGTCTTGCCCTGCGAGGGCACGGCGTTCACGAAGTGCAGATGGCCGCTGGCGGGATCGATGCGGAACACGGCAATGCTGTCGTCACCGCGGTTCGACGCATAGACGAAGCGGCCGCTGCGATCGACTTCGATTTCCGAAGCGCGGCTGTCGCCCGTATAAGTGTCTGGCACGCTGGAGAGCACTTGCAGCGCAGTCAGCGCGCCGTTCGCCGCGTCATAGCGATAGGCCGTGACCGTCGAATCGAGCTCGTTGACGACCCACGCGTAATGGCCCTGCGGATGGAACGCAATATGACGCGGCCCCGCGCCTTCGCGCGAGACGACGAAGGGCGGATTGGCCGGCGTGAGCCGACCGTCCTCGAAGCGGAACGAAAACGTACGGTCGAGTCCCTTGTCGGGGACGATCACGAACCGACCGCTGGGATCGAACGGATTGAAGTGCGGTTTTGACTGTTTCTGTTCGACACGATGCGGCCCGATCGGGCCATCGAGATGGACGAGTTGCGTAAGCGGCTCGAGCGAGCCGTCGGTGGCGATGGGCAGCACCGCGAGACTCGACCCGATGTGATTCGACACGACCACATAGCGTCCGCCTGGATCAATCGCGAGATGCACGGGATTCTTGCCCTCGGTGCTCTGCTTGTTCAGGAAAGTGAGTGTGCCACTGGCCTTGTCGACCTTGAACGCGCTGATATCGCTCAGGTCACCGTGCACGGTGTAAAGGCGCTCGCCGTTGGCACTCAGGGCCAGAAACGAGGGGTTCACCAGATCCTTGACGAGCTGCACGAGTGTGAGCGCGCCGGTCTGAGTGTCGATCTGATAGACGCTGATGCCGTCGCCGCGGGCGTTGCGTTCTCGCGTGGTGCGCGAGCCGACGTAAGCAAACATATGATTCATTCCTTTTAAAACTCGATGGCGCGAAGCCGGTTCAGCAGAGAAGACCGGCGTCGGCAGGACACCGGACATGGCGAGTGCTCCCAGCGCCGCGCCCGCCTGCATAAGGCGGCGCCGCGCTCGGTCCGGACGCGCCAGTAAGGCGCCACTTTTGCCGGTCTTCTTCACGGTGTCTCCTGATTTTTGTATTTCGGGTTTCCACTGGATTGCATTTTTACCTGGTAAAGTGCAAAAATACAGTCATGGAAAACACTGACACCCTCACCATTGGCAGTCTCGACGTCTCCGGCGTCGCGCTGCGTTATGTCGATCTGCCTGGCATGTTCGGCGCTGATCTGCGCGAACTACCCGTCGTGCTGCGGCTGCTGCTCGAAAACGTCATTCGTAATACGGATGGCGAAGAGCGCGAGCAGGCCGTCGCGGCGATTCTCGCGTGGCGCGAGCGCGCGACTAGCGAGCACGAAATCGCGTTCCAGCCCAATCGCGTGCTGATGCACGACACGACGAGCACGCCCGCGCTGGTGGACATCGCCGCCATGCGCGACGCGCTCGCCGAGGCCGGCGCCGACCCTGCGGTGCTCAATCCAGTGCTGCCGGTTGACTCGTCGGTGGACCATTCGCTCGCCGTCGAATACTTCGGCAAGCCCGATGCCGCGCCAAAGAATCTTGCGCTCGAACTGCGCCGCAACGAGGAGCGGTACCGCTTTCTACGCTGGGCATCGCAGGCGCTCACGGGCGTGCGTATCCATCCGCCCGGCACGGGCATCATGCATACGATCAACCTGGAGCAACTCGCGACGGTGGTGACGCGCGTGACGCGCAACGGCCACGATTGGGCGGTACCCGATACGCTCATCGGTACGGACAGCCATACGCCGATGATCAACGGCATCGGTGTGCTCGGCTGGGGCGTGGGCGGTCTCGAAGCGCAGACGGTGATGTTCGGCATGCCGGTCATGCAGCGCATTCCCGATGTGATCGGCGTACGGCTCACGGGTGCCTTGAAGCCGGGCGTGCTTGCCACGGATCTCGCCCTCACGGTCACGCAGCGTTTGCGCGCGATTGGCGTGTCGGGCGAGTTCGTCGAATTTTTCGGACCGGGTGTTTCGACGCTCAGCGCGGGCGAGCGCTCGGTCGTGGCCAACATGGCGCCTGAGTACGGCGCATCCACGGGCTTTTTCCCGGTGGATGCCCACACGCTCGACTATCTGCGCGCAACGCATCGCAGCGAAGAAGCGGTGCAACTCGTGGAAGCGTTCACGCGCGCCGCGGGCATGTGGTTCGATCCCGAGGCCACGCCGCGTTACACGCGCACGGTCGACATCGACCTTGCCAGCATCGGCATGCATGTGGCTGGCCCGCGCCGCCCGCAGGATCTGCTCGATTACACGGCGCTGCCCGCCACGCTCGCGAAGCTCGAATTCAGGCCCAAAACACAGCACGCCGAAATGCCGCGCCACCCCGTGGCAATCGCAGCGATCACGAGTTGCACGAACACATCCGATCCTGCGTTGCTGATCGCCGCCGGTCTCGTTGCACGCAAGGCGCGTGAAAAAGGGCTTTCGGTGCCGGGGTGGATCAAAACTTCACTGGCACCGGGGTCACCTGCTGCCGCTTCATACCTCGAACGCGCGGGATTGATCGACGACCTTTCCGTTGTGGGCTTCGACATCGTCGGCTTTGGCTGCACGACCTGCATCGGCAACTCGGGCCCGCTCACGCAAAGCGTGCGCGCGGCGCAGGCCGAAGGCAGCATCTATCCGGTCGCGGTGCTCTCGGGCAACCGAAATTTCGCCGGCCGCATTCATCCCGATCTCGATCTCGGCTTCATCATGTCGCCGCCGCTCGTGGTCGCGTTCGCACTCGCAGGCAATGCCGAAACCGATCTGGGCAAGGAGCCCGTGCAATTCGCCGCCGACGGCTCGCCTGTCTTTCTGCGCGACTTGTGGCCCTCGCGAGAGGAAGTGGCCGCGCTCGTCGCGCAGTCGGCAGACCCGGAGGATTACCCGCGCGCATTTGCGCTTGCGAGCCGCAATCCCGCGTGGCACGACCTCGACGCGCCTTCTTCAGCCCGTTTCCCGTGGGATCCGAAGTCCACGGCATTGCGCCGCCCGCCGTTCGCGGCGCTGGACCAGGGCAGCCAGCTAGGTAGTTACCGTGCGTACCCGCTGCTCGTGCTCGGCGACGACGTGACGACCGACCATATCTCGCCCGCGAGCGCGATCCCGAAAGACAGCTTTGTCGCCGATTTCCTCGTCTCGCGCGGCGATGACCGGAACGACCTCAACGTGTTCGCCTCGCGCCGCGGCAACTGGGAAGTGATGATGCGCGCGGCGTTCTACAACAAGACGCTCGTGAACCAGCTGAAGCCGGGCATGCCCGTAGCGCACACGCTGCACGTGCCGAGTGGCGATGTGCTGCCGATCTATGAGGCAGCGCAGCGTTACGCCGCAGCGGGCGACTCCGTCGTGCTCGTCGCGGGTGAGCGCTACGGCACGGGTTCGTCGCGCGACTGGGCTGCGAAGGGCCAGCGCCTGCTCGGCATTCGCGCGGTGCTCGCCGCAAGCTTCGAGCGCATTCACCGCTCGAACCTCATAGGGATGGGCATTCTGCCGCTGCGCTTCGCGGTCGGCACAGGGCCAGATACACTTGCGCTCGGCCCGGGTGATATGCTCGAAGTCGATGCCCCCGCCGCCGCTATTACGCCGCGCTGCGAGGTGCCCGTGCGGATCGCGCGCGCCGATGGCCGTGTCGAGACCATCGCCGTACGCGTGGCCGTGGAGACGCAACTCGAATGTGCCCTGCTGCGTTCGGGCGGCGTGATTCCGCTAATCCTTCACCGAAATCTAGCGACCCAGGAGGCCTGATAGGAACCTCCCGCGCCGCGTAGCTGGTTGACTGAAATGATGGACCGATCGATTGCGACCCAGATTGTCGAACTCATCAAGAACGAAGGGCTCGAAGTCGGCCAACACCTGCCCGCGCAGATGCTGGCCGACCGGCTGCGCGTGTCGCGCTCGCCAGTGAACGAGGCACTCGCGCTGCTGCACGAGAAGGGCGTGCTCACGCGTGAGAAAAATCGAGGCTTCTTTGTGGCGCGGCCAGTGGCTGAATCTCTTTCTGACGTAGTTGCGGAACTCGGCCTTTGCGAGGCCGACATCGTGACGAGCGTGTACTTCCAGATTGCCGACGATCGTCTGAAGGGCGAATTGCCGGACACGTTTTCCGAACAGATGATCCGCACGCGCTACGGATTGACGAGCGCGCAACTGACTTCGGTGCTGGGCCGCATCGCCCAGGAAGGCTGGGCTGAGCGCAAGCCGGGCTATGGCTGGGAGTTTTCGCCGATGCTCACCACGCCGGACAGTCTGCTCAAATCGTACCGCCTGCGTCTGGCGCTCGAGCCAGCGGCGCTGCTCGAACCGGGTTATCGACTCGAGCGCAAGGTACTCGAGCGCTGCCGCGAAGTTGAGAAGCATCTGCTGGCGGGCGGCATCGAAACTGACACGGCGGACCAGATGCACGAGCGCGGCGTGCGTTTTCATGAGTCGCTGGTTGAGGCATCAGGCAACAGCTTTTTCATTGATACGATTCGGCGCGTGAATCGCGTGCGTCGCCTCATTTCGTACCGCTCGATGCAGCATCGCGAACGTTATGTCGAGCACGCGAAGCAGCATTTGCATGTGCTCGAACTGCTGGAGCGAGAGCGTAACGAGGAGGCATCGGAAGAATTGCGTCAGCACTTGCTGCACACCCTCGATGCGCTCGCGCGCATTCGCGAAATTTTCGAACCCTGATCTTCGTACTCTAATACCAATGTACATCGATTCTGCCGTAGTCAAGGCATTCGCACCCGGGGGCACGTTGCGCGCCTCCATCAATCTCGGCAACCCGATTCTCGCAAACCGTGACCCGCAGTCGGGCGAGCCCTTCGGCGTATCCGTGGACCTCGCACGTGCTTTCGCGGAGCGCCTTGGCGTGCCGCTGGAACTCGTCGTCTTCGATGCGGCGGGCAAGTCCGTCGAAGCCGTGAGCGATGAACGCGCGGACTTTGGCTTTTTCGCTGTCGATCCGAAGCGGGGCGAGACGATTTCCTTCACCGCCCCTTATGTGCTGATCGAAGGTTTTTATCTTGTACGTGACGATTCGCGGATCCGTACCAACGTCGATGTCGATCAACCACATAACCGCGTGGCGGTGGGCAAGGGCAGTGCATACGACCTCTTTCTCACGCGCGAATTGAAGCAGGCGGAGATCGTGCGCGCGCCGACCTCGCCGACCGTCGTGCGGACGTTTCTCGACCTCGGCCTTGAAGTCGCCGCGGGCGTAAAGCAGCAACTCGAAGCAGATGCCGAAAAGGTCGACGGCTTGCGTCTGCTTGACGAGCGCTTCATGGTGATTCGTCAGGCCATGGGCGTTGCGAAGAGCCGAGGAGAGAAGGCTGCAGAAGCGTTATGTGTTTTCGTCGAAGAAATGAAACGATCCGGTTTTGTGGCACGCGCTCTTGAGCGCCATCGTATCGGTGGCGCATCGGTCGCGCCCCTGGAGTGAACTGGCGGCGCCCACGGGGTACGGGGAAGGGAGTCCTCGCGGTGGTTGCAAGGGGGCAATAAGCGCGCCGCAACACATCCAATCGTCGGTTATGGGTATCGTGTGTACCCGCGCATCAATTGATTTGGAATGCTAATAATAGAAGCATTCACGAAAACTGCATACGTAAATGTTGATTGGTCATATCCAGAATGCAAAGGGTTCGGATGAAAGTCTCAACAAAATTGATTGCGCTCGTTCTCCTTACGCTGATAGGCGTCGCGGCAGTTGTAGGTATCGCGTTGTACTCGTTAAGGGCGTCTTTGATCGAAACCCGACGCAGCGAGATCGTAATTCTACTTTCCAAGGCCGAGCATATTGTCAACTTTTACCGCAGTCAGGAGGACTTGGGGCGCCTCACAAGAGATCAGGCCCAAATGGCAGCCAAGGTAGCATTGTCACAACTTAATTCCGATGAAAAGAGCTATTTCTGGGCGACAACGCTTGATGGGATTGCCCTCGTCCATGTCAACTCACGGTACGTTGGAACCAGGACCACGGATTTTAACTATCGCCCATACCTTGCTGTCAGTCACTTTGCCTTGGTGGACGTTGTCACACGTCGGCCAGCCGACGGCACCTTGCTCCGCAAGCTGCAAGGGGTCGTCGAGATTCCAGATTGGCACTGGCTGGTCGGAACGGGCTTCTTTTACGACGACATCGATGCGGCATTCTGGACCTTGGCAACCCGTTTGCTTGTAGTATCGCTCGCTGTAGTGGCAGTCGTTGCGGCGTTGGCCTGGTGGATGACCCGTGGCATTGGCAGAGCTCTCGGCGGCGAGCCAGCAGCAGCGGCACGAGTCGCGAGTGAGATTTCCGGTGGAAATCTTGCGGTCGAGGTATCGGTGGCGCGACATGACCGTTCGAGTCTTCTCTTCGCGCTGGCTGACATGAGAGACAATCTCAGGACGTTGGTTTCGAATATTCGCCAATCAAGCCAGTCGATAGCCACAGGGGCAAACGAGATCGCTCAGGGAAACACCGACCTCTCGCGTCGCACTGAAACGCAAGCCGCGTCGCTGCAACAGACAGCCGCAAGCATGGAGGAACTGACGAGCGCAGTGCGACAGAACGCAGAACATGCCCAACAGGCAAACGCCCTTGTTGAAACAGCTGCATCTGAATCTCGCCTCGGAGGGGACGCCGTTCGCGAAGTCGTCGAAACAATGCGGTCGATCGCCGACCAGGCCGGGAAAATGGAAGGGATCATTGGCGTGATCGAGAGCATTGCGTTCCAGACTAACATCCTTGCATTGAACGCCGCCGTGGAAGCAGCACGCGCGGGAGAAAGTGGGCGCGGGTTTGCGGTAGTTGCGGGCGAGGTTCGTAGTCTCGCGCAACGCTGCGCCGTCGCTGCCAGGGACATAAAGGATTTAATTGGGCGCTCGGTCACACATGTTCGCGATGGCACCGGCCTTGTCAAAGCGGCTGGGGAGAGAATGGACTCAATCGTTCATTCCATCCACCAGGTCAACGATATTATTCAGGAAATCTCTTCCGCTGCTGTCCAGCAGAGCGCCGGAATCGAGGAAGTGAACCGCGCGGTCGCTCAAATGGATGAAGTTACGCAGCAAAATGCGGCACTGGTTGAGCAAGCTGCTGCCGCAGCCTCTTCTCTTGACGAGCAGGCGGTGCGCCTTCTTGACGCGGTGTCTGTGTTTCGGGGCGACTGCCGGGCGATCTAATACTTTCGTGGCAACGCCGAACTGTTGCGGGCATTCGCGGTTAGACCGCGAGCCGGAAAACTATTCGATCCTCCGATGAAGGGTCGACTGACTGTACGTCAGGAAGGGTAGGGGTGGAGGTCAGTGCCAGTCTTTCGACAGCGGCGACGTTGGTAGATTACGATGCTGCTGGCTGCCGCGCAGTGATTAGTCCATTTCTTCGGTGGAAGATCGAGATGACGGTCGTGACGGTTGCAAAGAGCCAGTCGCATATCCCGATTTCCGTGGCGGCTGCCGATAATGTCGTACGTGGCATTGCTGTGAGGCGCGGTATCGCGGAACCGGCACTCGTCAAAGATGGGAACGCTTCGCCTCTACCTTGTCCAGAAGTCGGTGCCATGGATGGATCAGGCTAGCCACCTGGACAGCAATTCCATGTCCGTGGATTTGCCTGAGCGAAGTCACCGGAACGGGCATATCGGCCTCGGTAGCGGCGCCGGCCAATAACCGCGCAGCGCTTGCTCCCCACACCGTACTCATGGCAATCCCCCGACCCGAATAGACGCCCGCGAACAGAAGGTTCGGCGCAAGGTTCATCAGTCGGGGTATGCGGTCGGGAACGACAGCAAGCGTTCCCTCCCAGTACTCGGTGGCTCTAAGCTCTCTGAGTTGAGGAAAGACGGTGTGGAACTTGGCCATTACGGCAGCCATCCCTCGCTCGGCAGCATTGTGCCAAAGGGTATGAGTTCCGATCGCTTCAAGCCGCCCTTCGCTGTCGTAGCGACAGGCAAATAGGTCTCTTCGTGTGTCTGAGACGCCTTCGTTACCCGGTAGCACAGTTTTTCGTTGCTGTTCGTTCAAACGCTCAGTTGCCACCTGATAGATGCGTACGGGAATCAGTGATCGGCGCAGCCCCGGCCAGAAGTCACCAGTAAGGGCATTTGTGGTGACCAAAACACCTTTCGCTGTAATCTCGCCTGCAGTAGTACGGACTCGCCATTTACTTCCGTCCCGGACGATGGAAGCAACCGGCGACGTCTCGTATATGCGGACCCCCTCGCTGGCAGCGCCGCGAGCAAGTCCTCTACAAAGCGCGTAGGGATTGAGGTGGCCGGCGTGGTTCGCTTTCCAGCCTCCTCGATAATTCAAGCTTCCCATTCGCTTTGATAGCAAGTCCCTGTCAAGCCACTCGACGGACGCTCCAAATGCTTTCCATTCTTCATAGAACGTCCGCCCCCGCAACAGCGCTTGCTCGGAGTGGCACGCCTGCATCCACCCATTACGCACTGAATCGCATGAGATCCCGTAGCGGTCCACCAAGCCAAAAAGCTCCGTTGGGGCTTTCGCAACGAGCCCATTGTAACGTTGGCCGCGCACAGGCCCGAGCAGTTGTTCGATCTCACTCGGGCTGGCTTTCGAATGATGTGGAATTACCTGGCCGTTATTGCGGCCCGATGCGGCTTGCCCAATGGTGTCTTGTTCGAGTAAAACCACGGATGCGCCTAGGCGTGCCAGTTCGATGGCAGCGTTAAGCCCGGACAAGCCACCCCCGACGACGACGTAGTCGGCCGTTTGGCCCTCAACGAGAGTCGGATAGCTGATGGTGGCCTCTTTTGAGATCTTGAGCCAGTGGTGTTCGGGTTGTCTCATTTCCTCTCTCCCAACGGTTTCGGCATACTGTCTGGCGCCTCTCGCCATGGTTCGACGTTAAGGTATTCCATTCAAATTCACTCATGAGGTACCGGCTTCATCTCCGGTCTGAGCTCGAGAAGACGAGGGAGCAATGGCGCTGCCGATCCATCCAGTTGCGGCAGACTTCATTTCCTGTCTTGCCGCCGGACCTCGCATGTCAAATGGCGTAACGCCGCGTATTCTCGAACACGGCACTGATTGATCACATGCCAGTGGCGTCGAGCGGCTACCGCCTCAAGAAGTACAGGTAGTCTTGATCTTATTGTCGACACTTGTGTGTGTCAATGTGTATATATTCTGACTGTTGACGGGGCGCGGCCGGACTCTCGCCAACTAGTTTGGCCGGTTTCCGGTGAGGCGATATACGGTCAAACTCCGATGTCTGGAACTCCCGTCAATGCGGCGATTAGCAACTGAGCTTCGGGAGATAACGTTGCCCCCCGCCTCGTTACAAGCTCATACGGTTCGGTTCGCGAAGAGACGGTCAGTGGAAGTTCGCACGCCCACTCGAGCGACTTGCAGAATTCGGCTACGGTAGTTGGCAGGAGTGCTACGCAGCATGCGCTACGCTGCAGAAGGGACAACGTGGCGAATGCTGAGGTCGTCTCAATGAGGTGTGGTGGCATTCTTAGGCCAGCTTCGTGAAATTCCCGCTCTAGCAGCCGTCGAATAGGCATGTTCGCGCGATAGACCACCCAGCGAGCATCCGCAAGATCCGCTACAGCTAGTACCGTTGCTGACGCGAGCGGATGCTTCTTGTTCGCGATGACCGTCAGGGTCTCGTCCTGCAGGACCACGCTCCTAAAGCGGTTCGGCACGTTGGTAACGCTGGTCCGGCAAACGGCCAACTCGATTCTGCCTTCGTCCAACTGGGCAAGCAGGGTCGCACTTGTTTCTTCCAGTACCTCAACGGAGACCTGTGGTTGCCGGTCCATCAAGGCGGTCACCGCCGCCGTAACGAGTGGCACGGCACCCATGACCGTGCCGGCAGAAACGCGCCCGCCGCACCCATGCAATACGCTGATCAGTTCCGCGCGGAGATTGTCCATATCGGCATGAAACAGGCGGGCATGTCGGATGACACTGTGCCCAGCCCTGGTCGGTTCTAGTCCGCGATTCGTTCGTATGAACAATTCCGTACCGAAAATCGATTCGATTTCCCGCAAAGCCTTGCTCGCTGCTGGCTGGGAAGTTGACACCTCACGTGCTGCGTTCAACAGCGACCCGTGATCTGCCAGAGCGACAAGTAAGCGAAGCTGCTTTGCATGCAGCCTGCCGATGATGGAATTGAGCGCAGGGATCATGAGTGAGGGTTATGTGAGGAGCTATAGCGGTATCCAGATCTTTCAATTCCCAGATCGATATCTGCCTTCTTATACTCCGGTCACACCTCTTCACGTCAGATCGGGCGCGTCGTCGGAAAGAAGGTCTACGCGAGGTCTACGCGTCGTCGCGTGATCATCCGGGCGGTCGGGGTGGAGATTTGTGCGGTCCTTGATCGCGGGAGCCTGGCGGAACGCCGGGCCTCCACATCTCCGCGGGTAAACGCGCGGTCATAATTGTCGACACTTGTGTAGAATTAAGTGTCGTCAATTATAGGCTATATCGCCTCAAGTTCGCCCCAATACCGCCATCCAGTACGAGGAACATTGGAAGTGAGACGTATGGAACGTGTAAGCGCTGTGAGCCGTGAGCTTCCAAGAGGAAGCATTGTCGCGTTGATTACGCCATTTACCCCTGAGGGAATGATCGACAGGCGCGCCTTGCGCAAGCTTGTCGATTTTCATGTTCGCAGCGGCACGGCGGGAATCGTCGTAGCCGGCACAACAGGTGAGGCTTCGACACTTACGCACGTCGAGCATCGGGAACTGATTGCCGCGACGGTTGAATACAGTAACGGCCGAACGCACGTGATGGCTGGTGTCGGTGCAAACTCAACCGCTGAGGCGGTCGATCTGGCGCGTTTCGCGGAAGAGGCGGGGGCGGATTCGCTGCTCAGCGTCGTGCCTTATTACATCAAGCCTTCCCAGGAAGGATTGGTCGAGCATTTTGTCACGCAGGCTGATGCTTCCAGGCTTCCCCTGGTGCTCTACAACGTGCCGGGGCGGACTGTGACTGACCTCGCGGTGTCGACCGTGAGGCGTCTTGCGGGTCATCCAAATATCTGCGGAATCAAGGACGCGACCGGCGACATGGCCCGTGCCGCAGAGCTTGTCGAAATGTTGCCCTCCAGTTTCGCGCTTTACAGCGGCGACGATTTCACGTCGATGGCCTATCTGGCGCTTGGAGGTTGGGGCGTGATCTCTGTGGTCGCGAATATTTACCCACGCAAAGTCGCTAACCTTTGTTCGCTCGTTGCCTCCAACGACTTGGCGCGTGCTCGTCAACACTTGATTGAACTTCTGCCGCTCACGCGCGCGCTGTTTGCGGAGACCAATCCCGGCCCGGTCAAGTTTGCAGCAAGCCTTCTTGGCCATTGCGAACCGTTCCTCCGTTTGCCGATGGTCATTCCCGAGAGGCCACTACAGCACGCCATTCGCGAGTGCGTGAAGGCGGGAGTCGAGAATGACAGCTAACTCAATGGCTGGTGCCGGTGGGCTCCCGGCGCACGGCCTGTCTGGTGAGGGCGCGCTGGCGCGCGTCAGCGAGTGGTTCCAGCGATCGGGGATTAGCCGTGGCCGGGCTGCTCGAGCCTCGCGTCTGTCCGGCGGTGCGATCCAGGAGAATTGGCGCATCGAGATGGATGATGGCGAGCGATTCGTTTTGAGAACCGACGCCGACGCTAGCATTCCTACGAGTTGTTCAAGACCCGAGGAGTACGCTCGCTATTCCTTGGCCTACTCTCATGGGGCCCGCGTTGCGCGTCCCTATGGTCTATGCGAAGACCGGTCCGTCATCGGCAAACCGTTCTTTATTCTCGAGTTTGTATCGGGCGAGACTGCGGGTCACGTACTCGTGAAGGACAACGCGGTTCCTGATCGGGAGGCGCTTGCACACGAACTTGGGGAACTCCTGGGAGTAATACATCGTGTTCCGGCAGTCGATATAACGCCCGTCTTTGGTGTGCCACCTTCGGCAACCGCCTTGGCGTCGATCCAGCACATCCGCAGGCAACTAGACGAGTTGCCCGAACCTCATC
Source organism: Paraburkholderia sp. J7 (assembly GCF_905220155.1). Lineage (NCBI taxonomy): Bacteria > Pseudomonadati > Pseudomonadota > Betaproteobacteria > Burkholderiales > Burkholderiaceae > Paraburkholderia > Paraburkholderia sp. J7. Next base: position 19,633 of record NZ_CAJMYZ010000030.1, on the reverse strand, counting down.
TCGGTGCTGAAGTGTGTCTCCGCGAGTTGGAAGCGCGACTTGGCCGGGAAACTGAAGCCGTTTTCGCCCACGGTGACTATAGAACCGGCAACTACATGGTCGATAAAGGGCGCGTATCGGCCATCCTAGACTGGGAATTCTCCGGATGGTCGCACCCACTTGAGGACATTGGCTGGTTCACCGCTCCATGCTGGCGATTCGGTCGATTTGATATGGGCGGCGGCGGCGTCGGATCACTGCAGAGCTTCCTCGACGGATACAGACATTCAACGGGGCGGCACGTCGATGCATCTGAGCTCGTCGACTGGCAGGCTCTCGCCCAGATCAAATGGGCGGTGATCGCTCTGCATCAGGAGGCGCGACACATCTCAGGCGCCCAGCGGAGCCTCGAACTCGCGCTTTCGGGTCGCCTTGTTTCCGGTCTTGTACTTGAGGCAATGAAACTCATGGAGATTTAATGAGGAATCGCACAGAAATGGCGATGGACCTGCTTGTTGAGGCGCGGGAGACGCTGACAAACGCAATTACTCCGGTGCTGTCTGGGCTGGACCGATACAACTGTCTAATGATCGCAAACGCCTTGCGGATCGTGGAACGTCAATTCACATCGACGCATTGCGATAGCGCGGTGAAAGCGGGGTGCCTGACGTTCGACGGTCATACATTGACTCAGGCCATTCGCGACGGACAGTTCGACTCAAACGGCCCTATGCGCGCTGCTCTCCTGCACCACGTACGGGTGGGTTTGCTCCACGAACTCGCCGTCGACAACCCGCGCATGCTCGAGCAATTCTAAAAACTCTCCGACAGGCTGACTTACCATGGACTTCTCGATTGACGCATCGACGCGTGATGTTCGAGATCGCATCCGCGCATTTGTCGACACCACGCTCCTGCCCCTAGAGGCAAAGCGTGAGTCTTACGACGAACACGAAAACATATCGGAGGATCTGCTCGTGACGTTGCGGAAGACGGCACGTGAGCAAGGCCTTTGGGCCTTGCAGATGCCGCGGGAGCGTGGCGGGGGCGGACTGTCGATCGCGCAGATGGCGATTTGCTACGAGGAAATGAATCGGTCGATCTTCGGTCCGGTCGTATTCAATTCGGCGGCGCCGGACGACGGAAACATGATCCTGCTGAACAAAGTCGCCACCCCCGCACAAAAGGATCGCTGGCTGCAGCCGATCATTGATGGCAAGGTGCGGTCCGCCTTCGCGATGACGGAACCCGCACCCGGTGCAGGCTCCGACCCCTCGATGATGATCACCACGGCAGAACGTGCCGGCGACAAATGGATCATTCGTGGTCGTAAGTGGTTTATCACCGGCGGTGCGACAGCAAAGCACTTCATTGTCATTGCCCGCACGTCGCACGATTCGCGCAAAGGCCTGTCGGCGTTCCTGTTTCACGCCAACGATCCAGGCTGGCGAATTGTGCGCCGGATTCCGATCATGGGTCCCGAAGAGCACGGCGGTCACTGCGAACTTGAGTTCGATGGACTCGAAGTTTCAGATGAGCAGCGACTGATGGAAATCGGCGATGGACTCAAGGCGACGCAAATCCGTCTTGGCACGGCGCGCCTGACTCATTGCATGCGCTGGAACGGCATGGCGAGGCGAGCGCTTGAACTGGCTGTAGGCCACACGAGCTTCCGGAAGGCCGGGGGAGAGGTTCTCGCTGCTCGTGAGGGCGTCCAGTGGATGCTTGGAGACGCTGCAATGAAACTTGATATCGCGCGGTTGCTGACGATGCGAGCAGCCTGGTATCTCGATCAAGGCGATTTCGCGCGCCCTGAGATCTCGATGGCGAAGATCGCGGCCTCCGAAACGCTACATCAGGTGATTGACACGGCGATCCAGTTGCATGGCGCTAAGGGCTATTCAAAAGACACGCTCCTCGAATGGATGTACCGCTACGCGCGCCAGGCCCGTCTCGTCGATGGCGCATCTGAAGTCCACAAGATGGTCGTTGCCAAGGCGCTCCTTGAACGCGGAGCGGATATGTGGAACTGGGACGCGCATCACGCCTGAACGGCGAAGGAGCAATTGTGACACTGCGAAAAGTTTCGCTCGACGATAAATACGCACTCGAATCTGGGCGCATCTTTTTGACTGGCGTTCAGGCGCTTGTCCGGCTGCCGCTTATGCAGCACCGCCGCGACAAGTCGAATGGTCTGAACACTGCCGGCTATATCTCGGGCTATCGGGGGTCTCCGCTCGGGACATACGACGCTGAGCTTGGCAAAGCCAGGAAATTTCTGGCAGATGCCAACGTCGTGTTCGTTCCGGGCGTGAATGAGGATCTTGCTGCGACGGCAGTTTGGGGCACCCAGCAAGCTGAAGTTGATGGGGACGGCGCATACGACGGCGTGTTTTCTATCTGGTACGGGAAAGGGCCGGGTGTCGATCGCAGTGGCGATGCGTTTCGCCACGCGAACCTGGCGGGGAGTTCCCGCAACGGGGGCGTGCTTCTTCTCATGGGGGACGATCACACATGTGAGTCTTCCACGACCTGCCACCAGTCTGAATTCGCCCTTCTTGACGCGTCGATTCCAGTCCTGAGTCCAAGTGGTGTCCAGGAGATTCTGGATTATGGTTTGTACGGCTGGGCCATGTCACGCTTTTCGGGATGCTGGGTCGGCTTGAAATGCGTAAAAGACACGGCCGACGCCTCGGCAGCGATCGACGTGGACCTCGAACGCGTGGCGCCGGTAGTACCAGCGGACTTCGTTCTGCCGCAGGGAGGTCTGAATCTCCGGCAGCCGGATACGCCCCAGGAACAGGAGTATCGGCTCCACAACTACAAGCTGGATGCAGTCCGGGCATTCGTCCGCGCCAACGGGCTCGACAGGGTCGTACTCGGAGGCGAGAACGCCAAGATTGGCATTGTCACGCACGGCAAGAGTTACCTTGATGTTCTTCAGGCAGTCGACGATCTCAACATCAGCGAAGCCGATCTCGCTGCCATGGGCGTCGCAATCTACAAGGTTGCGTGCCCGTGGCCCCTGGAACCGGAAGGTATCCGCGAGTTCGCACGTGGCCTCGATCTACTGATTGTTGTTGAGGAAAAGCGGAGCCTCGTCGAATCACAGATCAAGGACATTCTTTACAACACCGCGGACGCGCCGGTTGTCATTGGCAAATGCGATGAAGAGGGGAGGAAACTTTTCGCCGTCGAAATGTCGTTGAATTCAGTGCAGATCGCGATCGCACTCGGACAGCGTGTAGCGACCATTGATCGTAACGCGACGGTGGCTGAACGGGTCGCCTTTCTCAAGGAACTGAACGCTGTCGAGCTCGCACCGGAAGCAATGCTGCGCAGCTTCTATTTCTGCAGTGGATGTCCGCACAATTCTTCGACCGTCTTGCCCGAAGGCAGCAAAGGGTACGCAGGTATCGGTTGCAGCTGGATGGCGCAGACGATGGACCGAAATACGCTCGGTTATACCCAAATGGGTGCCGAAGGTATGGCATGGGTCGGAGAGGCGCCGTTCTCCCGGCGCAAACATATGTTCCAGAATATGGGAGATGGCACGTACTTCCATTCAGGTCTGCTCTCGGTGCGTGCTGCGATTGCCGCAAAAACGAACATCACGTTCAAGATCCTCTATAACGATGCGGTCGCGATGACGGGGGGGCAACGTCATGACGGACCGTTGAATCCGATGACAATTGCTGCACAGGTTCACGCAGAAGGCGTCCAACGCATTGCGGTTGTCTCCGATGAACCGTCGACGTATTCGCCAGAGACTAACTGGGCGCCGGGCGTGACGATCCACCACCGGGAGGAGCTGCAGAAGCTACAGGAAGAACTCCGGAATGTGCCGGGCGTATCTGTACTCGTGTATGACCAAACGTGCGCCGCTGAGAAGAGACGTCGACGCAAGCGCAAGCAGTTCCCCGATCCCGCAAAGCGCTACGTCATAAACGACCTCGTCTGCGAGGGCTGCGGTGATTGCGGGGTCAAGTCGAACTGCGTATCGCTGGTGCCGCTCGAGACAGAGTTTGGGCGCAAGCGCGAAATCGATCAGTCGTCTTGCAACAAGGATTATTCGTGTAAGAACGGCTTTTGCCCAAGTTTCGTCACGGTACACGGCGGAAACCTGCGCAAGGCGGGTGCTGTGGACCCGGACGTTGGCCTCTTTCCCGCGCTGGTCGAGCCGAATCTGCCTTCGCTCGACGAACGTGCCTACTCGATCATTGTGACTGGTGTAGGTGGAACCGGTGTTGTGACTATCGGCGCCATTCTCGGAATGGCCGCACACCTGGAAGGAAAGGGGTGCGGCATTCTCGATATGGCAGGGCTGGCACAGAAGGGTGGCTCAGTCTGGTCTCATTTGCGATTTGGCAAGAATCCGGCCGCGATCAAGGCAATCCGTATTGCGGCCGGCGGTGCCGATGCGGTCCTCGGATGCGACATGGTCGTTGCGGCAAGCCGCAAGACATTAGCGACGACCCGCAAAGGCGCGACGCGCATGCTGGTGAATACGCACGAAGTGATGACAGGAGAGTTCACGAGACACCCCGACCTCAAATTTCCGTCGGCCGAACTCCGAAAGGGTATCACTGATGCGGTCGGTGACGAGTGTGTTGAGTTTGTCGATGGGACTCGCTATGCGGTCAATATCTTTGGCGACAGCATTGCGGGCAACATGTTCATGCTCGGATATGCGTACCAGCGCGGACTGGTTCCGATAGGTGCCGAAGCCATCAATGCAGCCATCGAGTTGAACGGCGCTGGCGTCAAGATGAACAAGGATGCGTTTGTGTGGGGACGGAGGGCGGCTTTGTCTCCGGGCGCGGCGGAGCGGGCGCTCGTCGCAGCAAGGCCAGTTCGTCCGTCGCTTCGAGTCTCTGAAACGCTCGAGGAATTGATCACTCGTCGCGTCGCGTTCCTTACGCAGTATCAGAACACGGCCTACGGCGAGCGCTACCGGTCGCTAGTCTCGGAGGTGCGGGAATGGGAGCGGCGGGTTTTCCCAGAACAGGATGCGATCGCGCGTGCCGTCGCTCGCAACTATTTCAAGCTTCTTGCCTACAAGGATGAATACGAGGTAGCGCGCCTGCATTCGTCGCCAGAGTTCATCGAAAGCCTCAAGCAGCAATTTGAAGGAGATTTCCGCATCGCGTTCAACTTGGCGCCGCCGTTGCTTTCGCGAAAGGACGACTTAACCGGGGAGCCGCGCAAGAAGGAATTCGGATCGTGGGTCCTCCCAGCGTTCAAGGTGCTGTCAAAGCTCAAAGTCCTGCGAGGAACGCCTCTTGATGTGTTCGGCTATACCGCAGAGCGCCGTATGGAACGCGAATTGATCACGCGATACGAAGATACAGTTCGCGAGATTCTTCGCAGTGGGAATTCCCGTAACTATCAGGCGGCACTCCGGGCGGCATCGATCGCGGAAAAGATCCGCGGATTTGGGCATGTCAAGGAACGCAACTTCACGGCGGTTGACGTCGAGTGGAAAAACGCGCTCGCGCAGCTTACAGGTCACTCGGTGATCGAGTTGAAGCAGGTCGCGTAGTGTTCAGCCTTCTTTAAGGTATGGATAGGCTTGGAGGAGACATGAATAGCAGGTTTGATGTCGCGGGAAAAGTGGTCATCGTTACGGGCGCATTCAGTGGGTTGGGGCTTCACTTCGCGCGCACTTTAGCCGAGCAGGGTTGTGTCGTTGCAATGTGTGGTCGCAGGATTTCGCTTGGGCACGGGCTGGCAGCCGCAATCCGAGGTGAAGGTCAGATTGCGGAGGCGTTTGAGCTTGACGTAACGGACGCGGATTCCGTTGAACAATGCCTGGATGCCGTGCGCCAGCGATTCAGTACATTCGATGTACTGATCAACAACGCCGGGGTTGCCCACCACGGCCCCTCGCTGGAGGTAGATGGAGAGTCCTGGTCCAAAACACTGGACGTGAATCTTAGCGGCGTGTGGAGAGTGACACAGGCATTTTCCACACGACTTGCGCAGATGGAAAGATCGGGAAACGTTATCAATATCGCTTCCATACTTGGACTGCGTGTTGCACAGCAGGTGCTTGCCTACACGGTCTGCAAGGCTGGTGTCGTTCAGATGACCAAGGCACTCGCGCTTGAGTTGGCACGATACCGGATCCGCGTGAATGCCATTGCACCGGGTTATTTCGAGACAGACTTGAACAAGGAGTTTTTCGAGACGCAGGCGGGGCAGCAGCTCATCAAACGCATTCCCTTCCGGCGACTCGGTCGGCTTGAGGAACTGGACGGGCCTCTCCTGCTATTGGCCTCGGATGCTTCGTCGTTCATGAACGGTTCAGTCGTTAGCGTCGACGGTGGACACCTCGTCAGCTCCCTTTGACCTCGGGCTGGGACCAATTTTTACACCTGAGTTTGGTTTTGAAAGGCGCGTTCGCGCGCAAGGAGAACACATGTCTAACGAAGTAGTGGTCCTCAGTGCCGTTCGAACGGCAATAGGTGACTATGGAAAATCGCTTGCCGGTGTGGCCCCTCGAGAACTCGGTGCGCTGGTCGTGCGCGAGGCACTCAGCAGGGCTTCACTGGAGGGCGGCAAGGTTGGCCAGATTGTATTCGGCAATGTGATTCATACCGAGCCAGCGGATATGTATCTCGCGCGCGTGGCAGGGATTGATGCGGGACTCTCTGAACAATCCTCCGCTCTGACGGTCAACCGCTTGTGCGGATCGGGTCTGCAAGCCGTCATCTCCGGCGCACAGTCCGTCCTGCTCGGAGATTCCGAGTATGCCGTAACAGGCGGCGCGGAAAGCATGTCGCGTGCGGCGTACTCGATGCTCGATGCGCGCTGGGGTAAGCGTATGGGTGATGCCAAGGTTGTCGACATGATGGTCGGTGCGCTCACGGACCCGTTCGAGCAATACCACATGGGGCAGACGGCCGAAAACGTTGCGGCTAAATACTCGATCTCACGCGAGCAGCAAGACCAGCTTGCTCTGGAGTCCCATTTGCGAGCCGCGGCGGCAATTGAAAACGGGTACTTCAAATCGCAGATTGTCCCTGTCGCTGTCCGAACCAGGAGCGGCATGACTGCGTTCGATACGGACGAACACGTACGCGCGGGTATCGTCCCGGAAGATCTCAGCAAGCTGAAGCCAGCATTTTCTGCTAACGGAACGGTGACAGCCGGAAACGCGTCCAGCCTCAATGATGGTGCGGCAGCGGTAGTTCTCGCGTCCGCGGCCGCCGCGGAGCGCGATGGCCACGCACCGCTCGCACGTCTCGTGGCATACGGACACGCGGGCGTTGCACCGGCGTTCATGGGAATAGGCCCGGTGCCGGCGGTGAAGGTGGCACTCGCGAAGGCACGACTATCGCTGTCGGATATTGACGTGATCGAAGCAAATGAAGCCTTCGCTGCGCAGGCCTGCGCAGTCTCCAGGGAATTAGGCTTCGATCGGGAGAGGGTCAATCCCAACGGCTCGGGCATCTCGCTAGGGCACCCCATTGGGGCGACGGGCGCGATCCTCGTGACGAAGGCAATCCATGAACTGCGGCGTGTCAACGGTCGTTACGCGCTGGTAACGATGTGCATTGGAGGTGGCCAAGGCATCGCTGCAATCTTCCAGCGCCTTTGAACCTTCGGCGCCTCCAATGTGAAGGGCGTCTGCGCACTCGTTAGCGGGAACCCTCAGGCCAATACGCCGGTGGGTTCCTCTCAGTCACTATCCGCGCGAAAAGAGCTTTACCACTCCCGCGTCAACCACCTTGGCGATCTCCTCCATGCGCGAGGTGACGTGTCCTTCCATCAACTCCCGGCAGCGGGTGGCGTCTCGGGATTCGAGAGCGTCGAGAATTTCAAGGTGCTCGGAAAAAGCGTCGTGTCCCCGCTGCTCGATGTCGACCCAGCGGACGAAATGGATCCTTGCATTGATCCCGTAAAGCGTACGGACCATCTCGTTGTTGCCGGATAGCGCGACGAGGCGAACATGAAACTCCTCGTCGCGGCGAACCAGCTCCGTAGCGGGAGCCAGTTCGGCCTTGTTCTTCATGACGTCCTTCCAGAACTTCCTTAGGGCGCGAATATCCTTGACATCGGCGCGCACGGCGGCGAGTTGCACCGCGGAGGCCTCGATACTGCGGCGAAGTTCAAACAGATCGAATATGTCCTGGCGATTGAGTTCGCGGACAAAGAATCCGCGGTTTGGTACAAACGTCAGGAGATTTTCCGCGACCAGCCGGTTCAGGGCTTCGCGCAAGGGAGTTCGGCTCACCTCAAACTTTTCGGCGAGTTCGAGTTCATTGACTCTTTCTCCAGGCCGAATCGTATACAAAACTGCCATCTCTTTAAGCTGGTCATAAAGGTCATTGACCGTGACCCCGGTACGTTTAGGCGCGTTGGTTTCGCGCACGCGTGGTCGCGAATCCCGCAGCAAGGACGAGTAGCCTGCCATATTCCAAGAGTTCCTTCCCGATGCCAAAGGCAGCAGGACCAATTGATCCGTCGGCCGACACCCACGTTGCTTCCCTCGGAATCGGGACGCATCAGTCGCGACGGTGAATGGAGCGTGGGCCCGCTGAGCGGGTGCACACAAGCAAAGTGTCGGCAAGACTGTATTCTATCTCAGGAGCATGGCGCGAGTCTTGCAGCGTTAATCAGTTATTTCCCGTAGTTCCGGTCGGCGCGCTTCTCGGCGCGGCAAGGAACACCTTGCCGCGCCGGCAACGGTGCACGCTGCGCATTCTGCATCGGCGCTCGCCGTAAGCTCAACCGCGGCTGCTACCGAGCCCGGTTTATATGTAGCTGCAAGAGTCGAGGCGCGTTCGTCACGGAGCCGTCAGCCCGTCCATGGGAATGGCTGGCGTGCGTCCGCCCACCAGATCGGCGGTGATGCGCGCGGAGCCATGGGACATTGTCCAGCCAATGTGTCCGTGTCCCGTGTTCAGAAAGAGGTTTTGGTACTTTTTACGACCAAAGAACGGCAAGTTGTTTGGTGTCATTGGGCGCAGGCCAGCCCACATTTCTGCACGATCATAGTTCCCACCGTCGGGGTAGAGTTCCTGCGTAACGCGTTTCATGAACGCGAAATCGGATGGCTTGTGGCCGGTGTCATAGCCAGCAAATTCTGCTGTCGCTGTGACCCGGATGCGATCCCCGAAGCGCGAGAATGCGACCAGGTTGTGCTCGTCGACCGCCGCAACATTTGGCGGTCGAGGGCAATCTTCGATCGGTATGGTCAGGGAGTAGCCCTTTACCGGGTAGATAGGGAGCCGGATGCCTATCTGGCGCGCGAGAATTGGGCTATAGCTGCCGAGCGCAAGGACATACGCGTCTCCGTGAACCGATCCCTTGTCAGTGCGGACACCCGTTACTTTGTCGCCGGACGTCTCAATCCCACGGATATGAGTGTCAGTCATGATCACGCCACCGCGCGCCGCCACTTTCGCGCTGAGCAGGCGGGTGAATTTTGCCGGGTCGCCTGTTTCGTCTGTAGGGCAGTGGATCGCGCCGACAATTTCGTCTTTAGCAGAAGCAAGTGAAGGGTCGAGTCTGATCACCTCGTCACGCGTCAACACCTTGATGATCTGTCCGTCAGACTCCAGCAATTTCATCTGCGCTACCCCCCGATCAAGCGCTTCCTGGCTACGGTGAAAATAGATGATGCCGCGGTCGTTGCGATCGTAGTCAACCGGATCCTCGCGGATGACCTCCTGGAGGATCGATTGCGAGTAGGCCGCAAGTCGATGCTTCAAGAGCGTGTTGCGGCGTGCCTTCTCTGCCGTGCACTCCAACAGGAAAAGCCACGACCACGTATACAGCCGTGGGTCAGTGGAGAACTTGAAACGCAGGGCCTGATCTTTCTGTACGAGCGATTTGAGCAGGGTCATCGGCGCCTTTGGCGAAGACCATACGAACGAGTGCCCGGGCGCGACCATGCCTGCGTTCCCCCAGCTCGTCTCGCCAGCAGTTACGGACTGCCGATCAAGGACGACGACTTCGTGTCCATCTTTCTGCAGTTGGTATGCAGTGGTCACGCCGACCACACCGCCTCCAAGCACTATAACCCTCATGAGACCCTCAAATTTTTGTTGCTTGACCGGTACGAAGCAGTCTTGCTGATGTACAGGCAAGCGCTGCTTCCCTCGACTTTGACTGCCATAGCGAAGCACGGAATTGATCTCCTGCCGACGCGGGAAACCCCGCTCCTCGAGCGGTTTCGTCACAAGTGTCGACAGTAATGTATATTGAAAAAATAGCAAATGCAATCATTGTTGGCTTCGATTTGCGTCGGCATATCTACCCGGGTTTTCCCTGAAATGTCCGCCCGAAGGCCGCCGGGTATAGGTTTGCACGTCGCCGCGTGTCCGAAGTAAGCATTTATGATTTTTAAAGTGTCGACAATGGTGTGTTATGTGGTTAGGCTACCTCACACTTTCACTACCACTGCCCAGGAGGATGTATGCAGATCAAACGCTTCGCCAGTTCCAACCGTATGAGCCAGGCCGTTGTACACGGCGGATTCGTGTTCCTGTCGGGGCAAGTTGCTGGCGACCCGAGCGCTGACGTCAAAGGTCAGACGCAGCAGATCCTGTCCAAGATCGACCGTCTGCTGGAAGAGGCGGGTTCGGACAAGACCAAGATCCTGACGGCGAGCATCTGGATTGCGGACCATCAAACGTTCAATGAAATGAACGAAGTGTGGGATGCATGGGTGCCGGAAGGCAATGCACCGGCCCGCGCATGCGTCGAATCGAAATTGGCATTCCCGCAATATACGGTCGAAATCGGCGTCATCGCAGCGGTCTGACGGAGGAGTCGGGGTCTATCGTCGCAAAGGCGACCAGAGTAGTCAGCAAAAGACCGCCGGCAAAGCAGATGAAGATCTGCGGCCGGCGGCAGTCAAAACAACTCCTGATGGAGATAGCCATATGGAAAGCACTGAACTGGAAGAGCGCTACGTCAAGCTGGCCTTTTCGCTCGATGGCGGTGTGTCGCATCGAACTGCAATCGGTCTCGTCGTGCTCGCCACCGATCACACGATTGAATACGAGTGGCGCAAGCTGCTCGCGATCGACGGGGTTGGCTTTTACGAGAGCCGTATCTTCAACTCCGCTGATATCACTCCTGAGACGCTGCGTGAGATGGACGGGCTAATTGCGCCCGGCACCGCAGTCATCCGACCTGGCGAACGTCTCGATGTGGTGGCGTTCGGGTGTACTTCCGCGTCAATGGTTCTGGGCGAAGAGCGGGTGATCGAACGCATCAGGGAGGTGCGCCCGACCGCAGCGTGCACCACGCCGATCACAGCAGCTCGGGTCGCACTTGAAACGTTGGGCACGCGTCGGATCGCCCTGCTGACACCGTATGTAAAAAAGATTAACGAATCAATGCGCGACTATCTCGGCGCGCGTGGCATCGACGTTGTCCAGATGGGTTCCTTCGAGCATTCAGACGATAACGAGGTCGCGAGGATCGACGCAGAGTCGGTGCGCAATGCCATTCTCGAGATCGGCCGGCATGACGACGTTGAAGCCGTCTTCGTTTCGTGCACCTCGCTGCGCCTTGCCGATAACGTTGCGGCAATCGAACGGGAGCTCGGAAAACCGGTGACGTCTAGTAACCATGCAATGGCATGGCACGCGTTGCGACTTGGCGGCGTGAAGGATTCGCTTCCGCAACATGGCAGGCTCTTCACCGTCTAACGGGGAAAAGGCGCCGCAGGGAAGTTGCGGGGTTTCCCGACTGGTATGCGAATCGCGACTACCAAGTCTACAGTCTTTTTCGAAACGGCTTTCGGTTTGAAATTGAATTTTGTAGTACGACGAATCAATATTCGGGGCGGCGCTGTTCGCGGCGGCTTCCGCCCCGCAGTGTAACGAAGACCGGTTGTTCTGGGAATGAACGCATTGACCTGTCGCCAGCGTGGCACGTGCAGCCTGGAACTGGCGTGCCTGCGCATTGCGTAAATGTCTAAAGAACTCTGATCTGGCATGCGTCCTCTCACGCGATGCCGCTACGGCGTTGTGCACGTCGTGCATCGATTGCAGGCGCGAATTTTCTCCCCATCAGGTCAACCGTGAACCGCAGACCAGGGACGGCGCCTTGCATTGGGTGAAACGAGCATTTGCATCAATAAATTGTCGATGATAGTGTCGACACATGTGTGTACGAGAAGCGTCGTTACACGCATCGAGAAGGGACCGCACGTCACAGTGTCATCGCCGGGATCAGTTTTGAGGGCACTCTGCGAGGACGGGGAACCCAGACAGCTGAGTGCGCATGCCTGCGAGGGTTATCCAGACAGGGACCGCACGACTTTCGCTTCGATCAAATCCGGAGAATCAAACATGAGCACTGCCCGTCTGAAGTTCGTGGTTTTCGGCGCCGCGATCGCGGCAACGAGTTCCGCGTTCGCGCAATCAACGATCAAGATCGGAGTCCAGGCACCGATCACTGGCGAATACGCTGCTGAAGGTCAGGGAATCGAAAATGCCGTCAAGCTGATCGCGTCGCAGGTCAATTCCGCCGGTGGGACGCTTGGGCGCAAGCTCGAGATTGTGACCTGCGATGATGAAGGGAAGGCCGCGCAAGCCGCCATCTGTGCACGCAAGCTTGTGAACGAGGGAGTTCTCGCCGTCATCGGGAGCTACACGAGTGGCGCCACGCTTGCCGCGGCACCGATCTACACTTCCGCGAACGTCATCGTGACGTCGGACGCAAGCAGCGACGATCTCACGCAGCGAGGGTACAAGACCTTCTTCCGTAACGCGCCACCGAACAACGCTGAAGCCGGGTTTACTGCAGACTATCTTGTGAGGCATAAGAAGTACAAGCGCATCGCAGTGCTGTCCGATCACTCAAGCTTTTCGAGCGGCCTGGGTGATGGTGTCGCCAAGGCGATCAAGGCGAACAACGGAAACGTCGTATTCACCGGGTTTATAACTGCAGGTAGTCAGGATTACACACCGATTCTCACGAAAATAAAGTCTGAGAACCCCGACGTACTCTACTTCTCGGGCTATTACTCCGATGGTGGCCTGATCCGTGCCCAGATGGTGCAACTAGGTTTGCCCGCAGTATTCGTAGGTGGCGACGCGAACCAGAACACGTCGTTCGCGAAGATAGCCGGAAAGGCGGCGGAGGGCGCGGTGATCATCAATACCCCTGACCCGGAGAGTTTGCCGTATCCGATCGCAAAGGAATTTCTGGCGCAATACAAAGATACCTACAAATCCACGCCGCCTAGTGTCTACACGTTCTCGAACGCCGACGGATTGCGGATCATACTTGCCGCTGTGACAGCTACGAAGAGCACGGATTCGACGAAGTTGGTGGACTGGATGCACAACATGAAGTCCTTTGACGGACTGACGGGGCGCTTCGGTTTTGACGAAAAGGGTGAGCGTGTTGGAAGCCCGTTTGCGGCCGCCGAAATGACCGCGACTGCGCAGTACCGCACGGTGTACCCCCTCGATCAAACCGCCAAGAATTGAGTCTATCCGCCACATTCTGCTTGGCAGGGTGTGGCGGATTTTCATTGGTGTTGGTTCGACGTTTCTGGAAACGAAATCATGGACTTCATCTGGCAGCAAGCCGTTAATGGCCTAACCATAGGCGGAATCTACGCGCTTATAGCGCTTGGGTACACGATGGTGTATGGCGTGATGCGTCTGATCAATTTCGCGCATGGCGACCTTTGCGTGATGGGCGCCTTTATTGGCCTAACTTTACTCGGGGGCGGCGTGCTCGGCGCCTTGAGTAATCCCATTCTTATGCTCGTCTTGGCTTTCATTGTCGCCGTCATCGTCGTTGCCATATGCGGCATGCTGCTCGAACGTATCGCATATCGCCCTTTGCGCAATGCGAATCGCCTCTCTCCGATGGTTTCAGCGCTTGGCGCATCCATGCTTATCGAAAACGGGATGATGCTGATCTGGGGCCCTAACGTTCGGGTATTTCCGGCTGATGTATTGCCCGACACCCGCTGGGTCCTTGGTGGTGCGTCGGTCAGTGCTGTGCAGGTGTTGATTATCGCAGGCGCGGTGCTCCTCATGTTCGCACTTCATGTATTCGTTAATCACACTCGCCTTGGTACCGCAATCCGGGCGGCGGCTATCGACCAGGACGCGGCGAGGCTGATGGGTATTAACGTGAACCGCGTGATCAGTCTGGTTTTTCTGATCGGACCGGCGCTTGGCGCGGTCGGTGGCCTCTTTATTGGTCTCTATTATCGCCAAGCCTATTTCACGATGGGATGGTCGTATGGACTGAATGCGTTCATTGCTGCAATTCTGGGCGGCATTGGAAACATCCCCGGCGCGATGTTGGGGGGGCTCCTGCTGGGGCTTGTGAACGCGTTTGGTGCCGGCTACATATCGAGCTCATGGCAGGACGCGATCACGTTCGGATTGCTTATCCTGATTCTGATTGTCCGACCGTCCGGTTTGCTTGGCGAACGCGTCGCGAACAAAGTCTGAGGTGAACATGATGCAACAAAACAGCAAGCGCGTGTTGGTACCGGAAATTGAAGGGAGTAGCACGTCAACGGTAGACTTCGGTGACCGGACGGCGCGAGGAAAACTCATTGGCGTAAGTCTTTGGGCGATCGGTTTGCTCATTCCTGTGTTCCTCTCGCCGTCGTGGGTCACAATCGGTGGTGTTTTTGCGATTTACGCGATGGTCGCACTGTCGCAGGACATCGTTCTAGGGCGCGCAGGCATGTATGACATGGGCCACACCGTTTACTTTGGTATTGGGGCCTACGTTACGGCGGTGCTTAACGTGACGTACGGGTGGTCGGTCTTCTGGACAATCCCGTTCGCCGTTTTGGCGTCCGCACTTGTGGGCGCCATCCTTTCGGCGCCAATAGTGAGACTACGCGGAGACTATCTTCTTCTTGTAACTCTGGGGTTCAACGCGATTTTTGTTCTAGCACTGAAGAATGATCCGGTTGGATTGACCGGAGGCGCGGATGGTATCTTTGGCGTTACTCCACCGACCATCATGGGCTACTCGTTAGCCAGCCAGAATGCAATCTTCTACATGACCTGGATTGCCATGGCAGCTGTCCTTCTCCTGGTTGTCAACCTCGAGCGGTCAGCACTTGGAAGGGCGTTCACCTATCTAAAGCATGACGAACTGGCCGCTGTAACCGTGGGTGTGCGAGCACGCTGGTACAAAACAGGGGCCTTCACACTCGGCGCTGCAGTCGCCGGATTTGCTGGATCCTTCTTTGCCATGCAACTGTCAGGGGTCAGTCCGGGTTCGTTCCAGTTCGCGGACTCTGTCACGCTCTTCGCAATTGTGATCGTTGGGGGACAGGCATCGATACCCGGCGTGTTGCTTGGCACAGCGCTGATGTTTGTCGTCCCGCAGGTATTCTCAGGACTCGCACAGTACCGCTATTTTGTCTTTGGTGCCGCAATGATCGCAGTGATGGTTGCTCGTCCGCAGGGCATTTGGCCGAGCCGTAGGAGCGCAAAATGAAAACTACCAACAGCATGGTACGTGAGAAGCGTGAGGAGATCCTCGTGCTGGACAAAGTGGGCATCAGCTTCGGTGGACTGCGCGCAGTAGATAACCTGAGTTTCAAGATTCGTCGTGGTGAAGTAGTTGGCTTGATTGGGCCCAACGGTGCCGGGAAAACGACAGTCTTCAATCTAATCACGAGCATCTACACCCCAACGGACGGCGAGGTTAGGTGGAAGGGGGCACAGATCACTGGTCAAAGCCCTGACAGGATCGCGGCACTTGGTATTCGACGCACGTTTCAGACCGTTCGCCTCTTCTCGGACATGACCGTACTCGAGAACGTAGCTGCCGGTGCTCACCTTTCCATCCGGCAGCGATGGTGGCAAGGGCTCCTTAACACGCCTGCTCAGCGGGCCGAGGAGCGAAGGTTGAAGGAGCGCGCCTTTGCGATGCTCGAACGCATGAACCTGGCCAAAGTGGCGCATGAGAATGCCACCTCGTTACCCTATGGCACGCAACGGCGAATCGAGCTTGCACGGACCCTCATCGCGAAGCCGGAACTCGTGATCCTTGATGAGCCTGCCGCTGGCCTCAATGATAGCGAGTCAGCCGAGCTTAACGAGAGCATTCGCTCAATTCAGAAGGACGGCATCGCAGTCCTGCTGGTTGAGCACGATATGAACGTAGTCATGACGGTAACCGACCACATCGTGGTCATCAATTTTGGGAAGATGATCGCAGAGGGCGCACCCGCAGAGATCCGTGCGAACCCACAGGTGATTGAGGCTTACTTGGGCCAGGACGATGACGAACCGGTTGCCGCACAGTCGATGAGGACGATGCAATGAGCTTGCTGACTGTTAAGGATCTGCGTGTGAACTATGGACAGATCGAGGCTTTGAAAGGCGTCTCGCTGCGGGTGGAACGTGGCGAAGTCGTTGCAATACTGGGCGCAAACGGAGCGGGTAAGACGACGCTCATGCGAGCGCTTAGCGGTCTGCTTAAGCCGCGGTCCGGGCAACTTCAATTCGACGGAAAGGACATCACCAAGTCCACAGCGGACCGCATCGTTAGGCTCGGGATCGGACAGTCACCTGAAGGTCGTAGGGTGTTCGGTACGCTCACGGTGACGGAGAATCTGAGGCTCGGCGGATTCACGCGACCGGCGCGTGAGATCGTGGACAGCATGGACTTTGTGTACCAGATCTTTCCGCGGCTGTACGAGCGCCGCACGCAGCTGACCGGCACGCTCTCCGGCGGCGAGCAACAGATGGTTGCGATCGGTCGGGCGCTGATCAGCAAACCGAAGCTGCTTCTTCTGGATGAACCAAGCCTTGGTCTCGCTCCGATCATCATTCGTGAGATCTTCTCCGTGCTTGGAAGAGTGCGCGATACCGGGGTGACTATCCTGTTGGTGGAACAGAATGCCCGTACGGCACTCAAACTGGCCGACCGGGGCTACGTGCTGGAAGTGGGGAGGTGTGTCCACGAGGCCCCCGCAGCAGAACTGCTTGCCTCACCGGAAATCCGGGCGGCATATCTGGGAGCATGACAAATTGGTCCCCAGCGGATTTTGATTTTTAAAAATGTATACAGTTGTGAATTATAGAAGTACGCTGCGAGTTTGTATCAGTGCGAGCGCTGAGCATGCTGACGATTCCGCGCGAGTGCCCTCGGCCGACGCCCCCCAATCTTTGCCGCCAAGGCGCGTGTAGTAGAGCCTAACGATGAAACGAGATATCGAAATGAAGGATTTGCAGACCTGGGATGAATCGTATGACGTGCTCGTTGTCGGTTCAGGCTCGGCGGCCCTCTCGGCCGCGCTGCGTGCGAGTGTTGGGGGATTGCGCGTCAAGGTGATCGAGAAGAGCCGGTTCATCGGCGGGACGAGCGCGATGTCGGGTTCCGGTACGTGGATTCCAGCCAACCACCACGCTGCGGCCGCAGGATTCAAGGACTCTATTGACGAGGCGCTCGAATACATGCGCGCATCGGCGCCCAAAGGGTGGAGTGCAACCGAGGATCACCTGTGGAAAGCGTTCGCTTACGCTGCACCGCAGACCTTGAGGTTCATTGAAGCGAACACTCCGCTTGAGTTCGTGCTGACCGAAGAGCCGGATGTTGTGCCTGAACTCAAGGGCGGCAAACAGCGGGGCCGTATGTTGTCACCCAAGCCGCTGAGCAAATGGATCGTGGGCAGATATGCGGGGAAGATTCGCACGTCGACGTTGCCACACCTGTTCACCTACCAGGAGGTGTATGACGGCGACCTGTACCACAGTCCTGTGCGCGCCGCACTTCGGGTACTTCCACGTCTTGCGTGGCGCGTGCTCTCCCGCAGCCGCGCGCAGGGAAGTGCGCTTATTACCGGCCTGCTGAAGGGGTGTCTCGATAACGGTTGCGAGATTGAGACCGGCGCGCGCGTCATGCAGCTATTGCCCGGCGAAGGTGGACGCGTCGACGGTCTGGAACTTGAGTCTGGAGGCAGACGTAAGCGCTATCGAGCGACGTCAGGCGTGGTGATCGCGTCCGGAGGCTTCGAGTGGAACAAGGAAATGCTGAACGAGTACTTCCCGGGCAAACTCGACTGGCTTGGTAGTCCGAGTACCAATGAAGGCGATGGCCAGCGCATGGTCGCCGCTATCGGCGGAAAACTCGCACACATGGATCAGGCCAACGTATATCCGGCAATTCCGACGCGCTACGAGGGTAAACCTCACGGTCTGCCTATCATTTTTCAGGCCGAAAAGCATGCGATTGTGGTCAACAGTTCGGCGAAGCGTTTCGTCAGCGAATACGACTTCAATATTGGCGTAGAAGTTGATCGTCGCGATCCCGAGACGGGGCAGCCGGTCAATTTGCCGGGGTGGGTAATTGCCGATAGCCGCTTGCTTAAGGGCGCGCCCCCGCTTGCGTTCTACTCTGGCCGAAGCCGCGACTGGCTCGTCAAGGCAAATACGATTCGTGAACTCGCCGCCAAGATTGGCCTGCCCGAAGACGCCCTTGAGGCGACTGTGGCGCGGTACAACGGCTTCTGCCGGGACGGAAGTGACCGCGATTTTCATCGCGGTGAAAGCAAGTGGGAGCAGTTTAAGGCAGGCGGTAAAGGCAACGCTTTGGGTCCAATAGATCGCCCGCCGTACGTTGCAGCGCCGTTCAACCGATCGATTCTGGGTACGAAGGGCGGTGCGCAGACGAATGAATTCGGGCAGGTACTGAGGGAAGACAGTTCGGTTATTCCTGGGCTGTACGCAGCCGGACTCTCCATGGCGAACCCGATTGGCACGTTCGCCATAGGACCGGGAACGACAATTGGACCGAACCTTACGTGGGGCTATATCTGCGGCGAGGCTCTTGCTAACGAGAAGCGGATGGTTGGCTTGCTGAAAACGGGCAAAGTCGTCGCGTGAGTGTTTGAGCACGTATCACAAGTTCTGATTTGGGAAAACCTGTTACGGAATCCGGAGAGATGTTTTACCTGTCGCACCGGCTTGTTCGTTCGTCACTGGGCTCCCTTGACGCCGCCGCATGAAGTCATTGGACCTTAGTTCAAGCCAATTTCTCTACCATGCAGCGCTTTGTCCGAAGGACCGAGAACGCTATGTCCTACCGATTTCATCCCACGCGAACCGGAATCGATCCGGAGAAACTAATTAGCCCATTTCCTGGGGTGTACGGAACCGGCGTCGACACACAAAATGCTTCCACGACGCGCGCCCTTGTTGTATTGCTCGCACTTTCGGCGCTAATGACAGTAGTACCGCTGATTTTCATGATTGCGCGAAATTTTCACTAGATTGCCGCATTAGGTCGGTCATACCTGGTGAACCGTTTCCACTCGCGACAGAAAATGACGGATATAACCAGGTGTGGCGCTTTGAATGTGATGAAATGGAATGTTGGTACGGCGGTCGGAGCGCCCTACCAGTTGAGCCCCAACGAGGTGGCTATTGCTGGGGATCGGTCATATGGCATGCGCTCCGCCAAAAGAGCCAGCGCCAAGTGATTTCCGCGACGAATGGCAGTTCTCACTGTCGTCGAATGAGTTGGTGTCGACACGTTCCCTTGCCCGAATTTCGCGGAAGACAAATCGGTTCTGCGTCTCTTTGGTCTCAAGTATCCACTGAGTTTGCGAACGGGCTTGAAGATGCGCCTGGTGGCTCAAGGGACGACGCGGCCGCTGTTAAGAATGTTCGACGGGTCTATCGCGGTCTTG